>JBCDKO010000231.1:0-7581 GCA_038746525.1 Bacteroidota bacterium
CCCGATTTTTTTAAAAAAACACACACATTATGAAACTTGGGGTATCCTACTAAGGGATACCTTTCTATACAGGTATTTGTGAGTTATTTAAATGCGATTGCCCTGCCACCTCGACCCGATACTACATCAGCAGTAAAAAAGAAAAAGCGCGGTTCTTCAATGCAAACATTCGTGCGCATTGGCGCATAGAAAACCATCTTCACTGGATGCTGGATGTCCTTTTTAAAGAAGATGCAAGTAGAAAACCGAAGGGATATCATGCGGAGAACTTTAGTATCATCAACAAAATGGCGCTCACATTGATCGAAAGAAACACCGACAAAATACCGAAGTCACAGAAAATCCAGCGAGCAGCTTACAATAGTCAATACAGAGAAAAATTACTCAATTTTTAAATGCGATTGCCCTGGTAATTAGGATACAATCTACTGCCAAATGTGTTGGTTCGTCTCGTAAATGAAAATATTATATGACTTAAACCAAGGTAAATTTTATTTTAGACTAAAATAGAAATATTTTAGCATGTGCTATAAGTTTAATAAATAAGCGTTGAATTAATGTTTAATATTAAATATATGCTATTAAACTTATTGAATTACTAAAATAATAATAAAGTATACATTGATTTCGAATAAGATTGAAAAGTATTTCTCCTCGCATTTCAGCGCATCTCCGAGGGTGATCGTAAAGGCACCTGGAAGAATTAACATTATTGGAGAGCATACTGACTACAATAGCGGGTATGTTTTACCAGCAGCGATCAATTATTATATGAATATCGGGCTTTCTAAAAATGGCACAACAGATAAGATAAATCTTTACAGCCTTGACTATGATGAATATGTATCAGCATCCGTAGAAGAGATAAAACGCACAGAAAATGATTGGCTAAATTTAATATATGGAGTCGTCTTTCAACTAAAAGATTACGTTAAAGGATTTGACTTAGCTTTTGGGGGCAATATACCAGTGGGTGCCGGTGTATCGTCTTCGGCAGCCCTATGTTGTGGAGTTGCATTAGGATTATCTGAATTATTTGAACTTAACTTAGAGAAGTGGGAGCTAGCAAGGATCGCTCAAAAATCAGAACACACTTTTTCATTGGTTCAGTGCGGAATTATGGATCAATTTGCTTGTCTCTTTGGGCTGGTCAACCACGTTTTGCTGTTAAACTGTTTGAGTCTTGAATATGAAGAAACAACTATTGATCTTTCGGGGTCTAGACTTTTATTAATTAATTCTAATGTGAAGCATAACCTTGGGGATTCTGATTATAATAAACGAAGGGAAGAAAGCACCCAGGCCTTAGAATTTTTTAAGACAAAATTTCCAAACGTGAAGACATACCAAGACCTGTCTTTGGAAATGGTTAATCGTTGCAAAGAGGATTTGGCACCAAAATTATGGAAAAGAGTCCATCACATTGTTTCAGAAAATGGGAGGGTTTTGATGATCAATGAAGCATTGAAAAATAAAGATCACGTGAGTGTGGGAAATCAATTAACCCAAGGCCATATGAGTCTTAAGAATGACTTTGAAGTCACCTGTAATGAGACAGATTATCTGGTAAATGAACTTATTAGTCATGACCAAATATATGGTGCAAGGCAAGTAGGAGGAGGTTTTGGCGGATGCGTATTAGCACTCTCTAAGGATGTCTCCTTAGACTCAATGATTGAAGACCTGGATCAAAAATATACCAAGGATTTTAACCTTAACATTGATGACATACCCATAAAAATATCTAATGGGTGCCATCGTGTAGCTTAACTTAAATTTCATGAATTTTTCTACAATTGACTTTATCATATTTGGCAGCTATTGTGCCTTGATTTTGGGAGTAGGCCTGTTTGTTTCCCGAGGTAAAAAGGGCCAAGAAAAAAACGCCGAAGATTATTTTCTCGCAGGGAAAACCCTTCCCTGGTGGGCAATTGGTTCATCACTCATTGCAGCGAACATTTCTGCCGAACAGTTTATAGGTATGTCCGGAGCCGGATTTGCTTCAGGACTGGCAATCGCTTCGTATGAGTGGATGGGTGGCATTACCTTGCTTCTAGTGGGAAAATATTTCCTGCCTATTTTCATCAAAAAGAATATCTATACCATCCCAGAGTTTGTTGAAAAAAGATATAGTAAAGAACTGAAATCGATCTTGGCCGTCTTCTGGATAGCGCTATTTATTTTCGTTAATCTGGCATCGGTTCTTTATTTAGGTTCACTTGCCCTTGAAGGGATTATAGGAATACCAATGAGTTACGGAATTGTAGGTTTAGCACTATTTGCTGCTGCCTATTCCCTTTATGGTGGTCTCAGCGCAGTAGCTTGGACCGATGTAATACAAGTTTTCTTTTTAGTGCTAGGTGGGCTTTTTACTACCTACTTGGCTTTGAATATTTTATCCGAAGGTACAGGATGGGTCAGTGGCTTTTCAAAATTAATGGAATCTGCCCCTGATAAGTTTCAAATGATTTTGGATAAGTCTAATCCTGAATATATCAATTTGCCAGGAATATGGGTCCTAATTGGTGGAATGTGGGTGGCAAATCTTTACTATTGGGGGTTCAATCAGTACATTATTCAAAGAACGCTCGCTGCTAAATCATTAGGCGAAGCACAAAATGGTATTGCGATGGCGGCATTCTTGAAGTTGCTGATCCCCTTCATCGTGGTTATCCCAGGTATTGCAGCTTATGCAATCGTCAACGACGCTGAATTGATGAGCCAACTTGGAGAACAAGCCATATCAAGAGTTCCAACTAAATCAGATGAAGCCTATCCGTGGTTGCTCCAACTTTTGCCAACAGGGATGAAAGGAATTGCAGTTGCAGCACTGACAGCTGCAATTGTTTCTTCACTCGCATCTATGCTCAATTCCACATCCACAATATTCACGTTGGATCTTTACAAAACCTATATCAAACCTACTGCAGATGATAAATTAATTGTTAGGGTAGGAAGGATTTCCGCTGCGGGTGCGCTATTCATAGCATGCATTGTTGCTCCTGTATTGGGAGGGATAGATCAAGCAATCCAATATATTCAAGAATACTCCGGAATTGTGAGTCCAGGCATACTCGCGGTCTTTCTTCTAGGTCTATTCTACAAAAAAACGTCAAATTCAGGTGCTATCGCGGGCACTATCGCCTCGATTCCGATTGCGCTTGTACTAAAGTTATTTACTCCCTTGCCATGGTTGCATCAGATGGGAATAACTGCGATCCTCACTATGGTAATCATCATCGTTACAAGCCACCTGCGAGAGGGAGGAAAAGATGATCCTAAGAGTATTTCCCTGTCTCCAAAACTGTTTTCTACCAGTCCCACATTCAACCTCTTGGCATTCACAGTCACGATCATATGCGCAGTCTTCTATGCTCTGTATTGGTAATCCTGTTGGTAATGGAAAACGTGTTAGATAACTACTCCCATATAAGATATAATATCTTGACAGGTGAATGGGTACAGGTTTCGCCGCATCGAACTAAAAGACCGTGGCAAGGAAAGATGGAAAAGCCCTCTGAAGAAGCACGACCTTTTTATGACCCAAATTGCTATTTATGTCCAGGAAATACACGTGCCAATGGAGAAGTTAATCCAGACTATCAATCAACCTTTGTTTTCGAAAATGATTTTGCGGCGATTCAGAATGAAATTGAAGAGTTCGAAATAAATGAGGGTTTTCTGAAGGCCAAGTCAGAAAGAGGGATTTGCAAGGTTATTTGCTTTTCGCCTAGGCATGATTTAACACTGCCACAAATGACTATAGAGGAAATTGAACTCGTTGTTAAGTTGTGGAAGGAACAATATTTAGAACTGTCAAAAAAGCCTTTTATTAATCATGTGCAGATATTCGAAAATAAAGGGGAGATCATGGGGTGTTCAAACCCACACCCGCACGGCCAAATATGGGCTCAAGAATCCATACCCGTTGAAGTAGTCAAGAAGTCTAAGCAGCAAAAACGTTACTATGATGAACATGGACGTTCTCTTCTTTCAGATTATTTAAAACAGGAAATGGAATTATCACCTAACCAACGGGTTTTACATGAAAATGACCATATGATCGTGCTTATTCCTTTTTGGGCAGTTTGGCCCTTTGAGGCGATGATTCTCCCCAAAGTGTCGAAACCAACGATTCTTGGCTTAACAGACGAAGAGATTACTTCCGTCTCAGAAGCCATTCAATGGTTAACTATAAGATATGATAATCTCTTCCAGACCTCCTTTCCCTATTCATCAGGAATTCATCAGTCTCCAACCGATGGGAAGGACCACCCCGAATGGCACTGGCATATAAGCTTTTATCCACCACTTTTAAGATCAGCTACTGTGAAAAAATTCATGGTAGGCTATGAATTATTTGCTAATCCTCAAAGAGATATTACACCTGAACAAGCAGCTGTACGATTAAGAGAACTATCCGGGATTCATTATCTACAAGAAACAGAAGCAAAAAAAATTTAGTAGCCAGTCAAACCGAAACCGGCGACATTGACATGATCTTATGAGTATGTATATTTCGTTTAGACAAATAGCAAGGTCATCATTCTGGTGTTTCTCTCGATTAATGTAAGCTAAATTTTATGGATAAAACATAAGTTCTCAGCACTATTTCCTTTCCGTTTCCGCTCGCATCTTCTTCGAAGAGGACGTCCTATGTGGCATTCAATGAAGGTCGTTTTTTGTGCAGGGGCACGAGTGTTTTGATTGAAGATACTCGCTTTTCTTTTTGAAAACAGCCAGAAAAACAGCCAGACATGATGGTACTGACAGAGGATATAACTCTTTAATGTGGGGCCAAAGTCGGTACCGACTAACTAGGGCTTGCTGAGAAAGTCACAGGTGTATCAGATACTAGGCAGCAAGGTGAAGATGTATGCTTATACTTCGATCCGCAGCGAACGACGTAGCTGATGTACCTGTGACTAGTTGAAAAATATCGAAATCGAGATTTTTCAGTGCACGTAAAATGGAAGCATCTGCTCGAAAACCTTGCACCTATTGAAAAAGAAATTTACTAAACAGTATCTTTTGACCACATAAACGTGTTTTTTGAATTGAAAAAACGTTTCTCAGCAGTCCCTAAATAATCCGGCAACTTTGCGCAATGGTAGCTCCCATCAGGGGCCTGCCACCGTTCCAATTCATAGCAAATCGTCGCTGTTTGGATTTGCAACTCCTGGCGAATACATCACTTGTAACCTTTGAAAACGCTGCCTTCGGGTAGGTCATTAGCAGCAATGCCGTTGAGTGTAGGTGATGGCGAGTTTCGCCTTTTTAGCTCCCTTGGTAAAAAGCGTTTTTTTCCTCTCCCTTTTGCACTTCTTTCCTTTCCAATCGACTCTTGGGAGGGATGGTGTTATAAATCCAGGACAGGCTGGAAGACTTCCAATAAACATAAGAGATAAATGATCTATGGCGAAAGCATTTTGAAAAGATTAAATGGTTCTCATGGTTTTAGAATTCACATGTACTATGGTTGAATGATTCAACATTTATCACATGTAATCTTTGCGTATTTTCACTTTCTTTTCTAATTCCTTATACCAATCCTCCCCAAATTTTCTGACTAGGGGTTCTTTTAAAAATTCATAGACCGAAACCTTGAGTTCTTTCCCCAGATTACACGCAGGGGCACAAATGTGCCAACGGTCATAGTTAAGTGCTTCCAATTCAGGAAGTTTGACAATTCGAATGGGATAAAGGTGGCAGGAGATGGGTTTTTTAAAATTCGTTCTTCCCTCTTTATGAGCCTGCTCTATGCTACACTTAAGAATACCTTTTTCATCGTAAAAGGCAAAAGCACACTCTTTTCTGTTAATCGTGGTTGTAGAATAATCCCCATCTTCATCTATGAGATACCCACCTTCTTTTACTAGTACCTCAATCGCTTCTTGCGATAGGTAAGGCTTTACAACATCAATTACTTCATCTATTCTTTTCAACTCATCTTCATCCAAGGGAGCCCCCAGATCTCCTTCCACACAACAAGCACCTTTACACTTGATTAAATCGCAAATAAATTGCTCTGAAACGACATCATCTGAGACCAATGACTTACCAACTTTGAGCATATTGATTTTTTTATTATAAAAAATTGAACCATTTGTGGGACGAATCGGTTTTTAAATATTAATACATGTATATACATTAATTTAATTTGACGCTAAAACTTAAATAACAATGTTTAAAACACTTTTAACTTCAGCACTCGTGGTTTTTTTCTTCAGTGGAGAAAAAAAAGAAGCCACTGTGGATATAGAATCTAGCACTGTAAAATGGATTGGAAAAAAAGTAACAGGGCAACATAACGGAACCATTACGCTTCAAGGAGGCAAATTAGAAATGGACGAAGGTAAACTAGTCGGTGGCCTTTTCACCATAGATATGGCTTCTATCAATTGTGAAGATCTGAGCGGTGGCTCAAAAGGCAAGCTTGAAAATCACCTTAAATCTGAGGATTTTTTCGGTGTAACGAAGTATCCAACCGCTACTTTTGTGATTACTAAAGTAGTTCCTCAAGGGCCAGGAAAATACAAGATCGTAGGAGATATTACTATTAAAGATACTACTGAAGAGATTCAGTTCCCAGCTATGGTTGAAGAAAATGATGGAAAAGTTATAGCTAAAGCAGACATCATTATTGATCGTTCTAAATTTAATGTAAGATATGGATCTGGAAGCTTTTTTGATAATTTGGGAGATAAAACCATTTATGATGATTTCGAATTGTCGATAGAACTCATCACGGAATAAGCATAAGAAATACTCAAATAAGTCCCTTGTCAACCAAGGGATTTTACTGTATCAATTTTATTAAACTTTAACTCTTTTTTATATATCTATTGACCCTCCAACTAAAAAGGTAAGCGCATGCGGTAAAATACGTCTTGTTTATGATTGCAATGTTGCCTGAATTTGCAGATGCTAGGGGAGAGCGGTGTCTTTCAAGGGGAGCAATTGATGAAGCTGGCTCAATGTTGTATCCTGGATTTGAGAGAGTACTTGTTTCAACCAGGCATAAGGTTCTATTCCGTTGAGCTTGCAAGTAGCAAAGAAGGAATAAAACATGGCTGCTTTTTGAGCGGCTTGATGAGCGCCGGCAAACAAGTAATTTCTTCTTCCCAATGCCAGTGGCCGGATCGCATTCTCAATGAGATTATTGTCGATGAGATAGTGTTCATTGGTGAGATAGCCGATGAGTCGGGGCCACAGGTTCAAGGTATAGTTGACCGCTTTTCCAAGGGCACTACACTTTGCTGCTGCGTATCCAGCCACTGCTTCCACTGCTCCAGGATGGGTGCCGCTGTACTCACTCGCTCCGGGTGCGTGATGGCAGCAGCCTTCGCCTCCCGCTCAATGGCGTACAAAGACTGAATCACCAATGCTACAAGCATTGTAAAGACAATATCGAGCAGATAGATGAGGGGTTCAAATCAGAACTATGCGAAGTATTGGAGGAAAAGCCGAAAAAGTGCCCTATCGCTTAAGTAGTGAACAGCTAAAGGATCGACTCCAATATCCGGGACTGTTGATTGATCGGTTTTTAACCTTTTTAGAGACCCGCAAGCAAGTCGATCC
>JBCDKO010000232.1:0-7563 GCA_038746525.1 Bacteroidota bacterium
ACTACTTCCTCTCTCTTATGGTCGAAATCAATAGAGGAAACTCCCCAGTTCTCATCTAGCTCTAATAGGATTTTATAATGATCTGATCATTCCAAAAGTTTTTATGCAAAGATCGCAAACCCACACTAAACTCAGTAGAACCAGATTTCCATTACAGATAGCATCAATGATTTTCATGGCTGTAAATCCTCCACTGTCTCTGACTACCACATCTAATCTGAAGTTGAGATACTTGAGGAACTTCTGCAGTTTGTGTGAACAATCCGCCCTTTGATCCATCATATTGGTGCTATGTCAACAGTAGGTTCTGAGTCTTTCGGTAGTATGATCAGGCAGGAAACCGGAGGATAATAAACCGAGACAATGGAGTTTCTGGATCTACTGGCAATCTAAAACGTCAGTCTTTTTACGATTAATCTTCTTTGTGAACTTCCCATTGGTGAGAACTACTTCAATCCCAGCGTTGATGAGCTCGACCAAGAGGTTCTGCCAATGGATGAGCTGGACAGGAGCTAGAAAGAAAAGAGTGGCGATACGTCCGTTACGCCGATGACTTTAGCATGTATGCCAAGTCAAAAGCAGAAGCCCGCGAGAGAGGCCACGCCGTTTACAAGTTTCTTCGGGACACGTTGGGTTTACCAATCAATAGGGAGCAGTCGGGGATCGGCAGACCTTTAAACTTCGAGTTTCTTGGGCATGGATTTGCCGCAGGGTATAAGAAGGGGGTGAAGGGACCATACCAGCTAGTCGTATCAAAGAAAGCGTGGGGGAACCTAAAGCGCAAGCTGAAGGATAGTTCCAGCAAGACCAGACCAATGAGTATGAGAGAGCGATTCCAGAAGCTATCGGAGGGGTGGAAAGGAGGGGTGATCCATTTTCGTTGAGCGAACAGTAGCACCAAACTCAAAGCACTTGACGAGTGGCTGAGGAACGGTCTGCGATACGGCATTGGGCAGGACTGGAAGAAACCTGAGCGCAAGGGCAAGCACCTAATCCGGTTAGGGATGGACCATGACCGGGCGTACGCCTATAGCAGGATGAGGAAGGGAGGCGGGGCGGTAGCTCAAAGTCCCATCCTAAGGACTACTATCTCACGATCCAGACTTAGAAGGAGGGGGTAGAAGTCGATGCTTTCCTATGACGGCAAAACCCAACCGCTTCGGCGGTCCGACTGAGATGCAATGAACCGCCGTATACGCGACCCGTACGTACAGTGGTGTGAGAGGCACACCGTGGACCTATAGCTCACGGCCGTCTACTCGATTGGCAACTGGGCATTCTATTTTCACACCCCTAGTTTTTCATATTTTTTTCTAAAAATTATCCAATTACATAAAATAGATCCAATTAAACTTGGAATAATAAAGTATATCAAATTAATCTCATATGGAGAAAATAATATTTTATCGTGTTTATTATTTGAATACATCCATAGATAATTTCCTAAATAACCCAAGCAAACTGAAACGACATAGGCTAAAAACCACTTATACTTTAATTTAGTTTTTATTAGAAAAAACATTACTAAAAGTGGTACAATAAAAAAAAGTGGGATTTGTTCGAACCATCCAATTATCCCCCCTATAAATCCTAAAAAAACATTAAAAAATTCTCTATAATCATTAAAAACGACTCTCATTGAAATATGATAAGTCGTTGAATATATCAGTATATGTAAAAACCATATCAATAAGAAAATATTAGATTTATTTAGCTTCATATTTTCTTATTATTTTTTTGTAATCCTCTAATAAATATCCATTTTCATCAATTCTTCCTTTAAAATTATCTCCTGCTGGTTTATGCCTATCCAACCAAAGCATCAACATAGGTAAATCAATTCTAAATTGGGCATCGGTAACCTTACCTTCCCAAGGGTCATCAAATTCAGGGATAACTCTTAAAAAAGGAATATTCCCTAATATAAATCCTCCTAAACCATGCCACCCTTTAGCATCTTGGTCAGCCATATCTTGATATCTATCTAGTGTTATTTTATTGGCTTTATTGTAAATAGGAACGGCTACAACACCTTGTTCGTGCTCTACAAAAGCTAAATCCCATTCATAGGCGTCTTGTAGTTTAATTAGTGGATTGTCTTTATATTTTCCATAAAAAAGTTCATAAAATTGTGTAATTGCATAATCGCAGATACCAAGATTCAATTCGTTTAATATCGTTTCTACATCATTGGCTATTACAAAAAAACCTCCTGTATGTATGAGAATACGGCTTTCAAAGATTCATTGGTTAAGCAAGGGTAATTCTCGATAATTTGCTGTTCAGTCCATCCTTGAGCAATTAGACCGATTATATGTTCTACGGAAACTCTAGCTCCTTTGACTGTTGGCTTACCTAAAAGGACTTTGTTGTCTGATATTACATATTCTCGCCATACCATAATTCAAAGTTACGAAGAATTAGCAGGAACGTTGATCTGTGCAGATGTGCTCTCTAACGATTCGTGTATGAGTAATAGCGGATTTTCACTCACAAATCTTTCGGTTTTGCACTGACCTTTGTTTTATGTTTATACATTCGTTTTATCACTTAAACCGCTATTACTTATACACCGTGTTGGCAACTGGGCGTTTTGTTTTCAAACCCCTAGTTTTTCATATTTTTTTCTAAAAATTATCCAATTACATAAAATAGAAAACATAAGACTAGGAATGATAAAATAGATTAAATTGATTTCTTCAGGCATTCCGAGTATCGTATCGTGTTTATTATTTGAATACATCCATAGATAATTTCCTAAATAACCCAAGCAAACTGAAACGACATAGGCTAAAAACCACTTATACTTTAATTTAATTGTTATTAAAATCAACATTAAAAATAAAGGGATTAAAAAAAATAAAGGTATATCTTCAAACAACCCAATAAATCCAACTACAAAACCTAGAAAAACGTTATATAATGTATCATAATCATATCTTACTATTTTAAGAATGGTAAGATATGTGAGATAATAAATAAATAAATGGATTACCCAAATTAGTATAAACAGATTTGACTTATTTAGCTTCATATTTTTCAATGATTTGTTTATATTCCTCTAATAAGTACCCATTTTCATCTACTTTATCTTTAAAGTTTTCTCCAGTAGGTTTATGTCTATCTAACCAAAGCATTAGCATAGGTAAATCTATTCTGAATTGCGCATCGGTAACTTCACCTTCCCAAGGGTCATCAAATTCGGGAACAATTTTAAGAGCCATATCACTACCCCAACCAGCTAAACCATGCCACCCTTTAGCATCTTGGTCAGCCATATCTTGGTATCTACTTATTGTTATTTTATTCGCTTTGCTGTAAATAGGAACGGCTACAACACCTTGTTCGTGCTCTACAAAAGCTAAATCCCATTCATAGGCGTCTTGTAGTTTAATTAGTGGATTGTCTTTATATTTTCCATAGAAAAGTTCATAAAATTGTGTAATTGCATAATCGCAGATACCAAGATTCAATTCGTTTAATATCGTTTCTACATCATTGGCTATGAAAATAGAGCCACCATCCATTCTTTTTAAAGATTTTACTAGCTTTTTAGCTCCTTTTAACCAACGTGTTTTATGTTTGGTCTCGTTAGTTATTTTATAATCTAGTAAGGCATAAAAATCAGCTATTTGCACAAAAGGGGCTAATACGCCTTGCAATTTATGTTTTACGATATACATACAGGCATTTTTCCAAATACTATCATCTGCTTCACGGTTTTTGGTAAGCCAACATCCGACTGTTAATTCGTTTTTTCCTGTAGCTAATGTGTAGGTATCTAAATCTGGAAACTCGCCATAGTTAACAACATCTTTTGTTTTTGTTCCGTTAATTAAGAAATCTATCAAAAGATCTTTATAATCTATCCCGATTTCTGAATATTTAGGAACATAAATCCTTAGATTATCATTATCTACACTAATATATTCTAGTGAAAATGCTTTGTATTCATCACCAAATAATAATTGTAGTTCTTTAGATGAGACTGATTTTGTTTTAATTTTAGGAGTTGAGCAATCAATATCTTCTCCGCTATAAGAAATACTGAGTACTGGAAAAATTTTACCTGCTACAAAAATACGTTCTCTTGTTTTTAAGTGTCTTGGTCCAGGAAAAATACGGTAATCAAGTATGCTATTTTCTCTGTTTGCTTTTCTTATTTTATAGAGATACTTTACAAAATCTACTTCTACTTCATTAAACCCTTCTGCTTTAGTATATGAAAAATTATCCTCTTTTATGAAATGGTAACCTTTATCCATAAACGGCATTAGGGCAACACCCACGTTCATATAAATACCGTTTGGGAAAAGTTCTATTTTAGCATTAGCAGTCGTGTTTTCATCGTATATGGCTTTGGCGTTTATGGTGCGTGTTTTATTTTCTAAATCGTTACTTGCTAATTGAATGAATACACTGCCATCGCTTTGTACAGTTGCGGAAGTTTCAAATAATTGTGTTGTATTATTATCTAACTCTTCGGTGAGTTCAAATCTAATTTTTTCTCCTGGGAGTATACCCATTGTATAGGCTTCAAGCCATAACTTTTCGCCAATAAGAGACTCTTCAATTACTTCGTCAGATATATCTACAGTCTTTCCCTTATCGTTAGCCACCTTGTTTGATTTCCATTCTAAATATGAAACTATTGGCTCATCAATAGGGCCTATTACAGGTGCAGCAAGGGGTTGCAATTCTGTTGGTTGGTTGGTTTGCCCTGAGTGGATAAACTCTACTTTACCTTTTTCATCAAACAAGGCTCCTGGCATTCTGCCTATACCTTGTATGGTAGAATCTTCGATAAGTACTTCGTTGTCCTGAAATTTGATATCTCCAGAGTCTACCCAATCTTGTAAAGTAGATAGTACAAATCCATCGTCAAAGATAAAATTTGAAGGGTCTTTCTCAACTATAGTACCAGCGGGCTTGTCTTGTATTTTAGGCACATCTGCAAGCACTTTAAAAGTTCCTATATGTGAGTTGAATTTTATTCTTGCGCCATCGATTATATAATTTTTAGCCATTTTCTATTGGATATTCTTTTATACGTTTTGTTTGATCAGCCTTGTTTCCAATGCCCAGATATGGCGCTGTGGCCTCCAAACTTGATTAGTTGCGATAAAAGTAGCTTATCTGCCGGTGCATTCAACGTATCAAATTGACACTTCGACAAACAGAAAAAAAACTCCCACGAGTGGAAGTAAGTAGAAAAGTACAAGAGTTTCCTGGCGGCAGATAAGCGGAATGTTTGGCAGATACTTCGCAGATGGCTAAGTAAGGCCATGCGATCATATCGTTTGTTAACTCTCATCTTTTTCGTTCTCAAAACGACTTACCGCAAACAGTTCAGATGTTTTCTTGCTTCCGTTCTTGAACATGTTCATTTGAAAATACAGAGGTGTGTAATCTGGCACTGAAAAGTCAGTTAATTCGAAAGATACCCTATCGTTTAGATTAGTTGTTCCTTCCCAGTCTGGAGGAGTTAACATTGCAGTTGAACCAATAGTCACAAGTTCACCATTAGCTTGGTAATTCAGTTCGAAAACCAAGGCGTCAATTTTCTTGAAAGGTCTTATAGGCGGCAGTGTTGTTATCAGGTCAAATAAGGAAGCACCGTTCTTAACTGGAATTGGGTTCAGGTTAACCTGTAAGTTCATTCTTGAGCAATTTTGAGAGTTCCATTGTCACAATGCATAGTAGTTGAAATGAAGAACGCAATCAAGAGAGTTATTTGAAAAATCGGTTCATGGGTTTATGAGAGGTAACGATCAGCTAAAGATTTGAATGGATCATGACCAAACGATTTAGACCGCTCACCTGTCATCGGGCACCAAATGTGCTCCTGGAAGAGGTGAAGTAGAAAACATGGCGATCTGCTTCAAGACATGATCTAAACCAAACCTCCCTATCCAATAGTTGGGAAAAGTGGAATTATGTCTTAAATCCAAAATAATAAGCACAGAAACAGGCAAAACAAGCATTTACCTCCTTGGAAAGTGCGGTGGCTACTAAAGAGGCCGACCTACTTTTTCCTCTAAAAAGACCGCCTGGCACCCGACAGGTCTTCGGCCAGCAGCGACTAACCATACCTACCCTTGGGGTCTTAAAATAAAATGTCAACAGCCTGAAAAGTAATCCCTTTCTTGAGGCCTCTTTTTGGGGGTATGTTTGGCTAGTCGGCTATTTGTTAGCATCTGTTAATTTTTCCAATAGTTGATCAGGATGAGACCTGTTGTCCCAAATTACAAGAAGTTTAATGAAGTCCTCTTTGTTGACATAAAACAAGGATACCGTCTTGTGAATTATCAGTTTCCTAAAATTCGTCTTTTCAAATGCAGGACCTAATTCTGGGTTATGTTGGAGTTGTCCGATTCGATATTCAAGTTGATCTAGAAAGTTTTCGTTAACCTGATCGTTCCAAAGATCAAGGATAAATTCAGAAGTTTCATTAAGAGTTTGCTGGGCTGTTTCTGTCCATCTAACTTCTTTCATTTCAGAATGTCTCGGACTGAGGTATGAACAGTTAGACTATCATCGGGTTCCGACTCAGCAATTTTCAAAAGCTGAACAATAGAGTCTGGCAGATCGTCAAGAGACAATTTCTGAATTCCAGCAATTTGATCCAAGACTACTTCGTCGTCCAAGTTGGTTATCCAGTTGATAAGTGATATTTTTTTCTGTTCGATAGTCATATAGTAAAGATAACGAATTTCGAACTCGGAGGATATAGATGCTAACGTTCAGATATGGCATGTACCCCTGAACTTTTTAAATATCTACTAAAATATCGGATTGCACCAGTCTTTGCAAATAGCTCTGTTAGTGTGCACGGCTAGGCTTATGGATGATAGTGTTTGTTGAACCGAACACGTTCGGTGAAGGGTTTCTTCGATCAATTTTAAGATGGTTAAGAAAGCTTAGCTGCTCATTTAAAAACTGATCATGCACCATTTTAAAAAAGTGGAGAACGAGGTAAAGTATCCCTGCACTGAGAAGCTGAAAAGCGGATCCTTCAATTCTGCAACTTTCTCAATGCTAAAAACTACCCACCAAAGATCATAAGGAATTACGGTAGTGAGATAGGTTTTGTGTTTGCTTACTACAATCACAAGTCTACTGAGCTAATCCATCAGGATGACATTATAGCCTACATTAACTATCTCAAAAAGCAAGTTGGCTCAAGCATTTACCACCTTGGAAAGTGCGGTGGCTACTAAAGAGGCCGACCTACTTTTTCCCCTAAAAAGATCGCATGGCACCCGACAGGTCTTCGGCCAACAGCGACTAACCATACCTACCCCTGGGGTCTTAAAATAAAATGTCAACCTGAAAAGTAATCCCTTTTTTCAGGCTTCTTTTTGGGGTGTTTGGCTAGTCGGCTATTTGTTAGCTTCTTTTTTCGGATAAGAATAAGAAAGATATATTAATAAATTTTTGTAGTTTTTTTAACGATATAACCGCTTGAATCTTCCGTTGCTTCTAATAATTGATCATTAAACCATGTAACAAAACCAGAACCAATTTTATCGTAACCATTTCTTAATACCCAATATATATGAG
>JBCDKO010000233.1:0-7522 GCA_038746525.1 Bacteroidota bacterium
CCTGCTGAGAAACGTTTTTTCAATTCAAAAAACACGTTTATGTGGTCAAAAGATACTGTTTAGTAAATTTCTTTTTCAATAGGTGCAAGGTTTTCGAGCAGATGCTTCCATTTTCCGTGCACTGAAAAATCTCGATTTCGATATTTTTCAACTAGTCACAGTACATCAGCTACGTCGTTCGCTGCGGATCGAAGTATAAGCATACATCTTCACCTTGCTGCCTAGTATCTGATACACCTGTGACTTTCTCTGCAAGCCCTAGTTATTCCGAGGATGGAATCCTTGTAAATCAGGATCACAACATGGCGATGAATAAGGTTGTAAATCCTAATAATGTGAAGGACTCCCCTGCTGTGATGTGCTCTTGGTTTGTTAGGTAGGTGGGAGATGAGGCGAAGGTTGTGGGAAGAGATTTCTCCTGTCTTAGCGTGGATGAAAGGAAAAAGGAATAACAGGACAACTATTATAAATTATAATTTCCTGTGAATAGCAAAGAATGCTTACGTTATGCTTAGGCTACTTGGAGCTTATCTATCTTTCATGTTCCTCTTGTAAAATCTTCATCTTTCTTTCATATTCTTTCTTGTGAAATTCTTTGTGCTGGTTTCAAACGTTTAAGTATTACCTTATCTACTTCTGCTGCTTCCTCAACTTTACCAATATTATACAGTGAATCACTAAGGTTAAAAAGTGAATCAAGTTTGGCAGATACTATTTTTTCCTTGGATAACTGTGAGATTTTTGGTTCAAATTCTGAAAGGATAAAAGTTAATTCTTCTTGGCTTAACTGATTGATTTTCTCCATCGATTCCGGTGGAAAATACATGTTAGTTTCATCTAAAGAATATTTCTCCATTAGTTGATAAAACAAATCCATATTATTCACACTTGTTTCCGGACCATTACAACCAGGAAGTACTAAACTGGAAGCCAATATGATCGAAAATTGATTTTTTTTCATCTTAAACATTTAGCTTATTAAAGCTGATGAATATGTAAAGTTAATCTTATGAATCTTCACAATAACCTCTATAGCTCGTGTAAAGTTAGTTTTTTGATGAACTTTCAAAAGAAGGCGACCAGGTTATTCATCAATGTTTTGCTTTTGTAATAACCAAATTTTAAACTTTATAATCTGATCACTACCAAACATATTGACAAGTGAATAGCATTCATTTCGATCGAATATTGCTCCAATCAATAAATAGGCGGATTAAATTGCAACGTTTATGCGAATTGCTGTAATAGATTTAGGTACAAATACTTTTCACCTTGTGATTGCAGAGGTAGAAAAAGACAGTCATACTATTTTATATCGAGACCGAAAACCGGTAAAAATCGGAGAAAAAGGCATAAACAAAGGTGAAATTACGCCTCAAGCCTGGGAAAGAGCATTACATACGATTTTGGAATTTAAAGAAATCATAGTGAAGCACGATATCTCGGAAATATTTGCTACGGCAACTAGCGCAATTAGAAGCGCCAATAACGGAGAGGCCCTGGCAAAAGAAATCTACAGGCTTACAGGTATTGAAATTGAAATTATTTCAGGATTAAGGGAAGCCGAACTCATTCATCTGGGTGCTAAAGAAGCCTTGGATTTTGGCACAGAAAAAAGCCTCATCATGGATATTGGCGGAGGAAGCATTGAGTTTATCATCGCTGATTCACGCAAGGCTTATTGGATGCAAAGTTTTGAAGTAGGATGTCAGCGATTGATTGAACGGTTCCATAAAAATGATCCGATCACTAGTGAGGAAATGGATGACCTTCATGAGTTTTTTAAAAATGAATTAACAAAACTCTTTGAGGTATGTAAAGAACACCAGCCAACCACTCTCATTGGGTGTTCAGGCGCTTTTGATACCTTAAGCGACATTCATTGTGTACTTGAAGAAAAAACCATAGACGAAAATGAAACCGAGCTTCCCCTGGATATTCCAGCATTTAATGGCATTTATCCGGAACTCATCAAAAAAAACCGTAAAGAACGCCTTAGCATACCAGGTATGATAGAAATGCGAGTGGATATGATTGTGGTTGCATGTGTACTGATTGATTTCATTATCTGCAAACTGAGTCTTTCAGACATTCGAGTATCCGCATACGCCTTAAAGGAAGGAATACTCTTTAATGTATTACGTAAGTTCCAAGCACGTTAGTCTGTTATTTTTGCCGGATGATTTTTTCTGCAGATGAATTGAAAAAATTTACTCAGGAGGTATTTATAAAAGCGGGATGTCCTGAAACTGACGCCGAACAAGCAGCTGAAGTACTTGTTAGTGCCGACCTGAGAGGTGTTGATTCTCATGGTGTAGCCCGCTTATCCGGTTATATACGCCTCCAGGAAAAAAAACGGCTTAACGCTCAACCTAAGATTAGCATCACGCATGAAACCCCTTCTACTGCTGTAGTGGATGGCGATCTGGGACTTGGCTTGGTTATTGGCCCTTACGCAATGCGGATAGCCATAGAAAAAGCCAAAAAGGTGGGTTCAGGATGGGTGGCGGTTAAAAACTCGAATCACTATGGAATCGCAGGCTATCATGCGATGATGGCGCTGGAGAAAGACTGTATTGGCATATCCTTAACTAATGCCAGCCCATTAGTTTCTCCCACGTTCTCAAAAGAACGACTGCTGGGTACCAATCCGATTTCCATTGCTATTCCTGCAAAAGATCAACCTCCTTTCGTTCTGGATATGGCAACCACCACCGCAGCGAATGGGAAACTGGAGGTGCTTCAGAGGAAGGAGCAAGAAGCTCCATATGGATGGTTACAAGACAGAGAAGGAAATATAACTACTGATGCAAGAGGTTTAATCAAAGGGGGATCAATGCGACCGCTTGGTGGTGATCAGGAGCACGGCTCTCATAAAGGTTATGCGCTTGGAGCGGTGGTTGATATACTATCTGCAGTACTCTCCGGGGCTAATTATGGTCCTTGGGTTCCGCCTTTCGTCGCATTTATAGATCCAGCGCCTAATCCTGTAGGGAACGGTCTTGGACATTTCTTCGGTGCAATAAGAATTGACGCTTTTCGAGATGGGGAAGAATTTAAATCTCACATGGACAATTGGATTAAACGATTCCGAATGTCCGAAACTATTAATGGCTTGGATAGTGTGCTTATTCCCGGAGACCCTGAACGAAAAATAACTGAGCAGCGATTGAAAAATGGCATTGATTTGTTAGATCCTGTGGTCAATGACCTTAGAAAATTAGGTGACAAATTGGGAGTATCTTTGAAGAAATAACTTTTCAATTTTCATAAAGCAACACTGCTTAAAACTGCATCCAATGACTTAAGCGTTAAAGCATTGATAATCTGTCAGAAAATGAGCAGAGATGAACCAATCATCGGGTACTTTTAAATTGAGGGCATGAAATGCACCAAAGAAAAAATTTCATAAAAAGAGAGTCAATGATAACTTTTGTAAGTAAATATGAAAACGGTAAAAGACTCGCTGGAAGTTGACCTGTTTTTCATCAACAAAAATTAAAAGTCTATTTATTAGAACCCTTTACAAAACTGAATTTTTGCTTCAAATAGAGGCTTTCAGCCTTTCAAAAACGGAGTTTACTGGTCGTAGATGAGGCTTTTGAAATTTTGAGTAACGAAGAGTTGGGCCAAAAGGCGAGTTTTTCAAAGGATTCTATTAAATGTTTTCAAGAGCAAGTGTTTAAACCAAAAAGTAGTATTTACACCATTGATCTTGAGATATGAAAAGAAATGATTCAGCTTTCTTTAAAAAACAGTAAACAAAAGATATGCGGGTTACTATTGGTTTAATGGTTCTACTGTACTCAACAGATCTCCTATCCCAACGTGTATCTTTTGAAGACCCAGAGCTGATTTTCAGTTTCAAAAAGCCAAAACACTGGGTTATCATAGATAATGAATATGTAATAAAACTTTCTCCATCTTTACGGGATACGTCGTTTACGTATCTAACCATTACTTACTTCGCACCGCCCGAGCGAATAAACGAAGAGACACAGTCCTACTTTGTTCTGGTAGATCCTGAGACCCCTGCTAAGAGTGCATTTAAGTCATATATGCATTCTGATGATCCTGTGAAGATCCTGGGATTTAAGGTGCGTCCGAAAAGAGCGCTAATTACAAAAAAAGAGATACCGCTTGAACGAAGGTTTTATGATTTTCACCGTGTTGACAAGAATTGGGAGGTTGTGACCTCTGCACCTACACATCAATATAAAAAACACCACAAGGAGTATAAGAGCATATTGAAATCTCTTCGAATAGAAACCGTGTTTTGAAACTAAAACATTCCTAAACCCACTCCGGCTCGAATAACCCATGGGCTATTGTAAGGGCTTGTTTCATCGGAAGAATACAGCACATTATAAAGTACTGTGGTGTTAAATGCGGCATTACCGCCAATTCTATTCGAAAAGCCGCCTCCTAAAAGCAGGCTGTTATATCCTTCTCGATCTGTTCGCTCAAAAGAAGTATCTGTAAAAAATTCGAAAGTTAGGCGTTCAAATTCACCATAGACAAAGAATTGCTCTAAAATATTGAATCGATTAAATACACTCCAACCGTAATTAGATACGGATTGATCAATGGGGTTGTCATATCTAACATATTGGTATATTAAACCTACTCCTACCGAATAAGGCTCGGTGATTTTGTAACCTACTTGGGGAAATACACTAATATTTGTCTGGCTGGAACTTGCACTGAATCCGCCGCCGCCGCCAAAATAAATTCTATCAGAAAGTTTATTCTGAGCAAAAGCAACAGAAGACAAAAAAAAACATACGAAAACCAAGGAAATCTTCATCTGTCCTCTTTTAGTATAATATATAAATCCTCGTCTTCTTTCTTCATCAAATATTTTTCTCTTGCAAGTTTTTCAAGCAGCTTTGGATTACTCTCTAAAGCAACTCGTTCGTTCTTTACCTCCAGAATTTTATCCTGATAAAACTCTCTTGCTTTCATCAGGTCGCCGTGTTTACTTGCTATCCTTGCTTGAAAAAACAAGTTATTACTGTCTATAAAAGCCAACCAAATGATAAAAAACAGGCTTGATGTAAAATAAAAGTTTTTTAAGAGAAGAAGAACTCTTTGAATTAAGTATTTCATCTGTATGCTTTTTTAAGTGGCTTGTATTTTCAAATACTACAGAGCCATAAAAATACGATTATATAATTGATTATTAATAATAACGTGGAAACTCTTCGAGCTGCATGTATTCATTATCCTTCTTCTCCCAGACGAAATGCTTTAGTCCATTTGACACTGCAACATATTTTGATGCAAGCACTTTATTATATTCAGATAGTTGGTTCACTACTTTATGATCAAGAACAACGCTTGGGGCTTTACACTCCACCAATAAAAATATTCCAGCATGACGATTTAATACTGTAATATCCGAACGCTTGGAATTCTTAAAATAGACTAAGGTTTGCTCCAGGCGCATCAATCCTTTTGGATAATCAAAATAGTGAATCAGCAAATTCAAAAAATGTTGTCTTACCCATTCTTCAGGAGTTAAAAACACCCATTTTTTACGAATTAGACAAAAAATTTCAGTATCCTTTACCCGAATGTTGAATTCTGGTAGTTTGAGTAGTTCCATCTCTATCTTACTCATTCAAAAGAAAATACAATACTAAAAAAAGCCGAGATCAAAGTTCTGTTTCTTACACTTCCGTTGGTCTGCGCTCTATACAATATTGTTTAGAAAATAATGAAAAATTGGAAGATAGGTCATAAAAGCTAGACGAAGTGGTCTCAGCAATATTCCTTGATCAACATACAATCATATCCCTTGAAACCATATCTTTATCGGCCAGTCCGAATGAATCACTTATGAGCACCTCAAAAGACCCACTTTCAATTTTTGAGATGATCTTTTTTCCTGATGCTTCGTTATCAAAATACTTATTTAACGCTGCTAAACTTCATTTTTGACGTCTTTTCTCAGAAAAAAAACGCTACCTCAAATTCTTGAACAGAGTTTTTAGAGGAGCCTTTATAGCATTTTATACCATGAGTTTTCTATCTAATAGACAATGGTGATTGCATAGATGTTGGGATTAATCTTATAAATAAACTGGTTGATAGAAATTTCAGGGATAATCTTAAAAAACTATCAGAAGAAGCTGTTCCATTATTGGTTATTATACTAAGATTGAATATCAATTTCGAAAAAATATTTAATCCTTCTATTTCCTGGTAGAAATCACAGGCTTTAGATGATTGATCTCAATACTATAAATGTGGATATTGATTATGAAATTTTATCGTTGTTTATAATAATTAATGTTTTAGTTCTATGAATGAATGGAAAAACTTATTGTCGTCGAGCATATACATATCCCTGATCGGAAAGGTAATCTTGATTATCTTGTTTTTCATTTTACTGATTGTTTGATTCGCTCCGTTACTAACTATTTTCATATTTTAATTTAATTTTCAAAGGGCACCTATACGGTGTTCTTTTTTTTTACTTAACCCTTACTTCTAGAAGGAGATACGTGGTATTTTTTTGTTGCCTTTGCGGTTAGGGTTACTTGTTTTTAATGAATAGTGGTTTGTTGTATAATCGTTTTGCTTTGATTAGGATAAGTGCTCTACAATTTTCAATAATCTTCAATCAAATTAAGAACATTAAAGTAGACACTTAGTAAATATGAAAAATGGGGGTTAGTATGCATGCGACTACATTTGGATTTAGAAATCTGCTGATTTATAGTCCTTGCTTTATCTGAATGACCCATTTTCTTTGTTTGCAGCTTGCCAGAGCTATTTATTAAAAGCCTGGTTCAATAATAATATACTGCTCAAAACAATATTCAATTCGTACTGAAAGAAGTATACTGGTTTTCTGCTTTATAAATTATTTATTAAATAATAATTAATTATAATTTTCAAACAACAATCTTAACTATTCGCTAATTACTCAAGTTATTTTAAATATTTTCTATTTTTTCCTAACACTGAGAATACCAAAATGGCTTAAAAATACCAGCGATAGTGGTGACTTTAAGCGGCATAGGATATTTAGGTTTTTCTAACACCTACAGCGTAGTTTTTTAGTAAAACAATGAATCGAATCTATTTTATACTTTGGAATCAATTCAAGTTTTTGCAATAGACGGGACTATGAGCAACCATTCTATCCATCAGACGATCAAATAGTTGACCCTTCATCAGATGGCGGTTAAATCGGTAACAATACTCGTCTAGATAGGCTTGCAGATGTTCCACAGCATGATGGGTGCCACGAAGCCAGGCTTTGAACATCATGATCGCTCGATGCATCTCGGGAAAATGCGCCCCTTTCTTATCTGATGCGATCTGTATAAGATGAGGGAAGGTAGCTTTAAGTGGGCGATATCCTCTCCATTCATCGGTTTTAATTTCGGCGTTCTTATCTATATGATCATGAAAAAAAGGACGTAAGGATGGACTGCTTCCATCTTTGATTACCCGCGCATACATCCGCCCGATTCCTTTGTTTTTTCGCTCTAAAGCGACAGCAACGAGC
>JBCDKO010000234.1:0-7480 GCA_038746525.1 Bacteroidota bacterium
GAGGCTGCACTAGATGAACTTCCGTGTAATCAATCACCTGAAGCCCTCTGTTCGGTAGCGTAAAGTTAAATGTTAATTTAATGTTAAATCATAGAAAAATTATATGAATATGTTTGGTTCTTCTTACAGTACCTGGCGCAAACTCCTATGCCTCCTGTTTTATTTGCTTGAACAACCTTGAGTGATTGTAGATACTTTAGTGCGTTTATGAAATCTTCACTTTTAGCAGAGGGGAGTTCAACAAATCTTGGTTGGCCATCACTCTCACCATAGTATCTGTGGTCAAACGCTAGCGTTGCATACCCTTCCTCTGCAAGCTTCTGTGCGTAAAGTCCTGCCATTTGCTCCTTTACCGTAGTCCAGGATCCTCCTACAATAATACCAGGATACGATTTTCCATCCTCATAATTGGAAGGCAGATAGAGATTCCCAACAAGTTCAATTTCTTCGCTTTCAAAAGTGATTTTGTTTTTTCCTGCTTTAAATAGTTCCATCTTTTCGGTTGTTTTTAGATTTTCAGTTTGCTTAGTTGGTGTTCCACATGAGATAAGTATGAGGACAACAGATAATTTTATTAGGTTTTTCATACTTCTTATTTCAATTCAATATTTCCAGTCATGTACTTGAGGTTGTATTTGAAGGAATTGATTTTCCATTGACCATTTATCCTTTCAATTCCCAGATTGTAAGTCCCTACAAAAGTTCTTGTTGTACCTTCAGTTGCATCTGTTTTATAATGAGTGGCCGTGGCATAGGTAAATACATCACCTGTATCACCCTTGGTATTGATCAGATAGTTACCTCCAAGATGGTTAATGGCATCTAATTCCTCAAATCCTTTAGACCACATATCTGCAATTGCCTGGGAGGTCATGGTCTCTGCTACTCCTCCTAGAGAGGTCATGTCTAATTCTACTTTTTCTGTGAAGACTTCACCGATAAGGCCATCCCAGTTCTGTTCATCGGTGTAAATGAAAAGCTTGTTCACAAGGGTAGTTATTGCTGCATAGTCAAATTGATTATTCATTGCATCATTGTTTTTAGTTTCTAGTGCCTTCAATTGGAGGCTGAAGATTGTTAAAAATGCTATTCCATGTATTTTCATGATTTTCAAATTTTGATTATCGATACAAAGAACGCTTTGCAAACCCTGTAAGAGTGGTACTCACTTCGGAATGAATAGGATTGATTTAGGGATGTGATTGTTATAGTGCTTCGATTCTGTACTGAGCGGGTGTTTGCCCAGTACGTTTTTTAAAAAGACGTCCAAAATAGGAGGTGTCCTTGAAGCCGGTCAGATATGCAATTTCCTTTATTTGTAGGTTTGTAGAGCGTAACAATTTTTGAGACTCTTTGATGATTTGTTCATTGATGTAATCGGTAGGAGTTTGCCCTAGTTCTTTTTTTATGGTCTCTGATAAGTGGCCCAAGGTTACGTTTAGCCCGTCCGCATAGTCACTAATGGATTTGGTAGCTCCTCCAATATTTAGCATTTGACCACTCAAATAATGATGTACTGACTCCTTAAATCTATTACCTAGGGTATATAAAGATGTTTTTACTAACTGGTCAGTGTAAGCGCGCTCATGAAACCGAATGCTATATGAAAAGACCGTACTTAGTAATGACTTTATAATAGGAATACTATAAGGGGTTGGGTTAGAGTATTCTTGGTGGATGTTGGAGATGATTCCTAATATCATTTCTGCTTCATCTTTCTGCAAATGAATTCCTGGTCGGTAACCTTTGAAAAAAGGTAAATCAAACAACTGATTGAATCCATCCAATCTTACTGTATAGAAACTTTCATCAACACTTATATAATAGCCTTTCCAATCCGGAGATACATCCCAATGCAATATTTGGTTTGGTTGGTTGCAAAACAAGGTAAACCTGCTCAGATTGTATTTTTGGCCATCTGCTCCTACTTCTCCACCTCCGGATTCAAGCAAAGAGATTTGATAAAAAGTGATTCGAAATGGGGACATTTTTAATCTCACAGTTTTCATGTTATCCTCAAAATCTCGAACATCGAAATCAGAATATCGAGGAGGGGGAATCCCAATTTTGAAATTATATTCATCGATGGAAGAAAACAGTGGTATGGAAGGAAGATTTGGCATTAAAACCAATATAGCGAATTAAGAAACGGAAAGAATGAATAGGTATTATCGATTACGTTTGAAACTTCAATACATACTTCCTTATACTCCTATTCATTAATAATTAAAAACTAACTGCGATAAGGCCAGTTTATAATCAACTCAAGTTTATATCTAAAAAATCTATTGCTCCTACTTTTTCAAGCAACCATACTTCTTTGGCTTATCGTCTAGAAGATTGATCATTAATTAGGGAAAGATCCTTGTGAAAAAGCCAAAGAAACTCTCAACAATTATAAAAAACTGTCAGGAAAATAATCAAGGCAGTGAAAGGGAGCTGTATGAGTATTTTTTTTCCTATGGAATGAGTGTGAGTTTAAGATACACAGCTAGCTATGAGGAGGCTGCGGAAGTATTAAATGACAGCTTTATGAAGGTTTTTCAAAAAATAGGAAGCCTTAAAAAAGAGAACTTCAAATCTTGGTTTAGAAGAATAATCATTAATACAGCCACAGATCTGTATCGGAAACAAAAAAAGTATGATTTTCTGCAGCATGAAGACGACTGGAGCAAGACTGACATCTCTGCAGAAGAATTGATTACAGCTCAGCTTTCGTACCAGGACCTAATGAATCTAGTACAACAGCTGACGCCTGCCTACAGGGCGGTTTTTAATCTCTATGTCATTGACGGTTACAAGCATGAAGAAATAGCAGATGTTCTTAAGATTTCTGTTGGTTCTTCCAAATCTAACCTTTCAAGGGCAAGGGATATGTTGAAGAAGATGATAAAAAAAACGTTGAACTATGAGTACACGGAAGCTATCGGATAAAGAACTGGATCAGTACTTTAAAAATATACTGAAGAAACCAGAGACGGTACCGTTCGACGAAGCCGTATGGCAAAGCATGAGCCAAAAGCTAACCCGCTCTCCTGCCAAAAAAGGCTTTTTAATTTGGGTAATCGGTTCTGGTATCGTATTGATTGGATTGATGGTTTATTTGTTTAGTGCTGCTTCTGTAGGTGACTCAGATCAAACTCAAATAGCTTTTGGACAAGTATCTGAAGCTTCAATAGATACGGCTTCTTCAGAAGAGCAATTTCAAAATCATGCAAACCTCCGTCTTGGGGATAGAGAAAAAGAAACTAATTCGGAGCATACTTATCTGAAAGACACTCTTGAGAATATTGAAATTGAACAAAAGCATTTATTAAAGAAAATAAATAAGGGGATTACAGATACACATAATCAAGAGACCGACACAACGAAAAGCAGTGCTTCAATCTCAAAAACCACTCAAGAAAATGCTTTTACCTTATTTCAAAACAAGCAGCCCTTCAAAGAAAAAGCGCAGGATATTTTCAAATCAGTTCTTTTTAATTGGGCAGATGATTTAGATCACTTGAGATTAACTCGGGCAATTAATGAAAGGACTTGTTTTGCTTTACAAGAAGCTGATCTTGATTTTCCAAGTGATTTGGATCTGATGAATATTTCAATACAACCATTTGATTCATCTGAGCTTACAAGAAAATCAAGAAGATTTTTAGATCGTTTCAATGTAGGGATATCCCTGGCTCCCGATCTTAGCACGGTAGAGGAATTGAATGAATTTGATCGTGTAGGTTTGGATGGCGGAATACATCTTGAATATTTTATTAAGGATCGCTTAAGTATTACCAGTGGAGCATTGTATACACAAAAAATTTACCGCACTTCTGATCTTTCTGAATACCAATTACCGAGTGCATTTTGGTCAAATGGTATAGAGCCGGAGCGAATCAACGCAGATTGTAATGTCATTGACATTCCTATTAATCTTAGGTATCAGGTTATTCAGGGATTGAGGACAAATGCATTTATAAGTGCAGGCTTATCCAGTTATATCATGGTCAACGAGTTGTATGAGTACAACTATTCGGAACCAAATGACCTTATTAATCGGTGGTCGTCAGAATTTACCAACAAAAATCAACACTACTTTGGGGTCTATAACTTCTCTTTTGGAGTTTCGCACCGAATAGCTAAAAATATTTCTATAGAAGTAGAACCTTACCTCAAAAACTCTTTTGGTAGAGTGGGGTGGGGGCAGGTTCAATTAAGGAGTACCGGAGCTCTTTTTCATTTCAAATATTCATTTAGGAACACAATAAATTAAATTTTAAATTATACATGATCGCATTAAATAAATGGAGTTTACTCCAAACAGGAAAGCTAGGCTCGAAATTTGGAGCAATAGCAATGGTAATAGTACTAATGGTGGCTTGTGACGATGATGACGAAAATGTTGATGCTGGAAATAGTGTCAGTAATATTCGAATCGTAGAAGTTGATGCTGCAAATGATCAAGTCACTCTAAAAAACTTTGGAGAAGGTGACGCAGATATTAGTGATTTTTTCTTCTGTAATCAACGAAACTATGTGGCAGTTTCTCAAACGACGAATAATGGAACAGATCTAAACCTCTCGCAAAATGAAGAGATTACTTTCACCATTCCAATTGACGATAATGCCTCGGATGTAGCGATCTATAACACAGGAGGATCCTTTACTTCTGCTGATGTAATGGTGGACTTTATGCAGTATGGTGGTTCTTTCACTAGTACAGGTCGTGAAAATGTAGCAGTGGAAAAAGGTATTTGGACTGCCGGTGAGTTTATAGAAGGTGGGTCTCCCTTTACTTATGGAGGAGATGGAACAACTAATGGAGCTTCCACTTGGGAAAGTACCACGGATACGAGTACCGGAGAATCGAATGTGAGGCTGATACTAGTTAATTCTTCCAGCGATGAGGTGACTTTGAAAAACTTTGGTGATGCGGATGCAGATATTTCTGCTTATATCTTCTGTAATAGACGTGTCTATACTGCACTTTCCGGGACTGCAAATAATGGAAGTGACCTGATACTTTCATCAGATGAAGAAATCATATTTACTATCCCCATAGATAATGAAGCTTCAGATGTTTCCATCTATTCAAGTAATGCTTTTACCTCGGCTGATGCTATGGTGGACTTTATGCAGTATGGTGGTTCTTTTACCAGTACAGGTCGCGAAAATGTGGCAGTGGAAAAAGGCATTTGGACTGAAAATGAGTTCGTACCTAATCCTGGTCCATTCCGATATACCGGAGATGGAGATCAGAATGGAGCTTCTTTCTGGGAATAATACCAGAGAGTAGATATACTGTGCCTAAGGTTAAAGAATTAGTAGAATCCTTTGCAAAACTGGATTTTTGGCTCAAATCGAGGCTTTCAGAATTTCAAAAACGTAGTTTACTGGTCGTAAATGAGGCTTTTGAAATTTTGAGTAACGAAGCGTTGGGCCAAAAGGCGAATTTTTCAAAGGATTCTCATAAATAAATATCTAACCAGTCGCTCGCTGGTAGCGAGTGACCATTATTTTTCTTTTTTGTTCAAGGGTCATTCTCATTCAGATCATATTTTATACTCGTCATTCGACACAGCCGAGCGACGGTTGAGGAACTTGACGTTATCCCTTTTGTCTACACAAAGGAAAGCGTTCAGGCCCAACCTCTCATTTTGTGTGTTACTATTTCAGGAGATATGCGCTCCACTATTGGACGTCACAGTATTTGGACACGAGCTACAAGGTCGCACCAGCACTGGGAGAGCTTGTGAATTTATGCTTAGAACTTTTTCATTCTATAAGCAAAGGATTTTTTTCTATAAGCATAGAAAAAAATCCTTTGCTTATTACTTATTAAACCTTTTGGTAGGCCAATCCTTTCTGTATGGTTTTTAATTTTATACCTGGTGTGAAAATGATGACATATCTGTTCCGTTCAATGCCTCGTCAAACACATTGGACGAGCTGCTCACTCCATTCTCTACACCACTTCCATACGCCGCATCAAAGGAGCTAAACAAGGCGGTGTAAGCTGTACCCAAGAAGTTGTTGTTGCCGGGTGCACGTTCGTAGTTCGCGTTTACGGTGAGGTC
Source organism: Bacteroidota bacterium (assembly GCA_038746525.1). Lineage (GTDB taxonomy): Bacteria > Bacteroidota > Bacteroidia > Cytophagales > Cyclobacteriaceae > Ekhidna. Next base: position 6,066 of record JBCDKO010000234.1, read on the forward strand.
CACCGTGTCGCCTTTATTCAGGTTCAGGAAGATCATCGCTCCAACCAGTGGCTCGCTGGTAGCGAGTGACCATTATTTTTCTTTTTTTTAATGGTCATTCTCATTCAGATTATATTTTACATTCGTCACTGGGCACAGCCGAGCGACTGCTGAAAAATTTATTTAGTGACATTTACTAGCTGATTTCCTGTTTTTCTGGTCAGTGAATCAATTCTTTCAAAACCTTTAAAGTAAATCTCATACTCAACTCCTAATGAATCATAGAATAGGTGCAAACCTTCACCATAGTTGTCAGTTTTTAGTCGCAACTGACCATTTTCATAAAACTCCTCATAAGTATCTGTGGATACTCCTCCATTTAAATCGTAAGATGATTGCATTCTTCCGTTTGGAAAAAAGGTTCTTTCTCGCACTCTTGCATTATTTTGATATTCTGTAATTGATAATAACTCACCATTGAAAAAATTTTTCAACATTACAGTATCTCCCTTAGCATATCTTATGACCCTCAAAGTGTCTTTATTTTCTTTGAAGTGAAACCAATCCCCATTTTTCACTCCTTCGCTGTAGCTTCCTTTGATCTTTAGTACACCACTATCATAATACTCAGAATAACCATCACCATCTCCGCAAGAGGCGATTGTGGCTATTATCATTAACCAATACAATTTTGATCTTCTCATGGTTTTAATCCTTGTAATTTCCTCCATGCTTTCTAAACTCTTGTGCTAAAGAATCAGTGCCATCGCTCATGTGATAAACTTTAGTTCTTTTCACCCCTAATGTCAAATCATTAAATGACCCCTTACTGGAAAACTTCCAACTTGAGATTGTTGAATCTTGAATAGTTCTTTTATTTGATCCAGTGGTGGTACTTACATTTCCTGTACCTGCTGATCCACTGCCACCATCATTGAACTCATTAACCAAACCTTTTACTTTATTGAAGTAGGCACTTAGTAAATATTTTATTTTTGATGGCGGTATTTTTGGTTAAATCATTGTTTTTCAGTAACTGAAAGTAATATTTAACGATCAAAATCATGGAGAAAAAATACCAAAGCCTTACCCTCTTCCAGTTCCAGCAACAATTTCCTGATGACCAGGCTTGCTATGACCACCTTGCTCAACTCAAATGGCCCGATGGGTTCATTTGTGAAAAATGCGAGCATACCCACTATTGCCAGGGAAAGCTGGGGCGGACTCGTCAGTGTACCCAATGTGGCTATCAAGCCACTCCTACCAGCAACACGCTTTTTCATAAAGTGAAGTTCTCCATTCTCAAAGCCTACTACATCGTCTATTTCATCGCCACCAATAAACAAGGCATCTCTTCTACTGAATTAAAGTCGTAAACTGGGACTGAGACAAAAGACGTGTTGGCGGTTCAAGCAAAAGGTCATGAAAGCCATGGC
>JBCDKO010000235.1:0-7471 GCA_038746525.1 Bacteroidota bacterium
AATTGATTGCCTTTCGCAGCCATGCCGTTTACTCCAGGAATAGTGATAAAACCAACATTTTGTGGATTCTCAGGAATCCTATTATCGATGATATGAATTCCAGTCTTATCAATCTCAGGATGGTAGATCACTTCTTTTTTATTTTCTGAAACCTCTTCTTCATACCAATAGGTGGTCTCTCCTAACTCCAAAACGTAGAGATAACCATCTTTGTAATACAATCCCCCAGGACGTTCGATTTCACGAGGCTCGGTCAGCTGAATGTTGCTTCTAAGCTGACCTTTAGAAAGATAAATGGCCTCTCCAAGCGTTTGAAAACTACACGGTGTGTCGTCTTCTGAGCACGAAAAGAGGATTACTGCTAAAAAAAAAGGTAGGAGCAATTTCATGATCTTAAAGGTTTCATTAATAACTTGTTATTATAGAATACTATGCATTAATATACAGATATTAAAGATAATACCCTACTCTATTTTCTTTATAAATTTTACTCGGAGCAATCACATTAAAATAGTCTTCAAATAGAGGATATATCTCGCTAAGAACAAGTACTTGTACTTAATTGCTTAAATTATCTGTATTGTTTTATAAGTTGACTTCCTTTCATCTCCTTTTTCTCCAGATGAATAGCCTATGGTTTTGATGATACGCTTTTACTTTTCTTGTGAGTAGAGTAACTATATCTGTGAAATATTTTTTAACTCATTTATTATCAAATAGTTACAAGTCCTTTCATTGCCGTTTTATGATCTTGATTTACAAGGATTTAATCTTGAATAATATGAATCCTCCTGGTCAGGATAGTCAATGATGATACTATTCATGAAGGCAATAAACTCCTCACATTGTCAAAAACAAAAGCTTCTGCAGTTCCGTAAGCAAGGGCTCTTTGCTGGTCAGCACCTTCAGGTCTCCATGTCGATGCTTACCAGTTGGCAGATATCTACAGCATGGGCATCGTTCGTTCATTCGATAGCTTTAGGCGATCAGCTACTATTTTCTTACCTCCTCCAGATCGAGTACGATTTTGAGGTTTGAACCTTTAGTTGATCATGCCATCTTCTTCCCAGAGTTCTACATAGTGTCTCTATGAAAACAGTATCTGACCTAAGAAAACGATGTTTCTAGCTTATAAAGTATGTTTTTTGAGGTTTCGATGAATTCCTTTACAAGATAAACTCCATACTTAGTTGACTGCAGTTTGCTTTTCTTTCTCCAGTGAAGAGAGAATTACTTGACGAATAGAAACCGAATTCGCGTAGGGATTTAAGGTCTGTTCTTGTGGATCCGGATCATCTTCAGGAAGTAAAGACGCCCATTTAGAAAGCTCTTCCTTCGCTAATGATGTTACTCTTTCTTCAGCTTCCGTTAAGAAAGCAAAAGTTCCTAGTAAAAGCAGTAGTGTTATGAGTTTGTTGAGCTTTGGTCGCATTTTATTGGTTCTTTTACAATTTACTAAATGAGCGTCTGTCACTTCTATTTTGAAAACCTAACCTTCATTTAAAAGATGATGACCCGTATCAAAAAGTTGCATCTTAGTCTAAATTTTATTGAGTAATTAGGTTTTTCGCTGCACATATTTATTTTACTCCAACGTCACTGGAAATACCTAGCTGGATTTAAATCGTTACATGGGCTTTTAAAATATTTTTTAAAATTCTAGATTCCCTTATCATTAATCTGGAAAACCTAGAAAAAGGAGTTTGCAGAATGCAGATTATTTCCAGCTCATGGGATAATTAGGATCAACAAACTGAAGACCTTCGTTGGTCACATAAATGGGGCCAAAAGTATCTAGCATCACAGCGATCTCTTCGGTTTCTTTTGCACCGATACTTTTTTCTACCGTCCCTGGATGAGGGCCGTGAGGTAAACCTCCTGGATGAAGCGTGAACGAACCCCTTTCAATACCTTTTCTACTCATAAAATTTCCTTCAACATAATAAAGCACTTCATCTGAATCAATATTAGAGTGATTATAAGGAGCAGGGATGGATTGAGGATGGTAATCAAAAAGTCTGGGGACAAAAGAACAAATCACATATCCATGAGATTGAAACGTCTGATGAACAGGAGGAGGTTGATGAATCCGACCAGTTACAGGCTCAAAATCATGGATCGAAAAAGCATAAGGAAATAAATACCCATCCCAACCTATGAGGTCAAATGGAGAATGTGTATAGTAATACTCGTGGATTTTGTCTCTATGCTTGATTTTTACTAAATATTCTCCATAGGCTCTTTCTGTAATTAATTCAATTGGTGGTCGGATATCTCGTTCACAATAAGGAGAATGTTCTAGCAGCTGACCGAGCTCATTTCTGTATCTTTTCACCGTTTCAACAGGATGGGTAGATTCAATAATTAACAACTTGATCGGTCCTTCATTCCATTGAATCTGATAAATGGTAGTTCTTGGAATAACTACATAATCACCTTGCCTTATTTCTAGTTTACCAAATTGAGAATGTAACCATCCATTGCCATCATGAATAAAGATGACCTCATCGGCTTGTCCATTTTTATAATAATAATCCATTGACCGGGAAGTTGGGTGGCAAATTGCCATAGAAACATTTTTGTTTTTAAGCAAGGTTTTCCTCGCTTCCAAAAAATCATTCCCTGTTGTTTCAACTTTTGAGGTGTTAAGGTGAGTTTGTTTAAGCGTGTAATCTTCCGCTATTTCCGCTTTGCAATCATAGGACTTACCTACTTTTTCTACTTGGGTAGGAGGATGGATATGATACAAATTAGAATAAGTACCTGAGAAACCTTTTGATGAAACAAGTTCTTCAGCGAACAAACTGCCATCTGGTTGCCGAAATTGAATATGCCTTTTCGAAGGCACCTCTCCTAATCTGTAATAGTAGGTCATTTCATTGCATAGCTAGTTGCTGGGCTTTATCCGTAAGTCTTATGGCTTTCTGGAAAATCTCATTTTGTTCATTGAAGATGGGGTAAAATCCATTATTGTCCCAAACTCCTCTAGCAATATAAGCCTTGATTAATTGTTTTATCAACTTTTTAGAACGTTCTATTTCTGTTTCGTCAGAAGGTAAATTATTCTCTTCAGCCAATGTAAACAACTCCTCTAACATGTCATCAGCAACTTTGAAGGAACTTTGATACATTTCAAATCCCATCTCTTCCAATTCTTTGATATGTGCTTGCACGTATTTTACAGCGTACTCTTGCAGGGAATTTGAACTGAATAATCTATTTAAATATTTAGTGTTTTGAGACGTATCTAGCGGCACAAAATAATCAGGAGTAATGCCACCCCCACCATAAACAATTCTTCCTTTGTCTGTTTTAAATACAAGTGAGTCATTTACTTTAATGCTATCCTGAGTATAAAGCTCCCCGTTTTTGTACCTTTCATAGGCTTCCATATAGTATTCCTCTAGATTCCTAGTTTTGTAGTTTTTTTGAATGCTTCTACCTGTTGGTGTATAATATCTTGATATCGTGAGTCTTAATTCAGACCCATCGTTTAGATCTAGAGGCAATTGAACTAAGCCTTTTCCGAAAGTTCTTCGACCTACAATTAACCCTCGATCATGATCCTGAATAGCACCTGCAACAATTTCAGAAGCAGAGGCAGAGCCTTCATCGACCATGATCACTAATGATCCTTGCTCAAAATCACCTTTTTCACCAGAGTAGTGTTGTTCGGTATATCGTTTTTCTTTACCGTTAGTGTAAACAATCATTTGTTTTCCTGCTAATAGCTCATCTGTAATTTGAACTGCCCTATTCAAATAGCCACCAGTATTTCCTGTAAGATCAATGACAAGGTTTTTCATTCCCTGTTTCTTAAGTTTAGAAAGAGCTTCTTTAAATTCAAGGTACGTTGAATTAGCAAATCGGGCTATTTTTATATAACCTATTTTCTCATCGACCATATACGAAGCATCAATAGAATATTGGGGTATCTTGTCTCTTTCTATTTGAAAATCCAACAGTTCATCTTCTCTATCTCTCATAATAGAGACCATCACTTGAGATCCTCCAGGCCCACGAAGCATTTCTACTACATTTTGATTGGTTATCCCTACCCCTGCTACGTTTTTGCCATCTACTCTAATTATTTTGTCGCCCGCTCTGATTCCTAACTTCTCAGATGGGCCACCACTAAGAGGACTAATCACTTGAACGGTATCTTTGAAAATATTGAATTCTATCCCTACCCCCTCATAGTTGTCTTCTAATCGATACTGAATAAGCTCAAGGTCTTTGGGAGGAATATACGAAGTGTGTGGATCAAGGTCTTCCAACATGCTTTCTATAGCACTATTGATGAGTTTTTCACTGTCAACTTCATCAACGTAATCATTTTCAATATAGGTAAGTACCTGCCTGAATTTAGTTAATCCTTTTATCAAGCTGGATGAATGGTGGGCATTGGCGGTTCCAGTCATATTCGCCCCTATAAACACACCAGCACAAATTGCAATTGCAATATATAATGGAAGTTGGATGGCCTTAGATGAATTCTTTCGTACACTCATATCCCAAAATTAAAATTTTCTTGCGCTAATGAAACGGATAGCTTGTTAAACTATTGACTTGAGAGTATTGTCGACTTATTTTTGTGTTATGGTATTCGAAAAAACAATAAGGGAAGTTGTAGAAGAGAATTATGTTTATGGCAAAGCGCTTCATCATTTAGGAATAGAATTTTTTGAAACACCGGATAGAAAATTGAAAGAGATATGTGCCGAGAAAGGCCTGAATAGAAATAAAGTAATTGAAAGTTTCTATGAATTTGATTCATGTCATCGTTTCAGATTCAAGGAATTAAGCGACTATCCTATTGAATTGCTTATAGAATACCTAAAACACTCTCATCACATATTTATCAAAGATAAGCTTCCTTATATTGTTCATTTGGTGAAAGAATGGAAAAATGGGTCAGGCCTCCAAGGGCTTTTGCCGGAATTTGTAGAAGATTTTATCCGTCATATCTATGAAGAAGAAGACACCACCTTCAAATACATTCAGCTTTTGAGGGAGATAAAAAAAGGTAAAGAGAAAGCTCCTTTTTCCAAGTTGATGATTTTCGAAAATTTTTCTTTAGAACAAGAATATGAGCACCATCAAAATGAAGATGAACTAGGGGCAATACGTTTATTGATATCTTCAATTGATGAAAGTTCTTTGCATGGGAAGGTGCTGGTTAGTGAGATTAAGGCATTTGACAGAGAGATGGTCTATCATGCTGAAATTGAAAATAATATCTTTTTCCCTAAGGCATTGGCATTGGAGTCTCAAGTAAACAATAAACTAAGAAATCTTAGTTCATTGAATTGATGCCAAGGATATTGGCAATAGATTATGGCGCTAAACGAACTGGATTAGCAGTTACGGATCCTTTGAGAATCATTGCTAATTCATTAGATGTAATTGCTTCTCACAATTTGGAAAACTATTTGAAAGACTATTTCAGTAAAGAGGAAATATCTACGGTGGTGATAGGAGACCCTAAAAATATTGACGGATCAAATACAGATGCTACTATACTGGTTCAAGCATTTATTAATCGATTCAAAAAAGTCTTTCCAGATAAGCAATTTACTTTACATGATGAACGGTTTACCTCAAAGATGGCAAAAGATGCTATGATTATGGGAGGCATGAAGAAAAAGAACAGGCGGAATAAAGGGAACATTGATAAGATCAGCGCCACCATAATTTTGCAATCTTATTTGGAACTTAATTCATGATATTTCCAATTGTACTATACGGAGATCCGGTCTTAAAAAAGAGGGCAGCATATATTGACCACCGTGATGGTGCCATAAAGGAATTTATAGATAATCTATTTGAAACTATGTACGCGGCACAAGGAGTAGGTTTGGCTGCTCCGCAAGTTGGTGAATCACTTCGCTTGTTTGTTATTGACACTAATCCAATGTACGAGGAAGATGATAAGGGATTGAAAAGCGTTTTTATTAACCCAACTATGCTAGAAGAAATAGGTGAAGAGCAGACTTTCGAAGAAGGTTGCTTAAGTATACCTGGTATTCGAGCAGATGTGAATAGAAAGCCCAAAATCCAAATAAAATACTTTGATGCGGATTGGAAAGAACACCAGGACACTTTTGAAAATATAGAAGCTCGTGTAATTCAGCACGAGTACGATCACATAGAAGGCAAGTTATTTACTGATTATTTGACACCGTTCAAAAAAAGACTTTTAAGAGGCAAACTAGTTAATATTACTAAGGGCAAGACTGATGCTGAATATAGGGTAAGAGTTCCAAAATGAGGGAAGAACTCACCGTTTCATTAATTCAGGCAGACCTTTTTTGGGAAGAGATTAATGCCAATCTTGCGATGTTTGAAGAATACATCTGGAACATCGAATCAACGGATCTGATTATTTTGCCTGAAATGTTCACAACAGGTTTTAGCATGAATGCTCCCACTCTGGCAGAACCCCCAGGCGGTAAAACGTTCAAGTGGATGAGGCAGATGGCAATGCAGAAAAAAGCAGCACTAATTGGGAGCTACATAATCAAGGAAAAAGAAAAGTATTTTAACCGACTTTATTTTGTTTATCCTGATGGTTCTGCAGTGCAATATGATAAAAAACACCTTTTTACACTTGCCGGTGAACATAAAGAATACACCGCTGGAACGGATAGATCTATTATTATTTATGATGATTGGAGAATTCACCCGCTTATCTGTTATGACCTAAGGTTTCCAGTTTGGTCAAGGTCACAAAAGCAACCAGATACCGTCTATGAATATGATTTGTTATTATATGTGGCAAATTGGCCAGACACTCGAATTAACGCATGGGATGCTTTATTAAAAGCAAGGGCCATAGAAAATATTGCTTTTTGTGTAGGAGTCAACCGAATAGGAAAAGACGGCGAGCTAAAAAATTATACTGGTCACTCAAGTGTTTATTCTTACAGTGGAGATCAATTAGCTTTCTCTCAAAACCAATCGGAAATTCTTTCCTTAACGCTTAAGGCTAGTGATTTACAGAAATTCAGAAATCGATTTTCCTTTCAGAAAGATGCGGACAACTTCACTTTATTCTAGTGTTTATATAGTTTACTTTAATTGAAGTAGGCACTTAGTAATAGTCAAGTTTTTGCAGTAGACCGGGCTATGAGCCATCATTCTATCCATCAGACGATCAAATAGTTTATCCTTCATCAGATGGCGGTTAAATCGGTAACAATATTCGTCTAGATAGGCTTGCAGATGTTCCACGGCATGATGGGTGCCACGAAACCATGCTTTGAACATCATGATCGCTCGATGCATCTGGGGGAAATGCTCCCCTTTCTTACCTGATGCGCTCTGTGTGAGATGAGGGAAAGTGGCTTTAAGCGGACGATATCCTCTCCATTCATCGGTTTTGATTTCAGCGTTCTTATCCATATGATCATGAAAAAAAGGACGTAATGATGGACTGCTTCCATCTTTGATTACCCGCGCATACATCCGC
>JBCDKO010000236.1:0-7349 GCA_038746525.1 Bacteroidota bacterium
GATACATTACCCAATTCTTGGGCTAATTCAAGCAAACTTAACTTTGGCTTGATAAGCTTCTCTTCTAAATTCATAATCTGAAATCTTATTATAGTTAAACTCTATTTGATGAAATTGTCAGATTAAATATTAACTATTACACACTGGGACTGGAACACTCTTTTGCCCATCTCTTTTCTAAGGCTTCCAACTCCATTTCACTCTTTATTTTAATGAATATCAAGTGATCTCCTGAATTCCACTGGTGACTGATTGGTCTTTGATTTAAACAATTTACTAAAGGATTGCGGATAGTCAAATCCTAATTGATAAGCAATTTGGCTAATAGATAAATCGGTTGTAGAGAGCTTTTCCTTTGCTATTTCAATCAACTTATTGTGAATGTAGTGCTGCGTAGACCGACCAGTCAAATGCTTCAGTAAGGAGCTTAGGTAATTTGGACTTAAGCTCAACTGATCTGCAATATTTGATACAGTTGGTATCCCTTGCGCTATGAAATTTTCATTTCTAAAACACTCGTCAACTATTTCTTCAAACTTTTCTAGAATACGATGATTCATTGGTTTACATGCGATAAATTGACGTTCGTAAAACCTATTAGCATAAGCCAAAAGGGTATCAATTTGAGAGACAATAATCTGTTGACTATGCTTATCGGTAACAGATTGATACTCTTCTTCTATGCTTTGAACGATGGTGTTTAATGCCTTTTCTTCTCGTTCGGATAAAAAAAGCGCCTCATGAATAGAGTACTTAAAAAACGCATAGTTTCTAATGGTTTTTACTAAGGATGTACCGAACAAAAAATCAGGATGAATAAGCAACATCCACCCGGACTTTTGAATGGATTTATTCTCACTTCCCTCAATACTGAGCAGCTGTCCGGGAGATACAAAAAACATGATTCCTTCATCATAATCGTATTGATTCTGACCATATTTTATTTTGAATTCCTGATTAAAGTTTCGTTTCAAAGCGATCAGATAAAAGGCAAATATCCAGCTTTTTAGGTGGTCTTTTTCCGAGAAGTTCACTTGGCTATAATCCACCAGGCTAATCAGAGGGTGTATAGGTTTACTTAAGCCTCTAAGCTTATGATATTCGTTTATGGTCTTTATGTGATGAAGCCCCATGGACATACTCAAAATTAGCCTTTGGACACTTAAGCCTTTTTATAAGCAGCCGCAAAGTCCTCGGCAAAATTTTCCAATTTTACTTCTCCGAAAGTTCGAGGTTTGTTCTGATTATAGTGTTCATATAATAATCCACTACGAATAGCTGCATACATTTCTGTCATTTTCTCTGTCATTTTAGGTTGCATTCCAACATGTATCAATCTATCTCGAAGCTGATCGTCCGTAATTTGTACCCACTTCAAGTCAGGTTTCCCAATGGCTGAACCTAAAGTGCTTGCTAATTCTTTGTAGGTCACTTCTTCTCCTGCAACATACTGCACCTTTCGTCCTATAGAAGGAGAATTGATTTCTTCAACCACACTATTAGCAATATCTTCAAGAGATACCCATACGTTTATGTTATCTTCTGCTAAGTTACCTGACATGACCCCCTCACTCTTTATTCGTTCGATATACTGAAAGAGATTATAGTAAATTTCCACAGGTCTCACATGAGTAACCGCCACATCATCAGGTAAATTGTTTAGGATATTTTCTACCTGATAAGTACCCTCTAAAATTCCGCTACCCTTCTCCAAATGTGCGCCTATGCTACTGAGATTCACCACACGCTCAACTTCTGTTTGTCTTAAGGCATCTGCAAAGCCGTTTCCAAGCTCAATGAAGTACTCAAGTAAGTCAAGTTTCCGGTCGAAATAATTAGCCGGGGGTACCAACGTGTAAACCAAATCAGATCCCTTAAAGGTGGAAGCTAAAAAGTCTGTGTCTTGTAATTTACCAATAGCAGGAATGGCGCCCAATGCTGAAATTTCTTTGCTTCTTACTGAATTGCTACTGATCACGGTAACTGTGTGTCCTTGTGCGACCAACTTCTCTGTTAAAGGTCTTCCAATGTGACCTATGGAACCTGTTAATGTGATTTTCATTACTTATAGTTTTTAGTCAAATATGTATTTGTTACTAACCTTCCGACTCCATGCTCTTATCACTAGGGCAACCTGTTTCACTAGGCCCATCAAATATCACATAAGCTGTGTAAAGCTTTGATAAACAATTTGCAGCATGAAACTCATCCGCGAGTTGATGTATGATCCTGGAACTAGAATTCTGGCCGTTTTTTCACTGCCATTTGCATCCCAATATTTCATCTTTTCCTCAATCAGCCATAGATTATAACCATGAGAGTGATTATCCCGCATTATTCACTACAAATAGTGGCGGGTTGGTTCAAGTAATTGATTTACAGTAGTTTTGTATTCATACTGAATGATTTTTAATTCCTCAAATTTGGGGAACGATTTTGTCATCCATTCAAAATCAGTTACCTCATATTCAACGCGTTACATCATCTCAATGAATAACACCCGAATTTTTCGGGTTATGCAGATTTCCACTTCCAGAGTAATTTTTTCTGGTGGGATCACCTTCCAAAACATGTAGTTGGAGCCCATTGGGACATAGGCATGAAGTGGTCTGAAATTGTGCGTCATATCATCACTAAATGGTATAATTACCAAATATTCATTAGACTTCTTCATCAGCCTGTATTGCTTTTGAAGTCTGAGCGAGAACATCCCCCACTGAATAAAACTGACAACAGCAAACACAATGAATGCTTAGCAAAGCTGCATAAGCTTTAACTCATCTATTTTCTTCCAGTTTGTAGGATTATCAATAAGTGTAGTATTCATTTTACCTGATCTTTTGTTTAGCACAAAGGTCAGAATCACTCATAATAAATAATTAATCAAATCTACGGAGCTTGTGTTTAAAACTACCAATGACGTAATTCAGTAAAAATAAAAGAACATAGGACAAAGCTTCCTGAGGATACCGATTTAGTCTCTACTCGTTGATTGCTTTACCTAAAAAGTTAGCGATTCCGAAATCTCTTGACTTTTTATTCTTATAGTTAAAGAACAAAATTTAAAAAACTACGATCAATCAAGTCACGAAAAACCTATGAAAGATTTCAGCCTGATCGAAAGCTATTGCTGGAAGTTTATCTTCGCCTTTAAAGAAGATTCACTCAAAAAGCTGTGGAGAACCATCAACCTGCGAACCACCACCACCCTAGAATGCGTGATCAAAAAACTCCCCGATCAAAGATGGGTAATGGAACCCCCCTAGAAATCAAATGCAGGATAGGCGAAGAGATTTTAAAAAGCACACGTTGAAAAAGCGGGGCGAAGAAATTCAAAAGAATGTTCAGGGAAAGTAGAAAAGAATGGATGCTTTGGATGTTTGAGCGTGCGGGAAAGAACACTTCAACTAACAAAAAGTATCCGTTTTGGGGCAGCACCATCATAAGCCCATAGAGTTAAGTGATTCAACCATCTCTGACCAAAAATTACACTATCTGCGTATGAATCCTGTGGTTAGTGAAGTTGTAGATAAACCCGAGGACTATTTATAGGGCACCTCTAAAAACTAAGTTCAAGAATTTGAGGTAGCGTTTTTTTCTGAGACAAGGCGTCAAAAACGGAGTTTAGCAGCGTTAAATGAGTATTTTGATAACGAAGTATCAGGAAAAAAGAGCATCTCAAAAATTGAAAGTGGGTTTTAGAGGTGTCCTACATTCATCGGCAAAAGATTATTCGGGAATTAAAGGGTTAATTGACGTTTTACTTATTGAATAGACCACAAGTTACAAACGCGGCAGTCAGGGGGAAGTGATCCCTCGCATCATAGTATCGCTTATCCCTGGGAAATTCCGAGCATAACCCTAAAGGATCGGTAAAAATCACTGGGTTGTTGTAATTCGCTACGTCGGTGTGAACTTGTAGCTCGTGTGCGTATTATCAATTAGTCCGAAGCTGCAAGCTCGAACTAGCGGAGGATTCTTTCCCTTAAAGTCAGCAGAATGGTGGTTTATATTTTGTCACCAGCTCCAAAATGTTCGTATTCCAAATAATGTTCACGATAGATCAAATAAGATAGGCCCAAACAAAACGGGATAAGAGCCCAAAAACCTATAAATAAGGACAGAACCCATAATGTAGCCAATATGACAAAAAGGTACCGGACATACTTTCTAAAGCTAAACGTGTCGGAATAGAGTAAAACGAAATATAAGATGAACTGTGAAATAAGCAAAGAATAAAACATAAGGGTATCTAAAAATGAAATAACATTTGAATCTAACTGAAACATTGTTACTAATTCCGGTAAAAACAAAAAACATCCAGTATTCAACAGCATCCTTAGTTTAGTTCTGGACTTCAGGGGGAGGTTTCTCAAAAAACTCATCCTTTCTTCCTTCAGTTTGTGAAGAAAAAAAATGATAAGTCCATGCGCGATTGCAATGAATAATATAAATGACCCAAAATACTTTTTTTTGAAACTTTCCTCATAGACTACAAGCAATGCATACAGTCCTCCAATAGAAATGGTTTTTAAAACCAATAGACTCATTACTCTATGTTTTAATAAGTAAATCAAGAAGAACCAATTGAAACCTAAGATCCCTTTACTCAAGGGCTGAAAGGAAGATAACCACTTTATATTATCATTTATTCCATTCACAAAAACCGTATGTACCCTTAATATACTCACCATAAAAATCAACAACAGTAACAGTGAGAAGCAAATTGCAGCCAGATATGATCCTACGAAAAATGCAATTATAATGACAAAAATAGCGTATATTAATACTGGGAAAAATATCAACATGAAAATGAATCCTATCAGGAATAATAATTTTGAATGATTCATTAGTTGATAAATACTCAAGAAAGAATCACGGTATTTTAACACGTTCTTTTTAAAAAAATCAAAACATTTAATGCTGTAAAATATCCACAGTACACCAGCACCTAACGCAAGAGGAGAAGAGATGATAGCTAAGATTAAGGTATAATGAGTGGATATTAAATATTGGGGAGGCATAATTCCAAAAAAAAGTAGGAAGAAAAAAAGAAAAAAACCTGTATTAGCTATGTAGAATTGCTCAACAATAATTCGGATTAAAATTTTGTAAGGGGAAGACATTAATATCTTTTTAAAAATTTTTCTTTTACTTCCAGTCAATTAAATTACTTAATATGATGAAACCCACCTTCTTATTTTCCTGGTCAGGGCTTCCAGTACAAAAGGTATGGGCAAGACGCCATTTCCTAAGGCTCCCTCATCGAGGCGCGGAGCGCCTTACAAGATATTGATCTATGACATCGAAGAACGGTTTGTCAAAGAACCTGAGTGGCAACTCGGCTCGGCAAAGCTCAGAATTACGAAACATAATATTTGGTTTTTATCCTTTTATCACAAACAATCTAGTCAAAAAACTCCCGATAAGATAACATGTTCTTCGTGTATTAAGCATTCGATTTTTTTATGCAGAGTGCATAAGACTTTATGACATGAAAGCCTCTTATAGTATAGTTAGTCAAGATCATAAAATCGGGCAGACTCAAAGAAAAGAGAGAAAACTGGGAATACAACAACTACAAATCTTTGAGCATCAAAATGAGGTGTTTTGAGGGCAAAGCTTGAAAAGATGTTAAAAAAGTAGTATTTCAAGGAAGCGTAAAGTACCTTTTATAACAAGAAGCTAATGCATTTAGCCGTCATCAATCAAAATCATCGAACATGAGCCTGAAAAGAAAGTACACACTCAATATGCCTCAACTCTTATGGGGAGGATTAAGTGAAAATTGGCTACTCAAAGAATTGGGAGACCTTCACTGGCAGCAAATCACCGATGCGCTAAATACCCCATCGGACCGGTTGACCGACAGCCGGGGAGAGCGTCTCTACGCCAGTTTTGTCCGGGTGCAATGGTCTGGGATTAATATTCATCATTTCACTGAGAATGATGCCCTCAGCTTAGGAAGTAAACTTTCCCGTTACGGCTCCAAAATGTTTTTCAGTGATACGACCGGATCGGGAGCTTCCGGGGAGCTATCAGCGCGGTTACTTTCAGTTTTTTCTACACGGAAAGATTCAGACAACACCCAGCTGGCGAAGGGCCATTTGAAACGAGGGATAAAAAGTAAAAAAGTAAAAGTCCACAAAAAGTTACCCGAGCTGGCTCAGGAATATTTGTCAGAGAAGTCTCTGCTTTTTGATGAGCAGGGGAAGATAAAACCGGAAGCTCAACCGGAGATACTTTATCGGAGGGCCTACACCATTGATGCTTACGATGACATCAATGGGGTGGGATTGTTGTACTTTGCCAGTTATCCCAAGATCAGTGACAAATGCGAGCGTCATTATCTGCATTCGGAGTATGCGTTGGAGCAAGACTGGCTGCAATCAGCCGGGGTGGTAGCTCGAGACATTCATTACTATGGCAATGCGAATGCGGAAGACGTTCTGATCTATGAGCTCAATGAACTAACAGCAGAAAAAGGTAAAGTCACCCTGGTTAGTTCGTTATACCGTTCATCAGATGAAAAGCTTATTGCTAGGATTACTACGATTAAAGAACTTGTCGAAGGGGTATCCCTTTTAAAGAAGTCAGCTTCATACGAGCATGTAGTTTTAGATCCAACTTCGAAGTCTCTATCCACGACAGCCGCTTCCTCAACAGCCCCATCTCCATCCCTTCCTGCAGCAGAAGGACAACGTGTCAACACAGCTCGCTATGATCAATCGACTCTGAACCAAATCGTGATTGATTTTTTAAGTTCCATGTTAGCAATCAATGATCTAACCCCACAGAGCGACTTGCATGCGTTGGGCATCGAATCGGTTGTTTATCAGGAGCTTTCGGAGTTTCTTTTTGACACCCATCAGCTTCCAAATAATC
This sequence comes from Bacteroidota bacterium, assembly GCA_038746525.1. GTDB lineage: Bacteria > Bacteroidota > Bacteroidia > Cytophagales > Cyclobacteriaceae > Ekhidna. The sequence goes on from JBCDKO010000236.1 coordinate 6,886, forward strand.
CGAGTCGGTTTTACGGTACTTCGACGGTTGCCGCACTGACGAATGATTTGTTGGAGAGTCTTTCGGAGGGTCGACCTTCTTCATCATCGACAGTATCACAGGAAAAGCCGGCGGTTTCCACTACCACAACTTCATCGGAAGCCATTGCGATCATTGGGATGAGTGGTCGGTTTCCGGGTTCCCCGGATGTAGAGACGTTTTGGGAGCATCTCCAGGCGGGCAAGGACCTGATCACGGAGGTGCCCAAAGATCGCTGGGACTGGCAGGAGTATTATGGCGATCCTCAGCAAGAGCAAGGCAAGACGAAATCGAAGTGGGGCGGTTTTATGGAAGGCATCGATGCGTTTGATCCTCTTTTTTTCGGGATCAGCCCGCATGAAGCGATGTTGATGGACCCGCAGCAGCGCCTCACGTTGGAAGCGGTCTGGCATGCGTTAGAAGATGCCGGGATCGCTCCCTATCAA
>JBCDKO010000237.1:0-7307 GCA_038746525.1 Bacteroidota bacterium
ATACCACTGGCATTGACTTGGGCGCCCAGGAGGATCGGAGGGTTAGCCTCAGATCATTATACAAGGTCGGCTTCATATACACTCGTGGAAGGAGATGGAGAAGGGGATTCCTTTCCGTTTACCATTGATTATACAGACGCTGCCGACACCCCAGGGCTGCACGGAACTAAAACAACCGATGGCAGCGATATAGTGTACGATGGCAACTCTCCGTTGATCACTTCGGCGAGCGTGAGTCCGACCATCGTCTCCGGTAGCACGAGCGAGATCACGGTCACCATCGTGCTGGACGATGCGATGGACAGCAGTATTTCCCCGACATTCGCTTTTTCATCTGGCGCTTCGGCGCTACAGAAGAGTAGCGGGGTCTACAGTACCTCCACCCTCACCAATGATACCTATACAGCTACGTATACTGTCGTAGACGCAAGCGTGTCAGCGTTGGGGATAGATTTCGCTGTGGCCGGTTTTGTAGATGATCTGGGCAATCCGCAAGTGACTGATTACACACTCAGAGATGCATTTTCTATTGACCAGCAGTCTCCCACTCTGAGTCCAGTGAGCATCGCTTCAAACCGAACGAATAGCAGCTACGCGAAGGCCGGTGATGAGGTAACATTGATGTTTATTGCAGATGAAGGCTTGCGAAAGGTGTTGGTCAACATTGCAGGCCGGCCGGCGATAGTACAGAGCAGCGGCGCCAACTGGACGGCGACCTACGCCTTCACGGGTGTGGAAGACGAAGGCATCGTGGCGTTCACGATTGATGGAGAAGACCTACTCGGCAATTCCATAACACGGGTAACAGTCACCACTGACAGCTCGAGTGTGACCTATGACCATACCGCTCCAGTGCTATCACCGGCAGATAGCACCATCACTAATTTTGCAGAGAACGACTCTGTAGTTACTTTATTAACGGTGATTGCTACGGATGCTTCTGCGGTGACGTTTAGTGGCGTAGATGGCACGGATCAACATTATTTTGGCATAAGCACTACCAATAGCACCACCGGTGAGTTCAGATGGGATAATTTTTCACCTGATTATGAGCAACCTCAAGATGCAAATGGCGATAATGCCTATTGGGGATGCCTCACTGCGGCAGATGAGGCAGGGAATACTACAAGTCATTGCTATCGCTTTGACGTACAAGATGTAAGCGAGCCTTCGAGCTTCCGTATCGATACCATCGCAGATGTGATCATAGCCGAGAATATAAGCTACACGAGCGAGACGCCTAGTATATCGGGCGAAGCGCCGATCGGATCGATAAACTGGAGTCTGGGAGGGGTTGACGCAGCGGTTTTCACTATTGCGATAAGTGCAGGCATGGTTACGTTAGTCGCACAAGACTATGAGTTCCCCTCTGATGCAAACAAAGACAATGCCTATGAAGTGATGATTACAGCAACAGATGCAGACGGCAACTATGCCGATGAAAGCTGGACAGTGATCGTGACGGATGTGTTAGAGCACACAGTTTTTTATCCAAATCCTGCATCAACGGTGCTGAATATCAAAAACGCATCTTCCTATATTAAAATTTCCATCCTGGATTTAAAGGGTAGAGAAGTAGAATATACTCAGTTATCAACAGATAAATTCGATGTTTCTGGTATTCGTGCAGGAGTTTATATGTTGGAAATTCAGACAAAATATGGCTTTAAAAAGAGGTTTAAATTAAGAATTCAACGGTAGTCAATTAATTTCCTGATAGATGAACATTAACAGGTGATTTTTCCGGTTGAGTAACTGGACTAGTTCTGGTTGTAAGTTCCCGTATTGGATCTAAAGGATGGAAAAGCACGATCTAGATAGTTTCTCTTATATGTGTATATGATGTTTTTGGTGTTAACGAGTGAATTTATTAGTTGAAATTCAGATCAAACATTCAATGATTAGATATCAATATTCAATATGTGGACATTTTAGTAAATTTGATATGTTGTATTCAAGTAGTGATTGGTAGAGATTTGCCTTTGAGTTTTTTATGCTCATTTCATGTATAAAACATTGTAGGATATCGATTCATTAGGTTGAAATTACGATTCATTGAAATGATGGATTATTTATATCGTTAAGCCAAATACAGATAAGTAAATAACTTAATAAATTGCTCTTTTTGCTGAAATGTTGCGAACAGTAATGACCTCTTTTTCTTATTTGAAAAATTTTGAAATTTTATCTAAAAGTAAGAAATGAAAAATCAATTTTTAACAGTTTTATTTGGGTTACTTAGCATAACACTATTCGCTCAGGGACCCTCCAGGACTTCTTTATTTAGAAAATTCTCACATATAAAAAAACAACCTTTAGGAACCAAACCTTCCAGGATAGTCAATTCATACATGGAGAAGACAAAAGATGGAATGAAATTAGGAGCCACGGCAGGTTTTAAAAACGTATATGGAATAGAGTGGGGATGCTTTTATCAAAGAGATGTAAAAATTCAAAATGAAACTAAATCTATTCAAGTAAGAAGAATGGAAGATAAGATTATCGGGTTTTATTTTGCGGGCAGCATTTTTGACAGTCAATACTTTAATTCAAAGATACATACTAGAGTAGGAATTGTAGATGGAGAAGGGCTGGCCATCATTCCAACGGTTTTCAGTTATTTCAAGGCAGGAGATCTCTTAAGAATTGGTGGAGGTGTAGGACTAAGGGCATATACCCCGACATATTTAACTTCTTTGTCAATTGTCTTCTAACCCTAAAGACTGATTGATGTTGGTTATTCAATTAGTTTATTTTCAATCGCGTAAAATACTAACCCAGCCAAATTCTTTGCTCCGGTTTTTCCAAGTAAATGACCTTTATGAGTTTCAACAGTTCTTATGCTAATAAATAGTTCATCTGCAATTTCTTGATTGGATTTTTCAGCTAGAATCAATTTAAGTATCTCAATTTCTCTTTTGGTTAGATCTACCCTCAGTGACATTTTTGGGGCATATTTATCTCCCAAGTTTTTTTTGTACTGCATATCGTTGATAAGCGCATTTGTCACGTCCAGAGAAAAATAACTATCCCCTTTATAAACCTTATCGATGGCGAAAAGTAATTCATCTTCTCCTGCATTTTTTAGCAAAAAGCCATCTACGCCTAAGCTAATCATCTTTTTAATGAATTTACCTTCTCCAATCATAGTAAGCACAATTATTTTAAGATTTGGTGTTATTTCCTTTACTTTTTCTACTAATTCTATTCCATCCATTCTTGGCATAGAAATATCAGTTAACAGCAGATCATAACCGGTTTTCTCAATCTTTAGCAAAGCTTCTTCTCCACTTTCCGCTTCATCTTTAACGAAATAAAGATTTTCTTTATCTTCAAAATAAAATCGTAGCCCATCTCGAATTATTTTATGGTCGTCTACGAGTAAAATATTAATCATAACAATTGTTTAATTTATTATTGGTAGTGAAATTTTAATCTTGGTTCCCTTATTTATCTCTGATAAAATATCGAGGGAACCACCTGCAATTTTTACCCTGTTTTCAATAGAATTAATACCGCCTGAAATTTTATTTTTGTTGTATTCAAAGCCAATCCCATTATCTTGTATTGATAATTTTAAATTTTCTTTTTCTTTCTTAATGATTAGTTTGATAAATGTTGCCTTAGCGTGTTTTAAAACATTATTTATCGCTTCTTGAATGATTCTGTAAGATGATAACTCTATATGGTTTTCGAAACGTTCATCTCCTATGTTTTCTTCCAGATTTACAGAAACTATCCCTCCTATATTATTGATTAATGAAGATATCGTATGAACGATCCCAAACATGTTTAGCTCTTTTGGCATTAGAAGGTGAGCAATTTGTCGACTTTCTTCTATCGCCTGATTAAGGAATTTAAATCCTTCTTCTAATCTTTGGCATGCTTTATCGGATAGATTATGTTTTTCTTTTCTGAGTGTTTCTAAATTCAGGAGAGAGGCAATCATTACCTGTTGTAATCCATCGTGCAAGTGTTGACTGATTCTGGACCTTTCTTTTTCCTGTGTGGAGATGGTGGTCGCCAGCATTTGCTTTTCGCGCTCAATTTTGTCGGTAATGTCAAAAATAATTGCGGTATATCTTTGAGGTTCATTGTTTTTATAGGTGGTTCGACCGACGTTATCCAACCATTTAATGTTTCCTTCTTTCGTTATAATTCTAAATTGTAAAGAATTCACTTTTTCCTTAGCATCCAGTATTTGTTTTCGAAACCCTATTACCTGATTCAGGTCATTTGGATGAATTACTTTACAGTAGTCATGTTCGGGTCTGAATGATGATTTGTCTAGTCCGATGACATCAAAAAAGGAATCACCGTGGATAAAACATTTACCTGACTTAAAATCCCAATCTATCACAGCTAAATTTGCTGATGTCAGAGCAAAATCCAGGCGATCAGACATTTCTTCTTTTTCTTTTTTGCTTTTTATTCTTTCCGTTACATCTGTTTGTGAGGCAAAAAAGCCGCTATGCTTATTGTTATCATCATATAATGGTTGGCACACTATATGGTTGTAAAATGGCGTTCCGTCTTTTTTATAATTTAAAATAATGGTGTCAAAGGGTTTTTTATTTTTTAGGGCGAGAGACATTTCTTCAATTGTTTCTTTCGATGAATCTTTACCTTGTAAAACGTCGCCAGGTTTCTTTCCAATTAATTCTTGGGGTGTAAACCCGCACATTTTTTCAAGTGATTCATTCGCCCATGTACATACACCATTTACATCAGTTATTGCAGCATAGCTAGCGGATGTTTTAGCTATAAGACTAAGCTTTCGCTGTTCTTCTTCGTATTTTTTTAAATCTGTTATATCTATTATGGATGATATATGAAAGTTGTCTTCAATTTTCTTAAGACGATAATAAGCATACTTAATGTTCCCTTGTTTATCATAAAACTCAAGTTCACCAATTTCTATTTCGTCTTCTAAGTAAGATTCAAATTGATTTAAGTTGATTTGTTTTTCAGAAGATACCAGTTCGGAGGCATTTATATTTAAAAGTTCTGTTGTAGAATATCCAAATAAATCTTCTGCTGCCTTATTGACACGAGTATAATTGCCATTATTATCGGAAACGAGAATTGCGGTCAGAGAATTATTGAACACGGCCTCCAGGAAAGCGTTTGCTTTCGATAGGTTCGTGTTGGTTCTTTTCAATTCAGTAATATCTTCAATACTTACTATTAATTCCTTTACTTCTCGTCTGTCATCTAAGATCGGGGTTGCATGGAAAACACCTTCACGTAATAGTTTCTTGTTTTCCCCAATTTTATTACACGTAAAAGATTTATAGTGTTTTGTACTGACAATGTCCAGAAAGTTAGAAATTTCGTATGTAAAAACATTTGGTGGCATAATTTCTTCTAACGTTTTACCTATTACTTCATTCTGAGTTTTCGAAACACTTTTTAAAAACGCTTGATTAACTGATGAAAACGTATAGATATCATTATCTCCACAGTCTAGTTTGAATATTTCGTTATGAACAGAATCGTAAATTTTTGTTAGCTCTTTTTCCCTTCTCGTTAGAGATTTAGTAAGTTGATATCTTTCATATGCATATCTTAAGGTCTTATATAAATAACTAGAATTTAGCTCATCCTTTTCTATATAATCCTGAGCTCCACGATTGATAGATTCGATACTCAGTTTTTCGTCTTTATTTCCCGTAATTACCACGATACATAAATCCTTTTGTAAGTTTACCAGAGTTTCTAACCCCTGTAACTTAAATGAATCTTTAAGACTTAAGTCTAGTAGTACAATGTGAGGAGGATTTTCATTGATTTGCTTTATCCCTTCTTTTAGCGAATCAACATTTTCTATTTGAAACTGTGAATCAAAACGGTCTAGTGCTTTGTGTAGTAATACAACGTCTCCTGGGTTGTCTTCGATATACAATATTTTGTATAAGTCAATCATCTGGGTAATCATAAATTTTATTATGTACTACAGGTAGAATTACCTGAACCCTTGTCCCTTTATCCAGTTTTTCAATGCTTATATTGCCATTGTGATTATCCACGATTCGTTTTGCAAGTGCTAATCCCATGCCAGTACCTTCAAATCTTTCGGCATTATCCCCTTTTTGGAATACGGTAAATGCTCTGTCCAAAAAATCCTGAGGGATGCCTATTCCTAGGTCTGAGACCGTAAATACATAAGATTCAATCTTAACGGCTCCTTCAATTTCTATTTTAGCTACAGCTCCTTCCTCTTTAAATTTTAATGCATTATCTAAAAGATGGGATACCAAATTCTCTAACTGCTTTTTTTTTGCTTGAAGTGTGTAATCTTTAATTGCTGTATTAATTTCAGCTTCTTCTTTAATCAAGGTGTTTTTAGATTTTAAGAAATCATCAACAATATTCTTGAGTGAAACTTCCTCAAAAGGACTGTCATCCATTAATACTCGTGAGTATTTCAGTAGATCGTTTATCATTTGTTTTAATTTGACAGATCCTTCACGAGCAAAACGAATATAAGCTTTGCCTTTACTGTTCAATATTTTTTCATATTCTTTATCAATAAGTTCGGTAAAGCTTGATACCATTCTTACTGATTCTTGTAAATCATGTGAAACAACATAAGTAAAATCTGAAAACTCTCTGTTTGCGGATTCCAGTCTATCTCTGAGCTGAAATAATAAATCTTCCTGCTGGCCCAATATGCTATTATGCATAATGAGCAAAATATGTCCATTATTTTCATCTGCAAGTCGCAGCGCATGGATATTCTGATAATGATATACTTTGTCATCCATAAGAAACTGGATTGGACTATTTAAAACACTAGGCGTAGCTGATAGACCAGAAAGAAACTCTGAAATCAAAACATGGTTTTTGTTGCTTATGTAATCAATAAAGTTTTTGTCAGATGTATTCCAACCGAGTGTTTTTGAAAAAAACCAAATAAGTTTTAAATTCTTATCTAAAACCAATACCATTTTTGTCGAGTTTAACTTTGGATATTTTATAATCTGGCTGAAACTTAGTAATTATTTTTTTTTGAAATAACCGTAATTCCAGTAAGAGTTAAAAATCAGTAAATCACTTATTGCCGATCTCAAAAATTTTAAGTAAGAACATGTCTTTCATACGAGACTTATCTAGAAAGTAAATTGCAATCACTTGTCACTAAAAACGAAGTGATTGCAATTAAATCAATTGAAGTAGGCACTTAGTAAATAGTCAAGTTTTTGCAGTAGACCGGGCTATGAGCCACCATTCTATCCATCAGACGGTCAAATAGTTTACCCTTCATCAGATGGCGGTTAAATCGGTAACAATACTCGTCTAGATAG
>JBCDKO010000238.1:0-7204 GCA_038746525.1 Bacteroidota bacterium
GTCACCGACAGCCAGAGCCTGACTGCATCAAGGTTATTTACCTAACCGTGTTAAAAACGGCCTCTACTGCACCATAACTCAAACTTATCAATGTATTTTGTTTTAGGGAAAAACCCTTTTTTTGCATGACTGCTTTATTCAGGATAAATACAGCGATCGAAGGTTCATCCAGTTCTATTGATTTAGAAAACACCAGTAGGATTTTTGTTGCACCTATCTTGACCTTCAAGCTTTCTCCTTCAACAGAATTGTATTTGGACGGAGAGTTTCTTCGAAACAAGAGTACGGATGTGCAATGGGCATCCATTAGTGAGTTTAATTATGTGTCGGATCAATTGCCGAATTTATCCGGGAGTTTCAATGTAATGCCTTCTGATGCTTTCAACTTAACAGAAGTATCTACTGTGCAAGGGACGCTTCATCATCGCATTAATTCATCATGGAGACTCCATTTGAATTTTGGATATAGTTGTGTCAGAAACGAAAATTGGATTGTATATACTGAAATGGCATCTGATTCACTGGCGGATAGGTATACGTGGGCAAGGGATCGCTTAAAATAATACAATCGGTGTCCAATTGAATTTGAACGATGAATTGAAAACAGGGGCAGTAAAACACAATTTACTCTTTGATGCAGACTATTTGAGACGGGAAAATGATTATGAAAAAATAGGACAATTCTTATTCATTGACCAAGTCAATATGTATGAGGCTATTCCGGCAATACCCACCACCTCACTTCAAGATAGCAGAGATTGGTCGCGCATCACTACATCTTCGGACTATTTCTCAGGATTCTATATACAAGATTTGATAGCGTTCTCCGAAAAATTGACCGTAGTACTGGGAGGTCGTATTGATTATTTTGAGCAAGGAGACTATACTAATTTAACTACAGCCACCATTTCTGAAGGATATGATCAAACCGCTTTTTCGCCTAGAGCGGGTATTGTGTTTCAGCCAGTCAAGAATAGGGTTTCTATTTATGGTAACTATTCTACAGGCTTCACCAACCAAGATGGAGAAGATGTCAATGGAGACAGGTCTGACCCAATCAATTACACACAGGTGGAAGCCGGGATAAAAGGTGAACTATGGCAAGGAAGATTAATTCCATCCTTTGCAATTTATGAAATCATAGGAACAAATATTCTGATCGCAGATCAGGAAAATCCTAACTTCTCCATTCAAGATGGTGAGCAAACTAGTCGTGGATTTGAGGTGGAACTGATCGCAAACCCACTCAAAGGATGGAATATTCTTACTGGATATAGCTACAATGACTCTGAGTTCTCGAAATCAGACGCAAATGAAGGTAATCGTCCAAATGGACTTCCGAAAACTTCATTTAATATGTGGACTTCTTATCGATTTACTAGTGGTCCATTAAGTGGCGTTGGAGTAGGGGTTGGTGCAAACTACGTGGGAAATGTGTATTTGTTAGATAATAATGAGTTTTCACTTCCTGACTATACTATTTGGCAGGGATCTCTTTACTATGAACAACCGCGCTATCGTGCATCTTTGAAGTTGGATAATCTGTCTGATGAAACTTATTTCCAGGGTACATTCGGAGCTCTTCGGCCTGGTATGCCAAGGCGTGTGTTAGTAGGAATGCAATTCGGGTTTTAGTTGGTGTTTCAAGAAAGAATTTCAGATTTCCCAAGATTTCGTTGATAAAACAGGCATATGCACTTCCATAAGCTGTATGGTACATTGTCTATCAATTCCGAGACTCCTTGCTCATCTACAGTATTTCGTACCTGTGTTTTTCGCTACTGGCTTCTTGCTGTTAATAAGAGAGAATCAGTCACACACAGATATGGGTTTCAGTGAGCTTTCTATATAAATAATGATAGAATAGGAAGTCCTATATCTAGTAACGAATCTACATAATATTGACATATTACTAATTTAGGACGTGTCATAAAACCAAATAGAAAAATAGAGGTGGAAGGGAATGGACATAATTGACTTTACGAGAAGCAACAAAACCTGTTTTCATTACATTATTGGTTTGCCAGGTAAAATTGAAACGAAGTTGTTAATAATGAATAGAAAGAGGTAGAAAACAAGAAAATAAAGCAATAATAGAAGCCATTGAGCAGGATTTTCAGGTTTTTGCAGAATTGCCCATCTATTTCTCAATTCATACCACATGATAGATCTACTCAAATAGATTCACTTCTAAACCCGGTATAATGCGGCAGGCATTTTTGTAATATACTTTTTTCAAAACTTCATCTGAGAGACCTAGTCCATACATTCTCCAGAAGGCATGGTATTTCTTGTAGTATGGAAAGTACTCATCTTCTGTTTCTAAAACTCGGAAGTAGGTCCAAAATTCTTCTGGGTTGTAGGCATCTTTCCCGAAAACCAAACGGTCTTGATACTTCTCAAAGAATTGCTTTGCCCTTTTAGGTTGTCTTCCAAACTCCGCAATAACTGCACCTATTCCAAAGTTCACATTGGGATATTGATCCAGGTGTTTTCCGGCTTTGTCCAGGTCATTCGCCATCCAACCCATGTGTGCATTCACAAAAGTGGTATTAGGATGTTTCTTAAATACATGATGTTGCTCCGCAATGATGGTTTCAAAAGGAGCAGGATTATCAGGGCCTCTTTTTCGTCCCGGTCTTAATTTCAGTTCCAACCACCGTTCATTATCTGCGTCCATCGGTTGCCAAAATGGAGCAGGATCGGCTGAATGGATTAGGACAGGAATACCCAATTCGCCACATTTTGCCCATATTGGATCTATTCTAGGATCGTCAATTTTAATACGGTTCCCTTCTTGATCTGTATTTCTCAGTCCAAGGCTTTTATAAATTTTTAACCCCTTGGCCCCTGCTTTGTAGTCTTCTTCCAATTCCTTCACCGCATTGACAGTCCAGCCTTCTTTGCCAAAATCTTTAAATGAAACATTGGTAAACGCAATGATCTTACCAGGAGCCTCTCCCTCTATCCTCCTTATCATACCTGCGAGGTATTTTTGGGTTCCAATGTCTCCTGCAGACCTGTCAAAACCCCTTCCACTTAGATTTACCATTGCTCCCATATTCAATTCCCCCATCTCTCGAACCAATTTCGCAATGACTTCTTTAGTCAAGTTCCATTGATGGCTATGAATGTCTACAAAAGGAAACCTGGCTCGCTTAATCGGGTTCTCGGGAACTACCAGCGTTGAAGTAGGATTGTACTCTTCGAAGCCCATAGTGGGTTCATTCTGACTCCAAACAACAACGGCAATGATAAAAAACGAGATAAAGAGACTTGTGTGCATTGGTTTTGATTTGTTTGTAAGCAAGTATACAAATCCCGGTACTTTACCATCGAGGTATTTCACAAATTATTGCATATGGGGGAGCTTTCAAGCTGTTATTTCTATCTATGGATTACTCCCTATTTGATACATCTTTATGGAATTGTCTGTAAACTTTGCGTTCGCATTGCATCATAAGGTATGTAGGTGCGTACTTGCCAAAGCCACTGAAATCATCTCGATTGGATAAAATTTTTTCTTAAGTACGGAAAAGATTGTTTTCACGTGGCTAAAATGTCTTCATAGGCGGCCTGTAGTTTTTTATCTTTCGTCCAAAGCGCTAACTCGTTTTGAAGACAGGCAACCAGAATATAACAATCAATCAGCCCAACGCCTTTTGCGTAGAGCCGATGATCATTTGAGAGTAAACCTGCATTAATAAAAAGATTTTCTTCATTTATAGTTGGGAGGTTTTCCCGTATCTGATTAATCACATCCTTTTCCCAATTGCTTTTTACCCCCTGATACAATTCGCCAAAAACAGCGCTAACAGAAAAAACCTCGTTCTTTTTTAAGTAAGAACGAAGTATATCAATCGTATCCTGATCATCCTGCCGTAGAAAAGAAATCCATATGGAGGTATCAGCGACAATCATCTGTCTCTGTTTCTTTTATAAGGAATAAAGTCTTCTCTAAATGATAAAGGTTCGTCCTTTAAAGAATCATATAGCTTCTCCATTTTATCTTGCTTTACATATTCATTGAGGGCAATGATCAAGCTTTCAGTGATGTTTTTACCTCCACTGATTTTTCTCACTTTTTCAATCAATTCATCAGGTATCAAAGCTGTTACTTTCATTTGTATATCATTTCGTTTTTTAAAAAGCTACATCGGTCCGGTATAGTGGAAATTCAATATAAAAGCTCACTATACGTGCGATTTAGTGTTTACTATTTCTTAATCGTATATTTTAAAACAAAAATACGATAATTTTCCCGAAAACAAAAAAAGAGTCGCCTCCTTTACGACCCTATTTACCATCTAACTACACTATTATTCTACTATTAATGTGTACCGTGGAGTTGGATTTAGTGGACAGAAGTATACATACTCGCCTGCTTCCAATGTTACCACTTCTGATGTAGCCGTCTCACCATTTGAAATAGCTTTCTTCAGATATGCTTCCTTCACGTGGTTCTCTTGCTCCGTCTGACCTTTCGGTGCAACTACAAATCCTACTTTTCTGTCTACTCCATTGTTTTCTACTTCAAAAATGTAGGGCTTACCCGCTTCAAGTTTCAATTCAGTCGTTTCAAATGCTTCAGGTATTTGAACGAGACTTATTGTTTTAGCCTCTTGAGCATTTAACGCCACAGCTCCTAGAACTGCTATTGAAAAAAGGATTGATTTGAGATTGTTTATCATTATTATTTACTTTTTAATTTCAATTAAGCAACTGCTTCTTCCAGTGCAGGAGCTGCTGGGAAGTCTACTTCGAATCCACCGACTCCGTGGAGGAAGTTGCTGACAATTTTGTCACCGATAACAATGATGATATCCACAATACTTTCTTGGGTATAACCAACAGCAAGAAGGTTATCAATCGTATCTTGTGAGGGTTTCCCTCTGTTTATCGTTGTTTCTTTTGTGAATTTTGCAAGTGCATCCAGTTTCTTATCAAAAGAAGCAGATCCGCTTCTTAGCTCTAATACCTGATCGCTGGAAAAACCATTCATCTTTCCGAGTACTGTATGGGCTGCCTGGCAATATTCACAGTCATTTACCTGGCTTACCACTAAGTTGATGACCTCTCTTTCTTTTGCTTTTAATGAGCTTTTCCTGTTTTGGAAAGCCAGGTAATCACCCAATGCAGTGTCGCTATGAGCAAATGCAGCATAAAGATTTGGAACAAATCCAAGTTTTGTTTTCAGGTTATCAAAAATTTTCTGATTATTTTCGGATACTTCTTCTCTCGTTGGGACATTTAAATTTTCCATAATTTCTAAATTCTGTCTTGTTTTTTGTTTGTTAAATTATGCTATGAAAACGCGAAGAAAACGTTTCGGGATAGTGTCTATCCTTCCCAAAGGATTGTCAATTTTTCCCGGTTAGACGCTTTTTATGAGTATACCGGTACTGAGAAGGTGAAAATCCAGTGTTTTTCTTGAAAAAACGAGAGAAGTTGGGAATATCTGAGAAACCTAATTCATGCGCTATTTCCTTGGCTGTCTTATCGGTGTAAATCAGCAATCGCTTCGCTTCTAGCAAAACCCTATTGTGAATAACCTCTAAAGGTGACTGATTGCTGAACTTTGTAAAAAGATTAGAAATAGTTTTAGAAGACTTATGCATCAGGTCTGCATAATCCTGCACTTGATGGTACTGCTTAAAATTCTGCTCCACCATTAAGTTGAATTGTCTGATTATCTCTATTTCTCCCTCACCAACAGCACTAAACTGAGCTTGCTTCTTGTAAGTCCTTGTCAAATGTACAATCAACCTTTTAAGAACTACTCTTAGCATTTCAGTCTTCAGGTTATCCTCTTCTTCTTCGAATTCATCAATAAAAACGTTGAATAGTAGTTCAAGCTTTTGTTGATCTCTCGTATCTAATTGTATTTGAGGAATTTCTCTATTTCCAAAAAATAAAATCCCAACGCAAGAAACTTCGTAATCATGATCTATGATGCAATAAAAATCACGATTAAAACGCCAGGCTACGATATCTTCAGGATGCTGAAATGAAAAGGATTGATTGGTATTAAAGACCGCTACTTGATGCTTTTTTATAGATAAGTCAGCATCATCTACCAATACACCTCGAGTTTCTCCCGTGTTCCAAACGATAGTTAGTAGATCCTTATCCTTATCAAAGGAGCCTCCCTTAAATTTTTTTTCATCATAAATAAATGAAATTTTACCTCCTGTTTTCGAATCAGTATGAGTCAGAACCATGAATTCGGGTTTATTCACTAAAATCGAAAATGAGAAATGATTAATTCATATCAAATTCATAAAGTCTTCTTATTTGTCTGTTAGCTTTCATGGTATGAAAAAATTGTATTTCTACTTTCTATTGTTCCTGTTACTCTTTTTGGACAGCGAGCAGATGAGACGATAAATAAAGAGATTAAATCCATTGCTTTCGGCTTGTGCAGTCATCAGGATAAAACCGATCAACAACTCTAGAATGAAATTAACCGCGTAAAACCGGACCTTTGGCTTTGGCTTGGAGATAATATCTGTGGTGATACTGAGGACATGCAAAACATGAGAATGGATTATCAAAAACAGAAGTCCCATCCGGGTTATCAATTATTACTAAAAAACACAGAGGTTATCGGAATATGGGACGATCACGATTTCGGAGTAAATGATGGAGGCAAGGAATATCCTAAGAAAGATGAAAGAAAAAATGAATTATTTAGATTTCTCAATGTAGCGAAAGACCATCCAGCCAGAAACAGAAAAGGAGCCTATCAATCCTATACCTACAAGGTTCTATGAATATAAAGATGATACTTCTAGATGCAAGGTATTTTAGAGATGAGTTACTTTGGGAGAATCCAGGAACGAATAATAAAACTGCAAAACCTAACCTTAATGGAGAAATTTTAGGGGAAGAACAATGGCAATGGCTGGAACAACAAGTTGAAGAACCAAATATTGATCTATTGATTATTGCTTCGGGAATACAAATTCTACCGGAAGAACATGGTTTCGAAAAATGGGCCAATTTCCCAAAAGAAAGAACGAAGCTTTTTCAACTGACTAATGCAAAACTAGTGTTTAATTGTAATAATAACATATATTATTGTTTATCTTTGTACGTATGGGAAGACGTGCGCCAACAATCAAAATACGAGAAGAAGATCGAGCCACTCTGGAAAGATGGTCAAGATCAAAGACTGTGAGTGTCTCCCAACATGAAAGAGCAA
>JBCDKO010000239.1:0-7158 GCA_038746525.1 Bacteroidota bacterium
AGCTCGATTTCGAGATTTTTCAACTAGTCACAGGTACATCAGCTACGTCGTTCGCTGCGGATCGAAGTATAAGCATACATCTTCACCTTGCTGCCTAGTATCTGATACACCTGTGACTTTCTCAGCAAGCCCTACTTACACTCAGTGCATTTTTCTCTACAAAAGATTTCAATAAAAACAGGAATGATTACAGGGATCATTTGAACCCTTTCCTCTAATTGCAAAATTTGACTCTACTAGCTATCTAAAATGCTTTTTAAATCAGCTGGAGAATAATTAACTGATTTTAGTGTTTTTTGATCCTTAACACGATAAACAAGCCATTTTCCATCACGTTTTTTATAGTAGGCATCTGTGCTCTTCTCTACTTTGTAATAAGTGACTGTTTGCTTGGCCTCCTCTTCCGATTCGCAGGCTTTGCTCATGTTCGAGTGTTGTACTTCTTCGAAAAGCGCTTTAAATTTCTCTCCCAAGCCAAACTCGAGTACTGCACCAGAAAGAACGTATTGGATATCACATAAGGCATCTGCAACCTCTGTGAGATCTTTGTTTACTATGGCCTCCTTGAGTTCTTCTAACTCTTCAGCAATGAGTGAAACTCTTAATTTACAGCGATCTTCCGATGGAATTTGCGGTTTTGTGAGAATAGGATGTTGAAAAGTTTTGTGAAATTCAGCTACCTGGTTTAGCGGATCAATTTTATCCATTGCGTTCTTTTCTGATTGCTTTAACTAAAAAAAAGATAAATCCCCCCACCACAACAGTGAGAATAATAGCCATACTTACTATTGCTCCCATACTCATGATTTAACAAATTTTTTGTACAGGTATTTATTCAAAATAAGGCCTATTATAAGGACAATTCCCCACTGTGTAATCGTGGAGGCATTGCTGTAAGTACCAAAAACATCCCATGCTCCATCTTCATTGAACCACTGTTTACTGTAGTCCTGAGACAGCCACCAATAAATTAAGAAGAACCCAAAAATTACATTAGCAAAAACAGCAAACGTGAAATAGGAAGTAGGCATAATCAAATCAGAATCCACATCGATAGTTTGCTTTTTAAACGTACCGGGCTTGTTCATTGCGATTCCGATCAAAATGAAAAGGCCAGTGACAATTAGACCTATACCCCATATCCAATCTTGATTAGAGAAAAAATCCAAAGACCATGCAGAGGGAAACCCTAGCAATACGAAGCAAACAATCACTATAATGAGCGTTTGCCTCTTTGGGATTTTTAGGTCTGCGACATTTTGAAGAAACAACTCCATCATAGGTAATAATGAACTAAATGCGGCTACAGTCAATGCGAGGAAAAAAAGAGTTGATAAATAATCTCCCCCGGGAACATTGGCGAACAACATTGGAATGATGGTGAAAGTGAGCGCTTGATTGCCTTGCTGGAGATAGGTAACTGCTTCTTCCCTGGAAGGAGCCAATGCAAAAACTGCAGGCAGGATGGCCATACCAGCTAATAAAGAAGCAGTGTTGTTTCCAAAAGCGCCAATAAAAGTATTTAAGGTCACATCTTCATCATCCCTGGAAAACGAAGAAAGTGTCATCATGAGTCCCCAACCTGCCCCTGTGCTCCAGGCAGACTGTGATAAAGCTTCGATCCAAATAGTAGGATTGCTGAAATATACTGGGTTGATAGCAAACATATACTCTAATCCTCGGATACCTCCATCCATATTTAGCGACACAAAAACGACGATCACTAATAAAACAAACAGACTTGGAATAAGTAGTTTGTTTGCTTTCTCAAGGCCGTTTTTGACTCCTCTTATAAGGATAAAAGCAGCAACTAAAATTACTACTACATATATCATGATGGTGGTCCAATCTCCGTTAGAAATACCTGACCAGAATTCAGTTAGGTATCCAGGATTACTTCGGAGGGTCTCCCGAAGCGTATGAGGTTGAAATGCATTTTTCAGTGAAAATGAAAAGTATCGGTAAGCCCAAGCGGTTACTACTGAATAGTAAAAAGCGATCCCCAGGGTACAAACGGTAATGAAGAAACCCATCCAGGTATATTTCTTTCCGGCAAATTGCGCGAAAGATCCTATCACACCACTTTTGTATTTCTTCCCAATGGCAAATTCAGAAAGAAGAAGAGGTATGGACCAAATGAATAGGAATAAAATCCATAGCAGTATAAATGAACCTCCGTACTGCCCAGCAAGTCTGGGAAAACGCCAAAGATTACCCGCGCCGATGGCCATTCCCAATGCTGCCAAGACGATTCCCCATCTATTGCTAAACTGTTCTCTACTCATACTAAAAAGGCGCTTTCGTACAAACGAAAACACCAAATATATTCAAAGTTATGGGCTTCAGTTACTCATCCTTCAAGGTTCTTGCCGGATTTATCAACGCCGTGGATATGGTTCTGTAGCTTACGGTAATTCCAGCTATTAACAGCGTAGCAAAAAACGCGATAATAAAGATTTCAATCCCAATTGATATTCTGAATTGATAATTGTCTAACCAGGTGTTGAGAAGGAAAAAAGAAAGGGGAGCTGCAATGAGAAAAGCTAAAACAACCAGGACAAGTATTTCTTTAGAGAAGTTCCCGATAATGCTGATAACAGAGGCTCCAAGCACTTTTCTAATGCCTACTTCTTTCGTTCGATTGGCCGCAATAAATGCAATCAATCCGTACAATCCCAGGCATCCGATGATAATAGAAACGAAAGAAAAAGTATTCATTAACGTAGCTATATGCTGCTCTTGTTCATAGTTTGCAGCTAGTTCTTCATCAAAAAATTCCCAATCAATGACATACTCAGGATAAATCTTTTCCCATGCATCCTCCAAAGAAGTAACCGCATTTTTCACATTGGCCCCTTTTGCCGTCTTGATGGCGACCTCATAAAATACACTTGGAGCTTTGAGAAGGAAGGTATACTGGATATCCTCGCTAAGGTTTTGAGTATGGAAGTCTTTTACCACTCCAATTACCTTAAGATTCATGCCCCACCCCGAAGTAAGTCGCTCTCCTATTGCTGCGGAGTAATTAGCTGAAAACCCCATTAAATCCGCTACTTTCTGGTTTACCAGGATATAATTAGCACTGTCAGATTTCTCAATATTTCTTCCTGCCAAAATCTCAATTCCGTAAAAATCTACATAATTTTCATCTACGCATTTATAGTTAGCGTGATAATCATCTTCAGAATTTAAAGGTGAATAGTTAAAATTAGAGTTGGTGTCAGAATTACCCGTTGGAGAACTTAATGCATAGGTTACATTTTCTATTTCTGGCTTATTCATCAGTTTTTGCCTAAGTAGCTCGTTCTTTGACTCATTTCTCTCGGGGAGGTAGGTTTTGATGATCGCTTCTTTTTCAAAGCCCAAGTCCTTGGTTAAGAAATAGTTCATTTGAGTAGAGATGATCACCGTTCCAATAATTAAAAATTGAGAGATCGCGAATTGTGCCACCACCAGGGTTTTTCTAATACTTAATCCCCCGGAGCTATTCTTTGCGGTTACTTTATTTTTCAGCGCCATCACCGTATTCATCTTTGACAGTAATAGTGAAGGATAAAACCCTGATAAAAACGTCACTACGATCAATAGTAAAATGATAAAGCCAAGCGTTTCGAAACCAGACAACAAACCCAACTGCAAACGCGTACCAATGACCTCTTCCAGGAGACTGAATAAAAACTCTGCAATAGCCAGGGATCCAATGATCGCAATGAGCGTAATCAGGAAGATCTCAGTAAAAAACTGAAAGATCAACTGAGTTTTATAACCACCAATCGCTTTTCTGATCCCAATTTCTTTAGATCTATTAGCGGACTGAGCCGTGGCAAGATTGACAAAATTAATGCTAGCTGTGATCACCAGGAAAACCGCAACGATGCCTAAAGCAAGAATGAGTTCATCGGGGGTAGCGTAGCTGTAATTACCATATACTTCGTCTGAATGTATTTCTGAAAGTGGCTGCACTTTGAAAAACTCCTTCTTGGCGGTCTCTTCTGAATAGTACTTTTCCACAAGACCCACCATTTTTTTTTCGAAATCGGCCTCACTAAAATTTTCATCAGTCAAAATCCAGGTATTGGTATTTGAGCTGGTGGAGTTCCACTTTTCTCCATCACCATAATAAGGGTTTATCTCTTCATGATCCTGACTTTTATACTCCAAAAGGATCTCAAAAGGAAAGTTTGTTGATTTCGGTGGATCCTGAATTACTGCAACGATTTTGAAATCTCGAACGGGCCCAAGGCCAATAACCTCCCCTATTGCCGCTTCTTCATCTCCTTCTTCTAAACCAAAAAATTTTCTTGCCATCATTTTTGAAATAACTGCTGTATTAGGTTCGGTAAGCGCTGTTTCTAAATTTCCGGCAATTGCGGGAATGTCAAAAATTTTAAAATAGGAGTTTTCTACGAAGCAGGTCTTGTTTTCTATGATGTATTTCTCCAAATCAATCCCATCACCAACATTTATCTGAACCCATCCAAACTCATGGGTTCGAACCATTTCTTTTACTTCTGAATGATCTTGCAACAGCGCAGGGCCCAATGGATGAGGCGTACCCATACCACGATCTATTTCATTAGGCCTTATACTTTCATTAACAATACGATAAATAGTATGGTAGTTTGAGTGATGCGTATCAAAACTTTTTTCAAAAACAATGACCTTGAAGATAACTAAGGCACATCCTATCCCAAGCGCCAGTCCTACAACATTTAAGATAGCGTAAACTTTATTCCTAAAAAGATTGCGAATGGCAGTTGTAAAGTAATTCTTAAGCATGGATTTAATTTAGGTTTGCCCATCATAAGGTTGAAAACCATGCCAACAACGCTAACTTATTGATTTGCAAAAAAATACACCTAAATCCAATTTTTGAGATGAAGCAAGGTGAACATATCTACGTACGAAATCGAACAACATTATAGGTCTTTTTTAGCTACGCTGATCACTTGTTTGTAAATGAAGAAGAGAATCACAACAAGGATGCCCAACCCAATATTCTCATAGATGCCGGGAGCGTCATATCCTGAGAGCTTTTTAAAACCAAAAGCTGCGATCGCAATTGCGATAAAAATACCCATAAGTGCTTCTCCTGTGATTAGACCTGAGGCAAGAAGCAGGCCTGCATTTACTGACTTTTCTCTTCCCTTGGATTTTTTGGTCGCCTTATCTAGTGCCCATGCGATTATCCCTCCAAGAAATATGGCAGAATTTAATTCAAATGGTAAATAAATTCCTACCGCTACCGCAAGAACAGGCATCCTGAATTGTGAATTTTTTGACTTTAAGTATTGATCAATAACGATCACGGTAACTCCAATTCCTGCACCTATAGATACCATGTTCCAGGGCAGTCCGCCACCAAAGATCCCTTGTGCTACACTTTGCATTAAGGTGGCTTGTGGAGCTGACAATGAGTCCGGCTGCTGTAAGGTTGGCGCCCCCATGCCGTAAGCTAAAAGTAAAGAATTCAAGACCAGAGGAATGGCAATAGCACCTGATACCACGCCTACTATTTGCATGATTTGCTGCTTGTAGGGAGTAGCACCTAACATATGCCCTGCTTTTAAATCCTGCATATTGTCGGCTGCAATCGCTGCAGCACAACTCACTACGGCGCCAACGAGAATCGCTGCTGCGGCTGCGTCCAATTCATTACCTGTCTTCATGAGCGTAAGCAAAAGCAGAGAGGCTGACAAAATGGTTGCGATTGTCACTCCCGAAATGGGATTGTTGGAACTTCCGACCAAACCGGCCATATAGCCTGCTACTGCCGCAAAAAGAAAACCTGCCACCACCATCACCAGGGTCATGGTAACCGTAACCGGAACGTCACTAATCGCATTTCGATAAATAAGGAAAATAGGGACAATCAAGACTCCAATACCTATAAGTACCCATGACATAGGTGTATCCAGTTCTGTTCGGATCTGGTTTTTTGTCATTTCTCCGCCTTTTTTGAACGCGTCTAAACCTGCTCTGAAAGCAGTACCTAATGATCCGGCCAAACTTAAAAGTGCCCAAAGGCCACCAACGACCATCGCACCCACTCCCAGATACCTTATTTGGGCATTCCAGATATTTCCCCCAAGAGTGATCGCATCTACTCCTTCGTGTACTCCATTTCTGACTATATAGATTGGAATAGCAATAAACCAACTAATGGCACCGCCAAAAAAAAGAAGGAAAGAGATATTGAGCCCGACGATGTATCCTACAGCGATAAGTGCCGGTGATAGATTAAGGCCAAAAAAGGCGTAGATTTTTTCGTTTATTAATGTTGCTTTTTGCCAGGTACCTTCCCATAGATTCAGGGCAGCGTCTCCTAATTTAAAAGCCCCGCCAATCAAAGACCCCTGTACCAAGTACTTCACTGACTTTCCACCCTCTTTGCCCGTTTTCAAGACCTCGGCCGTAGCTACACCCTCAGGAAACTTCAAGTTCTCCTCAATGATCAATGCTTTTCTCAAGGGAATGGTAAATAGCACACCTAGCACACCGCCGCAGAGAGCAATAGTTACTGTTTCAAAATAGTTAAATGCTTGCCAATAACCCATGATAACCAGGGCCGGTATGGTGAAAATAACGCCTGCCGCCAGGGATTCTCCTGCTGAGGCAGCAGTTTGTACCAAGTTGTTTTCCAGAATATTAGAGTTTTTAAAAACTTTCAGTAGCGCCATTGAGATCACCGCTGCAGGGATAGATGCAGACACGGTAAGTCCTGCAAAAAGCCCAAAATAGGCGTTCGCTGCTGAAAGAACAATAGATAAGACAGACCCAATAATTATTGCTTTTACGGTAATTTCAGGAAGACTTGTGTTAGCATCGATGTAAGGTTTCTCCATTTAAGTTACTTTTTAAGGGTATTCGCAAAAATGCCTATTTGAACATTGTTAACAAAAAAGATGGCCAACACCAGAGAAGTTATGTTTAACCTACCTTATACCCACCTTAAGCAGCCTTCTTTAGGGCAGCCAGTTGTTGTTCAAGGCTTTTAATTCGTTTTTCTTTAAATCTGGTTTGGTTTAGCCGAAATATTTCGGGATTAAACGCTTCTTTTTTAGTCATCATATGAAAATAGATGATCGCCATTTTAGGAGCCATCGCACATTTAGCTGCTTTGGGCCCTCATCTGGCTTTGAGCCTGCGGTAATCATG
>JBCDKO010000240.1:0-7158 GCA_038746525.1 Bacteroidota bacterium
ATTCCCAAGCTGTTGGATACCTTGACCCTGGAAGGAGCAACCATTACCATTGATGCCATGGGTGGTCAAAAAAACATCGCCAAGAAAATAGTCGCCAAACAAGCCGATAACCTCTTACAGGTAAAAAACCATCAAAAAGGTCTTTTAGCGCAAATAGCAAAGGTCTTTAGCCTAACCCATGGAACAGAGGTCCATCAAACCCAGGAATTGGATCATGGGCGAGTGGAACAAAGGACCTGTACGGGTTATCGAGGAGCTCACCTTGCTGGATGACCATCAAGAGTGGCCGGGTTTAGCCACCCTTATTCGTATAGAAGCCCGGAGAATGAGAAACCAACCGGCAAAACCACCACCTCGACCCGATACTACATCAGCAGTAAAAAAGAAAAAGCGCAGGTCTTCAATGCGAACATTCGTGCGCATTGGCGCATAGAAAACCATCTTCACTGGATGCTGGATGTCCTTTTTAAAGAAGATGCGAATAGAAAACCGAAGGGATATAGTGCGGAGAACTTTAGTATTATCAATAAAATGGCGCTCACATTGATCGAAAGAAACACCGACAAAATACCCAAGTCACAGAAAATTCAGCGAGCAGCTTACAATAGTCAATATAGAGAAAAACTACTCAATTTTTAAATTCGATTGCCCTGCTATCATCTATCCTTAAACTTGAGAAGTTATTATGAAACTGCCAGAAGCAGAAAGCATGCTTCTCAACTACTATTTCAATAGAAGAAAGAAATTAGAGCAGAAGTTGGAACCCTTTTTTCGTTGCTGACTCCCTGGATACAATCAACATACCATACTCAACTTCTTTTGTTAATAAGACTACTAATACACTTGCTGAGTCACTCAACTCCAAAATCAAAATGTTTAGAACTCGGTTTCGTAGAGTTAGAAATCTCCCTTTCTTCTTATACAGACTTTCAATGATATTGGCTTGAAAAATCCTCAATCCCACTAATATCTAATTTGAGCCGGTCTGAGAATGATGTTCAATCTAGCTTTAACAGCTTCAACAATTATCATAAATAGCATTCAAAAAAGTATTTTGATCATACACCTACCAACTATCCATATCAGATAGATTATTTTTGATCTGTTTCTAATTTCTCAATTCTAGTAATCAACGATTGAATGAGCTTCTCCTGTGCTTTTAAGCGCTGCTCTTGTAATCGGATTTTTTCTTCGTGTAATGCTATTTTTTTTTCTTGTGCGATGTTGTGCAACACCTGCTCTTCCAGGTTTTTAAGCGTACCTGTTGTTTGACTGAGAAGTGACAAATAACCTTTATCTTTTATTTCATTTATGCTTGGAACGTCGGGTAGGTGATGATTGGTTTTCACATATTGCTCCAATTTTTCCAAACTAGGAAGGCTATAGTCTTCATAAAATACATAGTCCGGCTGTCCATTATTGTCATTCATGCTTCCCTGATCACTTTGATCTGTCATGTCAGAGGCAAGTGCTACTTTTTCTGAGATGAAGTAATCTTCTGACCAAACGGCTTTCTGAACGAATAAGCGTACTTCATTCAGAAGATTCCTGGAAACATTAATAGCGGTATCCGACGGAGTAATGATTTTAGTATCTCCTAATGGGGAAGGTTTTTGAATTTTGCCTGCTGAATTGAACACATAAAGATTACTTCCGATCATAACTGAATGTCCATCATAAGTAATTTTTTTGTAGTAATTTGTTTTTTGTTCATCATCATCGTAAGAATACCACCCACCGTTTACATGTTCTTCTGGGTTTTTTGCTGACACTAATCTCCTTCCTTCACCATCATAGCCAACTATTACCTTCCCGTAATCTATGCTGCTTACGTTTTCCAGATTCATATCACTAGCAGAAACGGATCCGGTAGCAGAAATATTTCCATACACCAAAAGTGTAGTAGAATCTGCAACATCTGAGTTAGGATTTCCAATGATCACTTGACCTGATGCTCCACCTATCGTCAAAGCGGGCCTTGAATTTGTATTTGTTGTAAAATCGTAGGTATAAAAAGTGATGTTACCATCTAAATTAGTATTTGCAGTGTAATCATTGATCTTGATTTGAGGAGCTAATGCTTTAGATGAGTTACTGCCATAATAACCGCCAATAGTCAGTACATTACCACCTCCTGACTGGTAAATAGACCATTTATTTTCTATTAAGTTAGCTGCATCCCGAGAATTACTGTTAAGCTGCCAAGTGATCCCAGCAGAAGGTTGAGCTGTACTGTCTGTACTCTTTTCTCCACGAAGTATAAGCGTTTCCTGACCTGTAGCCTGAAGTAATGCTGACTCTGCGCTTCCACTACTAGTTTGCGCTACTAAATCAAAATTTAATCCTACGATTGAGATAACAATCATGATTATTGTTTTGGTTATTTTTTTCATTGTATATATATAATCCTAGTTAACATTTTCAATAAGTTGATAGAAGAGGTTGGAAAACGATAGGGTATTCTATACCCGGTATTTTTACACTGGTAAGTATAACATCCCCTGTAACTTTTACATAGGCAAGTAAGTCTTGGGGTTTAGGTTCAGCCACATCGTTATTATCACTATTTTCATCGTTATCGTTGCTATTTCCATCACTATCATTATTGTTTCCATTATTACTACCACCATGGTGGTGATTGTGATGACCGGATTCTCCGCTATTGCTATAGTGATACTTTATGTGTGATGACGTTCCTAATGCAATTACTGCAACAACTCCTGTACCAGCTGGGACTACACATAACATGGGCAAAGATGTCGAAGGTCCTGAGGGTACGCTTCCACCCTCAGGGCCCGTGCCTCTTAGCATAAGAGGATCATTTTCACCACTATCCGACCAAGTATCGTTTGGAGGTATCGTCTCTTCTACTCCGCTTGTTCCTGTAGGACGTCGCCTTAGACCTGAACTTAGAAGAGAAAATGACTCGTTTACACTCAGATCTGTGACATCGGTAACCTGACTTTCAGCTCCGGAAGGGGCTTCTTCTCCAATATTTTCACTGCCAAAGCCATGAGGAGTCCTTATCATTTCAATACTTGTCGCAGCTCCGCCACCTACCATTCTCGAGCGTCCATTTGCTTTTGTTGATTGTACATTATTAATGTCGGCGACATTAACCTCCCAAAAAACCTGACCCATATCCATACTCTTGATGGGATCTGTATCTATTTCATCAACGGTTAAGACGATATCGTAATTATCTACGGATACATAAGTTACATCTGTCCCGTTTATCTCTGCTTTTACCGCATATACCGTTCGAGGAGCGTTTTCATAACTCAGGTCGTAAAACTTCTTTGCTAATAAACCTACCTCCACTGTGCCATTACCCGAAGCATCAATTTGAGGATCCTGAACACGAATAACTCCGTTTTCTACAGTCGCTGATGTCTTTTCCCACGTCCATTCCAAATTGCCTACCAATAAGGTATGTATGGCTCCTTGTGCTACGGTTAATTCTGCGCTATCGTAATGAACTTGAGTATGTGCGCTAAACCAATGACAACCTAAAAATAGCGTTAATAGTACCAACTTAATTACCTGATGGCCGTGCCAAAAGCTACCCGTCATGACTTTTATGGTTATCATTGATTTATAAGTTTCTTTAACGCTTCGATCTCTTTAGAAAGGGCATCTATCTTCTGCTCTACTTTTTGCTCATTCTCTGTAAGCTGTTTGATCTTTTCTTGTTGAGCAATTGTATATAGCATGATCTCCTCTATTTTCACGATAAAATTTTTGTTCATATCGTGCAATTCATAGCCTCGCATGATCTCTTCCGTGGAAGGAATGCCTGGTAAGTGCTTATTAGTTTTTACATAATCTTTGACTTCCTCCAAAGGCAAAAGATCGTAGGTCTCATCAAAGACGTAATCTCCCCAGTCATCAGGACAGTCTGAATTGTCGCCGTCCCATATACAAGGATGAACTACCCAAAACATCTCACTCATGATTCCGTCTTCTACCCATAAGTTATAATTAGGAAGATCAGCTACTGCTAAGGTTGGATTTTGACCTGATGGGAAAAGGCCAGCGAGTTGCGTATCGGTACTATCATTGGTGATCACCATCCCACCACCAACAGTCACAGCAGCACCCGTAAATCCTGCTTCCATATTAGGATGAAGATTACCAATCACTACTTGGTTATTAGTGCCAAGAAAAGATAATTTGTTTTCTGATTGATCCCATGGGCTACTTGTTAAGGGAATATTGGTGAGTTGCGATCCATCTCCAATGAAGCGTGCTCCGGTATCTAACTTGATATCCCCTGTACTATAGATGCCTTTATATCCTACACTTATCATATCAGTAAGTAGTGTATCATTTTTAATAGCCCCTTCGATGACCAGATTCCCTAAATCGTCTTCATAAATATTGTCGGGTAACACATCTATACCGGTCAATTGCGATCCGTCGCCAATAAAGTATGCCCCTGAGTTCAGTTCGATATCTCCTGCGCTGTAGATCCCCCGATCACCCACGCTAAGGGTATCGGTTACTAATGTCTGGTTGGTAATGATACCTGCATTCACATAAAGCTGTCCCGCATCTGCGCTCAGCGACATAAGCAATTCATTATTGTCATTTTCCCATATAAATCCATGATTACCATTGTCGAACACACGGAAGCGAAGCGCATCACCGTTGAAACTATATCCTCCGGTGGAGGTTGACATTTCTGCCGAGTTAGTGCCTCCCTGACGTCCTAAATAAATACCATAGGAAACATTATCAGGCATAAAATAGAGACCATTTTTAACTTTAGTATGATCTAATGCACTGGTTGCGGATTGAGGTGCTGATCCTATCATTATTCGTGATCCGATGAAGCTGGCTTGCTCCTTTAACACAATGTCTCCTCCGCTGTAGATTCCCTGGTTGCCTACGCTAAGTGTATTAGCTACCATTTTCTGATTAGTAATAATATCTGCATTCACATAAAGCTGTCCTGTATCCGCGCTTAACGACATTAACAACTCATTGTTGTCATTTTCCCATATAAATCCATGGTTGAAATTGTCGCGTGAGCGGAATCGAAGAGAAGGGCCATTAAAGTTATATCCTCCGGTGGAGGCTAACATTTCTGCTGAGTTAGTGCTGCCCTGCGACCCGAAATAAATACCATAAGAAACATTATTAGGTGAAAAATAAAGCCCATTTCGAACATTTTCATGATCATAAACATCGGGTGCAGATTGAGGCATTGATCCTACTACTATTCTAGATCCACCAGTAACTGAGAAACTGCCAGAAGTGTTGATAGAAAGATTATCAGATAGCGAAGTAGAGGAGATGCCGGTTAGTTGTGATCCATCACCAATAAAGCGGGCCCCCGCTTTTAATTTGATATCTCCTATACTATGGATTCCCTGACTGCCAACACTCAAAGTATCAGTCACTATTATCTGATTCATGATTATATCCGCATTGACACGCTTGCTAACAATATCTGTATTGACATAAAGCCGTCCCGTATCGGCGCTTAATGACATTAATAGTTCATTGTTGTCATTTTCCCATATAAATCCATGATTGTTATTATCGGGCACCCTAAAGCGAAGTGCATCTCCAGTAAAATTATATCCACCAGTGGCGGCTAACATTTCCGCCGAGTTGGCGCTTCCCTGCCGTCCCATATAAATGCCATAAGAAACATTACCAGGAGAAAAATAAAGCCCGTTTCGAACATTTTCATGATCCAATATATCAGGTGCCGATTGAGGTGCTGATCCTATCATTATTCGTGATCCGCCTGTGGCTGTGAGGCTGCCGGAGGTGTTCATAGAAAGATCATTAGACAACGAGGTGGTAGAAATACCGGTAAGTCGTGACCCATCACCAATAAAATATCCATTGGAAATGATGTTGTTTCTAGATTTGATATTACCATCTACTTCCAAGCGTTCTGCGGCAGCCACTTCGCTAATCAAAAGACCTACTGTGATCTTCCCAGTCCCAACATGGATATCGTCGAATATACCGGTCAACCCATTAAATTCGTTGGCAGATATCGCCGCTCTGGTGGATCCGATAAGAGTGAGATTTCCAATGATAGAGAGATCACCATTGCTTTCAAGGCTCATAACCTCATTACCAAAATCCAAGGTACTGGTATCGTATAACCATGAGAGAGATGTTCCATAATTCATCAAATTCCATGCTTTGAAATCTGTTGATATGGAATTATTTCTTCTATTTAAAGTTAAAAAAGTATTCTGACCATAATTTTCATTACCCAGGTTGATAACCCATCCACGGCTGTTAGTGCCCTCATCACTTAGTATGTAAGTACCATTATCAGGGCCATCCCTTTGGCATTGTGCTGGAGAGATATTTAATATTAAGAACATAACTACAATTGCCGAAGCAAAGATTCTCTGTGAATTTACTGTTCTTACCTGCAACGAATGTGTCGGTCCATTAAGCACAGACGTTTTTTTATCAGAGTTTTTGGGTTTTCTGTTCATTGTTTATGCGTATTTATGATTGATCTGTTACCTTAAACATGCTAATCTATTTTCATTTACCGGCTTAAAATTAGAATTATAGGCTTCTCGTGAAGCTCGTTAATATTCTTTGAAGGAGGCAAGTTTTATTGTTTCAAGTTAATAATTTATATCATAAGATAATAATTTTTCGTCAAAAACCATGTCATTTTCGTTAAAGAATTATGTATTGAATTAATTTCAATAACACATTATTAAATAACCTTTAATTGCCATCACTGTTCAGTTATCCGGGTTTTTGATCCTTTTTAATCCATGAGAGGCTAAGGTGTTTGAGTAATAAGTGATGGGTGTACGACAGATTTGTAAAGTTTGTGATCAATGATAAACTTTAAAAGAAACGATGGAATCAAAATCAAGTAAGAAGCGAGAAGCTATCGCCATTTTTTCAGAACGTTTTGAACAATGGGAGGCTTCCCAAGAAGGCCAGCAAGACGCGTATGCTTTTGAAGAAAGTTAGGTAAAGTTTGTGGAGCAAACCAGCCGGGAAGTATTGCAGCAAGTAGTTGGGGAGGAGAGGGACAGCAGAAAAAAAACGATAAACAGTAGCTACGGCCAATTGGAGATCCCCAAGCATCCTTTGCTTTGTCGTACTCCTCTGGGTTTCAAAGCAACTCCTTACTGGCAGGAAAAGTGTGTATATATG
>JBCDKO010000241.1:0-7056 GCA_038746525.1 Bacteroidota bacterium
CATCTATTTTCATATGAGGACTAAAAAAGAAGCGTTTAATCCCGAAATATTTCGGCTAAACCAAACCAAATTAAAAAGAAAAACGAATTAAAAGCCTTGAACAACAACTGGCTGCCCTAAAGAAGGCTGCTTAAGGTGGGTATAAGGTAGATTTATCTTCATCCAATGGAGTATCAAATCAACAGTTGAACGCAGATGGGAGCGAGTCCTGCGGAACCATAGAATGAATCTATGGGTTTTTTAGTCATTACATTAACAAGACCACCAGGGCTATTCAAATCACCTCCGGAGGTTCCATAGAGTGTTCCGGATGGACCCCTTAATATCACCACCTTTTCGATTTTGGCCATGTCTCTGAGTGCGTTGATTAGATTGGGATATCCGTTTCGATATGAAGGTCGTACCTCGAATCTTCGTGATTTTTGGGCTAATTGAACCGTAGTACCAGGATAATGCGGGATCATCCCAGTTACATTTCTCACTGCCTGATTGAAATCAATTACCACCTGATCCTGGATCAACTCTTGATTGACCACAGAAACTGATTGAGGATTATCTAGTGTAAGGATTTGTTATTTATCGAACTATTTTTTCTATCATAAGTCCATTCAAAAGGTTTAGCTCTTTCTTTGTTGTAGGTGTCCACGTATTGGATGATTTGTTTGGCCAGTTATTCTTTACTGTGCCATACCGCGCTTTTTAGTACGTCTCTTGATAAACTATGGAACCAAATTTCGATTTGGTTTAACCAGGATGAGTAGGTTGGAGTAAAATGCAGCGTCACTCTTTTTTTTGAATCCACCCACTCTCGGATGGCTTTGTACTTGTGAACGTGAAGGTTATCTGCAATTAGGTGAAGGTGCTTTTTAGGATACTTTCGATAAATTTTCCTCAAGAAAGTTTCAGCGTTATTTTTCTCTATCGTATTCGCGGTAATCTCCCCATCATGAACCGAAAGTGCAGCGATCAGGGATACCGTGCCGTGTCTTTTGTAAGTGGCGGTCAATCTTTTGAATTTTCCTGTCTGTAAGGGCAACTCAGGCTGGTTACGATCCAACGCTTGTATTTGCGTTTTTTCATCTACCGACAACACCAACGCGTTTTCCGGAGGGTTTAGATAAAGACCAACGACATTAAGCATTTTCTCTTCAAATTCAGGATCAGTACTTCTCCCACACCAATCGTCCACTTTATGGGGTTTTAAATCCTGTGATTTCAAGATACAGTGAACCGTACTTTGACTCATTCCCAAGTCTTTGGCTGTCCTTCTCTGGCTCCAATTTGCATGTCCTCCTTCTGGTTTTGAACCTGCTTTTTGGATGACTCTTGCTTTGTCTGCTTCAGTATAAATTGCCTTTTTTCCCGGTCTTGGTGCATCTTTGAGCCCTTCCAGCCCCAAGGTCAGATAGCGCTTTTTCCACTTGGCGATGGCCTCACGTCCAACTTTTAATTCACTCCTTATCGTATCATAACTACTTCCTTGGTGAAGCATGAGTAAAATTTTAGATCGCATCACGTCTCTATGATCCATATAATGCGCCCTCGAAGTAGCAATGAGTATTTTTCGTCTTCTGGACTCAAGATCAATTTTCTTCCTTTTCTTGCCATAGAGTAAAAATAATATTAATTCGTTTATTAGCAAATCTTTACACTAGCCTTTCAATTTCCTGTTTAAGTCCTAAAGAAGTGATTGTTTCACAATATGGCACATATCTTTCACTCGACACAACCACATCTTCTAACCGCTGAGATGATTCATCAAGTGTGATCCTTAGTCGTGTGGTTTCCTGCGCCTTAACCTCTACTTCAATTCTTCTAGAGCAAGTATCCAACTCCTGAAACCACCAGGAAGTATTTTCCCCAAGGAACATTTTTGATTACAAATCTCCCCTCCGGATTAGTGTATCCTCCTTTATCTGAACCCTCCAAGGAAACATTGATTCCTAATAGTGGTTCTTGATCCTGGTAATAGATGATACCCTCTAATTGACCAGTTGCTTGTCTAAACAGGCTTGCCGGAAAAGCAAGAGTTATAGATAGCGCTACAATTGATAGATATGCTGATTTCATAGCATATGATTAGTGATTAGTCGAATTTTTAGTGAGCTAATATGCTGGTCTTACTTTGCCTAGACCAAAGCACACCAAGCAGAAGCAACACCGCACAGCAAATGAATACAGCAAGCATATTTGCTGTACGTAGCTTATGGGCTGTGGAGGGCTGATATTCGAATTCAGGCAGTTCTGCCATCATTGCTTTCGTAAATGTTTCTCCACGAAATATTTTAGGCAGGAAATAATCTCTCCAGATCAGGGAAAAATCGCTTACCTGTTCACGATAGTCTTCATAATTTTGAGTAGATGTACCGGAGATTTCATTAAAGGAACTTTGGAGTAGCAAAGCAGGTGAAATAAAACGTAACTGATCTACCCAAGCCTGTTGTTGCTGCAATTTCATTTCGTACTCATCCAGGACAGGTTGTATTTCACTTTTTATAAGATCCTGTGTGGCGAAATATTCTTTCCAACCCATTGACCCCCCCTCATGACCTGCCAACTCTGGATGA
This sequence comes from Bacteroidota bacterium, assembly GCA_038746525.1. Taxonomy (GTDB): domain Bacteria; phylum Bacteroidota; class Bacteroidia; order Cytophagales; family Cyclobacteriaceae; genus Ekhidna. Next base: position 2,568 of record JBCDKO010000241.1, read on the forward strand.
TCTCTCAGAAAGCTTTCCAATAATTTGTCGGCTTTTTTCTCAGCTTCTGCATTAACCACTCTTAATTCATTGATTAACCTGGCCCTCGATGGCACTGAATATAAACTATTGGCCATTTGATTGACAGACGAAGGCACTAAAAGTACCAATAAAATCCACCACGCAATTAACCAAACGGCATTGTTGGCTGATGAATGCCCTCTCAGATTTACCAAGCAAGCCAACACGAACCAGAACAACAAATAGCCAAGCGTCAATAAAATAAAAGTTAACGTTTTACCAAAATCCGCAACTAGCGAGACTCCGGCCATAGAGAGCAGACCTACCAAAAGCAAGGTAAGAATACCAGACAATAAGAGATATCTCATCAGTGCTTTTTGCAACAACCATCGATATAGCGAAACAGGGTGACTTGCAATTACCTGTAATATTCCTTGTTCTCTTTCCTGAGATAGGATGTTGTAGGTAAAGGCAATGACAATGAGTGGAAGCAAGTTTATCAGCACAAAAGACAAGTCAAAGCTCCCAAACATGAGCTGTACCGGATTAGACAACTCAGTGTAGTTCAATTGAAAGCTCTCTCCGTATAAGTTAGGCTGAACATAATGAGTATAGATGTCGCTTTGACCCGTTGCAATAATGGCCAGTTCATCAGGTAGCATGGCTGCTACTCTGGGGTAACTGTATCCGATCACGTGAGGCTGATTTGGCATATACCATCTTGGCACGTTAACCGTATAACCGGCCTCCATAGAATCCAACAAAATCACTCCCAGTGAATCTTTTTGATTAGCCTTTGCTTGCGCACTTTGAATATCCGATAGTCTTTGATCAACTTTTTGTTTTCCATTAAAAACGGCAAAAAATACAAGTACGAGAAGTATTAAAATTAGAAACTGTAGCCATCTCTGTCTGACGAGAGAAATGAATTCATATCGATTGATGTAGCTTGATGTTTTCATCCTTTTCATACCTTTTGTGATAAGAATTTCAACCCACCGAATGACACTAACAACCAGAGACCCAAAGCCGCAAAGTTGCTCCAGTTACGTTCAAGGATTTTTCCATAAGATGGTGGAATGTAATTAAAATCGGGGATGTCCTTCCAGAACGTTTTATCGGCTTTATATGCCCAATCTCCATAAGACGAATTTTCAGCAAAATTCATATTCAAGGCCTCCTGAAGCTTTAACCGGTAGTTCTCGGCAGCATCTGCAAAATCCCAATGCGAACCATAATCGGTGCGGGCAAGCGCCATAGACAAAAAACGAGTTGGTAAAAAAGGAGATACTACTGCTGAAGCCTGATAAATTTTGGTTTGTTGCTGATGCGTTTTTTTAAGCTGCGCATAATGTTTGAAATATACTTGCGCCTCATGCTCTTCCCCTTTTTGCATGCGATAGCCATCAAAGTTGAAAGGAAGCTGACTTAAGCTATCCACGCCATATTTTTCAAGCGTCTCTCGCTCGAAATCCTTAGCTGCCTGACTCCAGGGATTATGCCCATCAAGACCTGCTTTTTTGTCTTTTTCTATCGCTGCAGCAAAAGCCTGGCGGCTTGGGTAAGGGTAGATGGTATCAGCCAGATTACTAGAAGCTTTAGGCATCGCTAAGCAAGCAACTATCCATATTGCCAAAAGACTTACCAATGAGATCCCGGACTGCTTCGATGTGCACGATACTATTAAAGTGATATTAATGAAAACGGCATAGTAGGCGAGATAAACAAGAAAGAGCAGAGCTAGAACTCCATAGTTAAGTTCACCGAAATCTTTAACATTCATAAAAAGTATGGAGGCAATCACAAATAGAATTGTGGTGATGATCAATACCGGAAGGAAAATACCAGTCCATTTACCCAAAATAAGTTTCCATAAAGAAATTCCTTGACCTTTAAGAAGTTTTAACGTCCCCTGTTCTTTCTCTCGCGTAAAAGCATTGTACCCAATCAAAATGATAAGTAGTGGAATCATAAAAAGCATGATAAAATCAGGAGTCAAATCTCCAAACCGTGCTAGCCCTGTCTGGTCGGAAGCAGCCATATATTGAGATTCATTCCTCTTATGTGCTTCCAGAAAAATCGAAATACCGGAGTACTTATCAACTCCAGGATCAATCAAGGATAAAGGATACTTAGGTTTGAAAGCGTAAGTACCATAATGCGCAGCAGAGTGAGGGTTTTTCTCGTCCTGACTTACCCAAATGTTGCGAGCATTCTCTTTTGCTTCGGCATGTTGTTGCTGTACAGAGGTCAGGTAATTATAGCTTAACCATACTCCCATCAGCAATAGTAGTGAAACAATCAATGTAGAAACGCTGAACCTGCCTTCACGCAGGTTTTCTTTGAATTCTTTTAATGCAATTTTCTTAATCATCATAGTACAGATTGAGTGAGTTTCATAGTCTCTAAATATAGTTCCTCAAGCTCATTCAAAGAGACAGCGTTTGCTTTCACTAGGTGCTCTAGTTTACCTTCCCGCATAATACCGATGTGGGTACCCGTATCCTTGGCCCGGAACAAGTCATGAGTGGCCATCAATGTGGCAACTCCCCTTTCTTTCATATTTTGAAGTAATTCTGAAAACTCATTGCTGGCCTGAGGATCTAAGCCAGATGTAGGTTCATCCAGCAATAGTGCTTTTGCTTCTCGTGCCTTGGCTAATGCAATTCCAACTTTTTGACGCATCCCCTTGGAGTAGCTGCTTACACGTTTATGAATGAATTTTTTTTGTAATCCAGATCCGCTCAGTAGCTCTTCTAATTGCTCTTTTGTATTGCTTTTACCACCTAAACCACAGAAGTAATCAAGGTTTTCCAAACCAGTGAGATTTGGATAAAGCATTAAGTTTTCCGGGATATAGGCGAGATACTTTTTTGTTTCAGCAGGTTGAGCGGCAACATCTATATTGTTGATTTTAACATGACCGAAGCTTGGACTAATAAAATCCATGAATAGGTTAATGGTAGTTGTCTTACCAGCACCGTTCGCACCCAACAAGCAAAATACTTCACCCGGTGCTATAAACAAGTTCAAATCGATTAGCGCCTCATGGCCGCCGTAATTCTTGGATAGGTTGATAGCTTCCAACATTTTGGAAAGAAGTTTATGTGAAAATAGAATTGTTAATGGATAGACTCTCACCTAATCCCTGTCTACGGACAGAGATGGATTAAGTCAGATAAGTATAGTGGATTTAAAAAATCCTTTAGGCTATCGGTGGGCCTCTGAGAAAATTGAGATAATAGGAAACTTCAGCATGATCTTCTATAAAACCTGGCAGAAAATAAACCAAATGGAGATCAGTTATACAGAGAAAAGACGTTTCTATCGAAGCTGTCCGACTATGGTAAAGATCACAAAATACACAATCAGAAGTAAATTGAGTATACACTAATCCATCTCCATAGTCTTCAATATAATCGTACTGATGCTCGATGGTATGGCATCCAAGCAGTACTGGTAGTGCAATAAAATAGGTGGTCAATAACCTTGCCTCTATATGAATTACACACTTCATAAATACTAATATATGCCAAATTATAATTAAGCGCAATAATGTTGTATTTGAATGGGCAGCAGAATGTAAAATATGTAGTAACCTGACTAGCACTGCTATTATTCAAAAGTACACTTTGACCACTAGCGACTAATCCTATTGACACATCAGTAGTAGAGTTTCCATGATTTTTCCGTTGCTATGATATGAAAGGTTAGAACTTCTAGAAAAAGGTGCGTAGTCTACCACAGAACCCATAAGCGAACCTCTTACAAAATTTCCGAGTAGAAGTTGGTAGTTCCTTCTCACCCCCTCACAGACCAGTACGAGGCTTTCGCGAATATGGTTCCTTTCAAATCGGTTTCACTTTTTGATAGCTGTGATAGATCTTTAATCTTTCAAGAGGTAGCCATTCTACGATGAGTTTGAGGTTGGCCTTGATTACTATAGATGTAACTTCTTTTTTTGTTGAATTATTATCTAATATGATTTAGCACCTCTTCAGGGCACAGTACATGTAAAAGCTGTGTGCGAAAATTTTGCCCTATCTGAAACGTCCGCTTGTGTCTATTCAAATATCCTATCTAATGGGGCACGTTTCAAAGCAGGTAACACATGTCGATATTATCTTACTTCAACTTCTACCCCATAGCCTGTAGCCCACAGACCATAAGATTAAGTACTAGAAATGATGCTGGCTTAAATCATCTATTAGAAATTAATACCATTTAGATGAGGTATAGTACACTGGATTTCAGTATATTAGAAGTGTGAAACAGGGAAACAACCGGAATAGTTGCTTCCCTGAAAATTCATCAACGGGAATAGACTATCATTTAACCGTTTTGTGAGAAATCGAGGATCGCCTTTTCCTCTGATTATCTGGTTCATTCTTCAAAAAACAATCCAGAGTATTCAAGGCTGCCTTGATCACTTCTTTGACCTCCACGAGTTGAAATCAGTCACTTAAAGTGCTTTTACTCAAGCCAGAGC
>JBCDKO010000242.1:0-6982 GCA_038746525.1 Bacteroidota bacterium
AACAAGAAGACCAACTGCTTGAAGGTGGTCATCTTTTTGTAGTAACGATCGCTTTGATGGGTTGACACACTTTCAGCCACCAGATACCTGGGAATAAAAGAAAGTAGCTGACAAAGTATGGGTTGACCTGATAGATAAGTAGTTTTAAACATGATGTTGAGGGTTGGAACTCAAACATCATAAATCCTGGCGAGGTAGCCATGCTACCTCGCCATTCATTAATTGTACTTTAACAAGAAATCATAAATTTAACCCCCCTTTTAGTCGGATATCAGTATAAAATATTTATTAAGTGCCTGCTTCAATAAACTTAAACTTTAATAAATATTAACATAGAAAACTATTAATCTTTACAAAAAGATATTTCATTTAAAGCAAGAAAACTTATCCTACTTGGCATTCATTAAATAGTACACACAGTTATCAAATGAAATGTTAGCTGGATGTAATAACTTTTTTTAACAAAACTCATCATATACCTGTTCCAGGTGATCAGCAATCATTTCAGCAGACCTGCCTTCGATATGATGTCTTTCTACCATATGTACTAACTCACCATCTTTAAAAAGGGCAATTGAAGGCGAAGAAGGTGGAAATGGTAAGGTGTATTCTCTGGCTTTCTGGGTTGCATCAGCATCAAAACCTGCAAAAACTGTTGTGAGATGGTCTGGTTTTTTAGTGGATTTTTCTAGTGACAGTAACACACCAGGACGACAAGTACCTGCTGCACAACCACATACAGAATTTACGACCAAAAGAGAGGTTCCCTGATGGTTAGTTAAGTGACTATCAACTGATTCTGCAGTAGTAAGTTCTTTAAAACCATTTTGTGTCAATTGTGCTTTCATTGGAGCTACTAATTCTGCTGGGTACATATTTTTTACTTATTAATTTAATTTTTTACATAAATCCAAGTTCTAGTTTTGCCTCTTCAGACATCATGTCTGTCGCGTATGGAGGATCAAAGGTCAGCTCTATATTAACATCGTTTACTCCCTCTATGGCTCGAATATTAGCTTCTACTTCGCTTGGGATACTTTCTGCAGCTGGGCAAGACGGTGATGTCAATGTCATTACAATCTCGATGTTATTCACTGGTAGGACATTGATTTCATAGATCAAACCTAGTTCATAAATATCCACAGGTATCTCAGGATCATAAACATTTTTTATTGCTCTTACAATCTCTTCTTTTAAGGCTAATGTATCTTTCGTAAAAGCTTCGCTCATAATAACTAATTTTTGGCTGATAATGCTACTGCATATAATTTCATTTGCTTTATCATCGCGGCAAAACCATTTGACCTTTGTGTTCCAATAAAACGATCCATACCTATTTGATTAGGAAAATATATTTTTGTATTTATAACATCTTCTGGACTCGATTGATTCAATACTCGAACCAATAAACTAACTAAACCTTTTGTGATCGCTGTATTGGAATCAGCCTTGTATTGAATTCTACCTTGATCGATGAAAGCAACTAACCATACCTTAGATTGACAGCCTTTTACAATATTGTCTTCTGTCCTTTCATGTTCTGGAAAACCAATGAGCTCTTCTCCCAATTCTATAATGTAGTTTAGAGCCATCTCCATGTCTCCATCAATGATCGCAAATTCTTCTATGATCTCTTCTTGCCTTTTTTTTATTAGATCCATTACCTAAATCGATAGACTATTTGCTGTAAAGCTTCACAAAATATGTCAATTTCTTCTTTGGTATTATAGATTGCAAACGATACTCTTACGGTTCCATCTATTCCTAAGTGATCCATTAGAGGTTGAGTGCAATGATGACCAGTTCTTACAGCTATACCTTTAACATCGAGTAACTGACCTAGGTCATATTGGTGGATTCCTTCTATTAAAAAAGAGATTACACATGCTTTTTTATCGGCAATACCAATTGGTTGAAAACCTTCAATATCCTTTAATTTTAAGGTTGCGTATTCTAATAACTCATTTTCATGTGCTTGGATAGCATCATAACCTAATTCTTCAATAAATGTCATCGCCTGATCAAAGGCAATAGTATCACTTATGTTTGGAGTACCGGCTTCAAACTTGTAAGGTATATCATTATAAGATGTGCCTTCAAATGAAACATTTTTTATCATTTCACCGCCGCCTTGATAAGGGGGTATTACTTCTAGAATCTCTCTTCTTCCATATAGAATGCCAATACCCGTAGGGCCATACATTTTATGGCTTGAAAATGTAAGAAAATCACAGTTGAGTTTCTGAACATTAATTTCTAGATGGGGAGCTGCCTGGGCAGCATCTATTAAGGTAGTAATGCCTCTTTGAATTGCATAATCGATGATCTCCTCTACTGGGTTGATAGTACCTAGTGAATTAGAGACATAGTTTACAGAGACCATTTTTGTGCGCTCACTTATTAAATCCTTATAAATATCAAGTTCGAGTTCACCTTTTTTATTGATTGGTATTACCTTAATCATTGCTCCTTTTTGTTGAGCAATAAGTTGCCAAGGAACAATGTTTGAGTGGTGTTCAATTTGGGTTAGGATTATTTCATCACCTTTTTCTAAGTTGACCGATCCCCATGAGTGCGCGATGAGATTAATACTCTCGGTTGTTCCTTTGGTGAATATTATTTCATCTGTTTCAGCGCTATTAATAAATTTGTGCACATGCTCCCTGGTTGCTTCATAAGCCTTCGTAGATCTCTCGGCTAGGGTATGAATGCCTCTGTGGACATTGGCATGATCAGTCTTATAAAAATGAACCATTGATTCTATCACGCTATCGACTGTCTGTGAAGAAGCTGCATTATCAAAGTATATTAAAGGTTTTCCGTTTACCTCTTGATAAAGTATAGGGAACCTTTTCCGGATAATGTCCACGTCAATATGATGATTGATGGTGGCTTCCATATTAAGATAGTTTTTTGTCAATCAATTTTTTTACTTCATTTTCTACAGTTTCAGAATGAATCTGGTTCATAGTTTCTGTAGCAAATGCATTAATTATCATTGCTTTTGCTTTTTTTTCCTCAATGCCTCTCGCTCTTAAATAAAAAATAGCTTCTTCATCAAGTTGGCCAGATGTACATCCGTGAGAACATTTAACATCATCAGCCCAGATTTCTAATTGAGGCTTGGTATGTAAAGTAGCATCTTCAGACAATAGAATGTTATTGTTTGATTGAAAAGCATTCGTCTTCTGGGCATTTTGTCGAACATATATTTTACCATTGAAAACACCGGTCGATTTTTCATCCAAAATTCCTTTATAAAGTTCGTTGCTGTAGGAATTTGGTTCCATATGATCTACGGAAGTGTTATTGTCGATATGGGACTTTTTATCTAAAAGAAAAAGACCATACATATGTCCTTCACAATGTTCGTCCTTTAAATTGATAGTGAGGTTATTTCTAACCAGTGCTCCTTCAAACGAAAAGATGCTATTGTAAAAATGGCTGTCTTTTGAGACTTTAGAAAAGATGGTCTCGTGAGTAAAAGCTTTGTCATGATAGTTTTGGACTTTGGTGTGATATCCAAAAGCATTTGGAGCTAGATCAAATTCAATATATGAATTTGTAAATGTGTTACTACTTTTTAATGGAAGTATCTTTTCAAAAATTTTGCAGGTATCTCCCGATTTTATCTTAACCTTAATTCTAGGATTTGAAATTCCGGAACTATTGAAGTGATAAATGAATATTGGTAGCTCCGATCCTGATTCTATAGTTAATTCATTATTTGCAAGTGCAGCATTTAATAGGCTGAACGGATCATGTTTTCCTTCTGTGACTTGATCTACTGTTATGGTTAGATCATTAATAGTTGAGTACTCTTCTGTAAAAATTCCATTTAAGAATACTAAATGGCTACCTTTTACCTTGTAAAGTTTTGTTTTATCAAAAATATCTTCTCCTTGATGAGCCCAATCAATATGTTTTACTAAAACCGATTGAATAGGTGTATACTTATAAGATTCGGATTTCTTATGAGGGAGTCCGATATCAGATAATGTTTCCAAGGATTTTATTTGAACACGGGACTTTCCTGCTCTAGATTCCAATACGTCTAGCATAGAAGGTGTTTCTTTAATCATAGGGTAGCCATCTCTTCTTTGATCCAATCATAACCTTTTGCCTCCAATTCCAAGGCAAGATTCTTATCACCTGATTTCACTATTCTACCCCTATATAATACATGAACATAGTCAGGGATTATATGGTCCAACAATCGCTGATAATGCGTGACAACAATTGTTGACGTCTTTTCAGATTTAAGCTTATTTACTCCATCTGCGACAGTTTTTAGGGCATCAATATCTAATCCGGAGTCTGTTTCATCTAAGATGGAGAGTCTTGGCTCTAGCATTGCCATCTGGAATATTTCATTTCGCTTTTTTTCACCTCCTGAGAACCCTTCATTTAAAGATCTACTTAAAAGTGCTTGGTCAATATCTACCAATTTCATCTTTTCTTTCATCAACTTTAAGAAACTCACTGCATCCAGAGAGCTTTCACCTCGTGCTTCTCTTATTTGGTTCAGTGCTGTTTTAAGAAAATTGGTAGTAGATACTCCAGGTATCTCAACAGGATATTGAAATGCCAAAAAGATTCCTTTTTGAGCCCTTTCTTCAGGATCAAGCTCCAGAAGATCCTCTCCTAGGTATTCTATTGTGCCTTCTGAAACCTCGTACTCTTCTCTGCCTGCCAAAACAGAAGCCAGAGTACTTTTTCCTGAACCATTTGGTCCCATTATGGCATGCACTTCACCAGCCTTAACTTCGAGATTGAGCCCTCTGAGTATTTCCTTTCCTTCAATGGAAGCATGTAAATTTTTGATGCTAATCATAAGATTTTAAATACAATCAACCAACACTACCCTCAAGGGTGAGTGCTAACAATTTCTGTGCTTCAACAGCAAACTCCATAGGAAGGTTATTCATGACTTCCTTTGCAAAACCATTAACGATAAGAGCAACAGCAGATTCTTCTGAAATTCCTCTTTGCTGACAATAGAAAATTTGATCTTCACCAATTTTTGAAGTGGTCGCTTCATGCTCTACTTGAGCGGTTTTATTTTTTAAGTCAATGTAGGGAAAAGTATGTGCACCACATTGACTGCTCATTAGCAAGGAATCACATTGTGAAAAGTTTCTCGCGTTTTCTGCTCTTTTCATCACTTCTACCTGACCTCTGTAACTATTTTGGCTTTTGCCTGCAGAAATTCCCTTGGAAACTATTCGGGATCGTGTATTTCTACCAATATGCACCATTTTAGTACCTGTGTCGGCTTGTTGGTAATTGTTAGTAACGGCTACAGAATAGAACTCACCTACTGAAAAATTACCTTTTAAAATACATGAAGGATATTTCCATGTGACAGCCGAGCCGGTCTCTACCTGAGTCCAGGATATTTTCGAATGATCGCCAGCACAGATCCCTCTTTTAGTTACAAAATTGTAAATTCCTCCTTTCCCATTTTTATCACCTGGATACCAATTTTGAACAGTTGAATATTTTACCTCTGCGTTTTTTGCAGCGTAGATTTCTACAACGGCTGCATGTAACTGATTTTCGTCTCGCATTGGAGCAGTACACCCTTCTAAGTAACTCACATAACTATTATCTTCAGCTATTATGAGCGTTCTTTCAAACTGACCTGTATTGGCAGCGTTTATTCTAAAATAGGTAGATAATTCCATCGGACACCTTACATCTTTTGGAATGTAACAGAATGAACCGTCTGAAAACACCGCTGAATTTAGAGCAGCAAAATAATTGTCATTAAATGGAACTACTGAGCCAAGGTATTTCTTTATCAATTCTGGATGTTCTTGCACTGCTTCATTAAAAGAACAAAAGATCACCCCAAGTTCGGACAGTTTATTTTTAAACGTTGTAGCAACAGATACAGAATCTATAACCGCATCTACTGCTACTCCCGTTAATCTTTTCTGCTCTTGTAGGGAAATACCTAATCGCTCAAAAGTTTTAAGTAGCTCCGGATCAACCTCATCAAGACTTTTTGGTTTTTTGTCTTGTTTAGGAGCAGAGTAATATTTTATTGCTTGATAATTGGGTGCTGAATAATTGATGTTGGCCCATTTGGGTTCGGTCATCTGTTTCCACTGATCATAGGCGTTGAGTCTCCAATCCAGGAGCCATTTTGGTTCTTCTTTTTTGGCAGAAATGAACCGAATTATATCTTCATTAATCCCTAAAGGAGCTTCGTCTGCGTCGAAATCAACAGACCATCCGTACTCGTATTCCTTGGAAGTAAATTCCTCTAGAATATGTTCGTCAGTTCTCATTTTATTTTCTAGTTTTCATTTCAATTATCTAATGTAAAGATAAATTTAAATCTTACTGAATCGTAAACAAAGATCTAATGCTAAGGTTTATCGTAATTCATTAAAGACGTATATATCTTTTACTTATTGAAAGATTAGGTGTTTATTAATACTTTCTTCTAAGGATATAAATGTTTCTGTACTTTCAATCCCGTCTACTTTTTGGATTTTATCATGCAATACATCCCTCAGATGTTGCGTATCTTTACAGTAAATCTTACAGAAAATATTATAATTCCCAGTAGTATATCTAATGGTAGCGATCTCGCTGATTTCCTTCAACTTAGAAACGACCTCATCATACAGAGAGCTTTTTTCGAGATAAATGCCCAAGAAACAGGTAATATCGTATCCTAACTTTCCGTAATCAATTTTCAAGGTTGTACCTTTCACAACCCCCATTTCTTCCAATTTTTTCATTCTTACATGTACGGTGCCTCCAGAAACGAATACTTTTTTTGCAACTTCCGTGTAAGGCATTTTTGCGTCTTCGGATAATATGTTGAGAATTTTGAGATCTATGTTATCAATTTCGTAATTCTTACTCATCTTGTTTATCATGAATTATTAATATATGAAATTTATTAATAGATATTGCAAATTATATAAAAATAAAATAATAAAATTATATATTTCTTAATAAAAAC
>JBCDKO010000243.1:0-6941 GCA_038746525.1 Bacteroidota bacterium
ATACGCGGGTAATCAAAGATGGAAGCAGTCCATCCTTACGCCCCTTTTTTCATGATCATATAGATAAGAACGCCGAAATTAAAACCGATGAATGGAAAGGATATCGTCCGCTTAAAGCCACTTTCCCTCATCTCACACAGAGCGCATCAGGTAAGAAAGGGGAGCATTTCCCCCAGATGCATCGAGCGATCATGATGTTCAAAGCATGGCTTCGTGGCACCCATCATGCCGTGGAACATCTGCAAGCCTATCTAGACGAGTATTGCTATCGGTTTAACCGCCATCTGATGGAGGATAAACTATTTGACCGTCTGATGGATAGAATGGTAGCTCATAGCCCGGTCTACTGCAAAAACTTGAATATTTATTAAGTGCCTACTTCAATAACTTTTTATTTAGAAGCTATTTTTAGAGGTCCCTCTATAGTTAATATAGATAAGTAGCTTGCATTAACTCAATTGCAAACCTATTTTTAATAAGAAATACAAGCAATAGGGAATTTATTAATTGTATTGAATTACCTACGATGACCTAGAAAATCCCTCGTAATGAAAAATAGAAAGCTAAAGCCTTCTGACGCGAACAACTTCGACCTCAAAACACGAGCTGGTTTCAAACGACTCTACGATACCTACGTAGATGACATGATGAAACTTTGCGTAATGAAAACCGGAGACTACTCTTTGGCGGGGGACGTAGTACAGGAAATCTTCGAAGACCTATGGACCCGGCGAAAGACCGTAAAGATCAAGGTTCCGATAAAAAACTACTTGATGCGTGCCACCAAGTTCCGTTTACTGGCTCAGATCAGAGATGCAAAATCACAGGCGGATCATGAGGCCTGCGCTTACGAAGGCCAAGATAGCTACACTGAACAGCAGGTCTCCTTCAACGAATTGCAGGAAAGAGTAAACATGCTGGTCGACCGCTTGCCTTGCCAGTGCAAAAATGTATACCAACTCAGTCAGGAAGAGGGCTTATCGAATAAAGAGATTGCCTCACGGCTCTTGATCACGGAAGCTGCCGTATCCTACCACCTCAAAAAGGCGAAGCTTTTTTTACAGGATGAGTTGCGGCCGCATTACAATTCCTCCACTTTATTAATTTTTATGTCGCTGATTACCAGTGTATAATAAATTATTTTCATTTTTTTCTTTCCCGTACTTTAAGTTTTCTTTCTCCTGCGATACTAGGTAATGAAAGGGTTCAAAAGATGAACTCGTTTTTGAAACTAGTAAATACAAATCATGGAAGTAAACAAAGACCTCTTGCAGCGCTACATCGACGGACAGTGTTCGGAGGAGGAAAAAAGACTCGTAGAGGAGTGGCTGGAAGCCCAGGACCTCATCCACGGAAGCTTTGATCAGGTACGCCTCCAAAAAGAGATCAAGCTCCGCTGGACGGCTATTGAACATCATATGGATAAAGAAGGAGGTGCCAAGATCATTCCTTTGTACAAAAAAGTACTGCGCTATGCAGCGGTGGCCTGTGCTGTTGTTGCGATCTTCATAGCAGGACGACATTCCAACCATTTCCAGCAAAATAAATCCCTTACCGCTATGCAAAGATTCAATCAAAGTGGAATTTTACATGTGCGGGGAGGAAACGGGACAGAAGGCAAAATCAATGGATCCTCATTTGACATTTCGTTAGACGGTGATCTTCAACTTTACAACAGTTCCGCACACCTCATGCGCGTGCATTGTGGAAATCAAGTCTATGAATTACAGCCTAATAAGACCTACTTCCTTATGGGAAATAAAGAAAGCTCAAGTCTTCTTTCAGGTAAGACACTTGGCTCTTCAGAAGCTTTCGATTTCGAGTTAAAAGGTGATTTTATAGTACGAGAAATCAAATCGTAGACCCTAGGATTTGTCATATTAGTATTACCATAGATATACATCACGGTGCTTGTTTGACGAAGTACACAAGCCTGGGAGTTACGGTAAGAAGAGCCTCCAAATTGTAGTTAATCGCACATAAAAACATGAAAACAGCCCGATTGCTGAAAGCACACAAGTAGGAAACGTCAAGATGTTTGATCGATTCAGAGTCCCTCGTTAGCGAAGATTGCTTTACACTAATTCACAATTTTAAAATGATGCCTATGTAAAATAAAAGTAAAAACTAAAACTCGCCGTCGCTTGTAGCAATGGCGAGCAAGGAAAAAGACTCCCTCGCCATCTATCTGCAAAACAATCAAGCGAGAGAAGCCATCAAAAAATCTCTAAAAGTTAGAGGTTAATTTAAAAGTAATCAAAACCGTTTAGATCAAAAATACCTAAAAGAACGAAATAAAATTCAAATCAATGTTACGCTTGATCCAGCCTAAAAACCCAACTCCGCAATTAGCTTCAGTGGGCGAAGAAAGAAGCTCAACTCAAGCAAACAGCTTTAAAAATTGACAAAATGATAAATAAAATAAAAAATGTAAGATGGGCATGGTTGACTATGCTACTATTAGGAATAATTTCTGTTGGAATTACTTCTTGTAAAAATGATGATGATGATGTGAACCCAGATGGAGTGGAAAAGGAATCAGGTATGCTAACTACTTTTGCAGTCGAAACTCCAAGTGGAAGAGCATTTTATATGTATGTAAGTGAGGAAATACCCTCGGAAGTTAATGTTACAAATTCCATTGAACTAGGATTGACCGGTTTCCCATATTCATATGGTGAACACGCCTATATTCATGACAACACTGCAAAAACTATTACTAAATGGGAATTTGATAAAACGACTCTTGAGCCTAATGTTTCTGCTATTCTCAGTTTTGCTAGTACTGGGCTCAAATCTGGTAGCCCTACATTTATATCGGATGAGCAAGCTTTTATTTTTGATTTTGAAGAAGGGTTAGCTTTAGAATGGAATCCCTCTACTATGGATATCATATCTATGTTCAATTTTGATAAAGTACCATTTCCAGATGGTATAGTCTTTTGGGGTCCCTGGGAGTCTGCTGTAAAAAATGGTAAAATCGTTTTACCATTAATTCCTCATCATGAATTTTGTTGTGAGTTCAAGGATTTTGGTGGTGCCACAATAGCTGTATTTGACCCCTCGACTAAAACAATTAGCTACAATCAAGATAATCGACTTCTGGCTAGTGAATCTATAGTGCGAGATGAAAGTGACAATATTTACCTAGTACCCAGTAGAAATAATGGTTTTGCCAGGCAATACCTAAACTTAGATGGAAATGAAGAGTTAAATCCATTCACAGTGTTACGATTAGATAATGATGGGGGATTTGACAATAGTTTCGCTTTTGACCTTGAGAAAGTAATTCCTGTTGACTTTGTTGCCGGTGGCACTTTTGTCAGAGAAAATAAATTAGTAGTACAATACATGGATACTACAAGTCAATGGGCGGCCTCTTTTGATGACCGTTGGTCGATTTACGGATCAACACAACATAATGTTAGCATTGATCTTGAAACGAATGAAGTGACACCATTCACAGCTTTAGCAGATTACAGCTTTGCAGGTAGACCGGCAACTATCGATGGAATTACGTATTGGATGGGACTAGAGAGTGGCGTGGCAGTAATTATAAGAGAAGATGATTCAAACAGTTTCACAACTATCTCAAGCAGTGACGATATTTATGTCATTGAGAATTTATTTAAGTTGTGGTAACTGACTTAAATGTCAAAATTCCATTCACTTCTTAGCAAAAAGCACTGGGAATAGAATAAACAGTAGTCTAAAACACAGTATCGGCTATGCCTTTTCTATTCTTTTTGCTTTCGAAACAACATAATACCTCCACACACTGGTCGTAGCGAGAAGCTACGACCATTTCTTGCAGCAGCGTGGCTAAAAAAATGAAAATTGATATGCAAAAAAAACGCAGAAATAGCATTTATAAGTCTCAGCGAGACTCTAATACTAGGATAAGTCTGGGGCTCAAATCAACCATTAGAGGGGATTGGGATTTTTCAAGCCAAGATCATTGAAAGTTTTGTACAAGGAGAAAGGGAATATCTTTCATTTACACGACTTCTTCCATTTCCTCCTTAGGTTCAAACACTTCTTTAAGTACGGCTTGCATCAACAATTCAGCATCCTTTTTCGAATCGGTTATTTGCTTTTCCAATTCATCACATAATGCCATTAATTGATTGACTTTTTCCACTATGGCTTCTTGCTCATTTTCCTGTAAGAGACAAGAAAAGCGGCAGGCCCTTCTCGGGAGCGGGAAGGTTGATAATCAAAGACCACCCTTTTCGTCTTCGGTGCATGGTAGACCCACTGATACCCTAAATGGGTAGCTCCCTGCTTATGGCCGTCTTGTACGTTGATGGTGGACTCATCGGCTTGCAGATCGTCTTGCCCTTGTACCTGGCGGACTAATTCCTCATACAAAGGGTGGAGTACATGGGCCGTCCCATTGAACCAGCCATTGAAGGTAGACTTGGCGATCGTCACCCCTTCCCGTTTGAATAGTTGTATTTGGCGATAATAGGGTAAATGATCCACCCACTTGCTCACCATGATGTATGCCAATAAGCTGGGCCCTGCATTGCTTTTCGGGAGGGGAAGGCTGGGGAGGTTCCCCACTTTTACCCCACCTTCGGAACGGTTCACCTATTTTGGGCGAACAATCCGACGCACATACAACTTACCCGGAATATGCTCCAGGATCTCGGTGACCTCTTCCCCAATCTTCTTCATGCCTTCTTCCAGCCCTTCGGGTTCAATGACCTCTTTTTCTCTGGGAAGATGGCAGGCAAGAGTGCACGTACACATCTTTTCCGTGATTGACGCCTTTATCGCCAAAAGAAAGATTCAGTCTATCATCTAACGAAAAAAGCCCTGCTATTGCGAGGCTCTTTACATTCTTCAAAGTACTGCTTTAATTTTTCAAATTCCTTACGTTCTCTATCTTCCCACTCGGAAAAATTTTCGAAGAAGTCATCTTTATAAAACAGTTCTGGCCATAGGGTTATATTGTTTAAACCATCATCCCAAACTACCCATAAGGGAGATACTTTCCCTTCAATAACTTCAAACATTGACGATGGCACTTCAACTAAATGACCATCATCAAAAATCATAAAGTAGCTCGATTCGTTTGATGTTCTAATTCCGTAAACTATATATTCATTCCCTATTTTCAGATATTCCCGCATATCACTATTGATAACATTGGAGTTATCGGTATCTATTGAGGTTTTAACACATCTAACTACCATCCTTGAATCAGTTTTGTCTTAAACTCGACTCTCTGACCAGTAGAGAGATTTTCATACCAGTGTGTTTCAAACGTCATGCCGTTCTTACTGAATGAAGAACTTGTCTTTTTAACCCAATCAGCAGCTTTGCCACCATACGGTTTCCCGAAGCTTTCATTATTATTTCTTGACATATTCAATAAAATCTTCAAGGCTTAATTCGAGAGGTTCATCTTCTGAAAAAACGTCATCATACACTGATACTTTTCTGTGGGCAAACGAAATATCCAAAGAGAACCTATTGAATACTATTTCTTCTTTTTCTTTCAAAGACTTTTCTCCATCCTGAATAGCTGCCAAGATTACTTTACGACTATGATCGTTTAACTCTTCTTCTAAAAAACTGTCTATTGTAACCATATCAATAAAGCCTTTAATGAACTGGAAACGCTGTTCTAATCCAGCTCTTCGAGATTTGTCATCTCGAAGCATAATCACTAAATGTACCATTCTGATCATGCTACTACTTGTTTTCGGAACTCCATAAAGATCACCGGCACTGCTCAATAATACTCTTCCTCTTTTTCTGCTACAATTTTTCTGGTAGATACATCTACCCATTTACGTACAGTAAACATTACAAAATATCATCTACCTTATCCTTCATTCGATGTTTGAATTTCATCATCTAACAAATAGAAGATTCGGATGATACATCCTATGATAAAGCTTCCAGTTTACAAAACTGGAAGAACAAGGAGTATTCCTCTATTCCTCATTTGGGAAGACCGTGAGCATGTTCTTTTCACCATAATGCCCTTACTGCGTAAAAGCCAGTTTGTTAAGCCTGGCTTTCTCTGTCTAAATGTTATAATTTCTCTTATACTACTAAAACTACTAAACAGTCTTTTCCCAACTCTTGCGATACTTTAACAGCTTCGTTGATTGCTTTTTTAGCAACCTCATAGCTTCTTTTTGAATACTCTACCCTGCTTTCATTATCTAATTCATTACAATACCAGTTTAAATAATGGTATTCTGACCCCCAAAACTGATAAGCATAAATAAGCTTTCCTGAATCAGTCGATAAAATATCTCCGCCTAATATTGGCAGTTCATTCCCTTTAAGTATTTCTATTGCTGCCAGTGCTTCATCTATATCAAGTGCAATTTCATCACTGCCAGGATTTATTTCTCTTAAAGGTCTTCCTTTCGATTTTACAAGATCTAAATATTCTGATATTGCTGTCATATCTAATGCACATTAAAGAACCTATGGTTAATCACCCCATTAGCATCTTTGATAAACTCAAAAGTCCCTGTTTTACCTCCATAGCTACCAGGCATTTCTAACCATTGGTAAGTTTTTCCATCACGTCCAACCTTAGTAGACCACTTTCCAAACTTTGTAGCGTAACTATCAACACTTTTGGGGAATCCATGAAATAAATCATCTGCCTTACTCATCTGACGTAAAACCTTAGGCGAGTATTTCGCACCATCAAAAAAGGTTTTCGCCCCCCTTGCCACTCTCCTAATTTGCAAGACTCTTGCTGCGAGCTTCAACCCGCCTTTCATAACCATCCCGCCTCCCGGAAGTGTGACAATGGTGCTTAGGCCCGTAAAATCATCAAAATCTTTTTGCGCTTGATGGATTCGGGCAATCAACTCTTCGCTGGTCAGCACTCCCCGCCCGAGTACTTCCCGGTTGTATTCATTCCTTAGAAACTCAAGATGCTCACGATCATAGATGGTCCCTGC
>JBCDKO010000244.1:0-6782 GCA_038746525.1 Bacteroidota bacterium
TGACCAGATACTCCTTCCAACGCTTTTTACAAGTCATCTTCAGATAGCCATCCAATAACTTAGTGCATAGATCAGAGAAGAATTCAGACTTGATTTTATACCTGGCCAAGCTGAAAGCCCCACCTCTAACTGGGGTAGAAAGGATGCGCTGCAAAGGACCGCCGATCAGGTTAAACTCAACCGACTCTTTAAACAAATGGAAAATGCTTATGACAACCTTGAGGAAGGTTAAAGAGCGGGTTCCGGTGAAATCGTTCTTCCCCTTTCTATCATGTGCTATGGTCAGGGGATTAGATAAAAATTCAAAGATTTTTTTTAGATGAAACCCCAGATTTCATCTCTGATTGATGCTTCGTATTTTTCATATCATTTTTCTTATGCTTCTAAGATAATCAGAAGTCGAGGGGTCTCAAAATGAGGCCACTTTTTTCTTAACTAAAGAGCATTGAGGGTGGCCCAGTCGGCGGGGTTGAGCCTTGCTTTTTTATCCAGGTATCCGGTGTGGACGTCGGGGACCGTGCCTACAGGAAGGGAGATCAGTTCGTCGGGCAAGCCGTTCTGTTGTCTTCGGATCACACCACCTGCCACCAGGGACCAATGGAGCCCCATCCAGCCGGGTTGGGACTCCAGGCGGCACCCTGAAGCATCGTATTTCAGGGTGAGGGGAAGGCGGATATCCCCGTACTCGATCGTGGTCAAAGGCACTTCAATGAGTAGGGAGCCGGTGGAGAGGGAGATTTGCACTACATCTTCATCGTTGGGTCCGGCCTGGACGACGGTGATCATCACCTTTCCGTGCAGCCTATCGAAATAAAAATAGGTCGTGGCTTTCTCCTCTGTCGAAAGCAGAATTAACTCCTTTTCGTTGGAAACCGGTACCCCGGTACCTCCACCCTCACGAAATTTTGACCCGATGAGAGAGGCGGTTGTGCCGGAGCGCCGATGCCGAGAAGCAGAAACAGAGGCAAAGGGAGACGAGGTATGGCTGAAGATGAGGTGTCTTGCATGATATCAGGTTGAAAAGGTGATTATGTTAAGCTTACGCTAATTTCGGGCATGCTCCATTCAATGGAGAAGTGGTAAAGAAAGTCCCGGGATAGCTGAGATCCATTGCCGATAAAGCAAAGAAAAAAGCAGCATACAGCGCAATAATACAGGTGTTCTTTTCATATCAGGTTGATTTCAACCGCAAGCATACGAGAAAAACTTCCGCCGGTTAAGAAAGGAAACAGGTATTTTTAGGGTGGTATTTTACCTCAGGTAGAATCATAAAACAAGGTAAATTTTTCCAATTAGCCTATCCAGGTAGTGGTTAGGCAAAAAAATGTGTCGATTTAGCTTACCCCATGGTGGAGGGTTATTTTTTTCGTTGATTTAGGCTACCTACGTGGTAGTGGGGATAAATCTGTTGTCAATTTAACGTATTGATGGATATCCCTTCCTTAAAAGAATTAAAACACTATTCATCGCTACTCAGTACATTTTAAGGCAATTTAATGCGGCTAAATAATAATATTACATCCTGAATCATCTGGTTAATTGTTTCTTTGTAAGCCATTAACTAGATTAAAAACTGGTGATGAGTGTATACACTACTGAAATAACATCGGATAAAATTCCCTCGGATAACCCAATTCATCAACGCTTGCTTAGCGCGTATCATCATGCAAAAACATATATTAAAGGAGACTTATTAGAGCTGGGATGCGGAGAAGGAAGAGGAGTAGAACTTTTAGCTCCACTTGCTACATCTTATATTGGTATCGATAAAATAAAACCTATTATCGAACGGCTAAAGATGCATCATCCGGACTATAAATTCATGGTCGGAGTATTTCCACCATTCCAGTTCCCGAATGATCAGTTTGATACTATCATCGCCTTCCAGGTGATTGAGCACATCAAAAAAGATGAGGATTTCGTGAGAGAAATATATCGAGTATTGAAACCAAGAGGTAAGGCCTTAATCACAACTCCAAACGTTAAAATGACCTTATCCAGAAATCCATGGCATATCAGGGAGTACACTGCGGATCAATTAGCATCTTTATGCAAAAAATATTTTTCTAATGTGGAAGTAAAGGGCATAGCAGGAAGTGAAAGGATAATGGAATACCATGAAAGAAATCGTAAATCTGTAAATAAAATCATGAGGTATGATATCTTCAATCTACAATATCATCTTCCGGCCTCACTTTTAAAAAAGCCTTATGAAGTACTTAATAGATTAAACCGAAAAAAGCTAAAATCCTCGGATGATAAGCTTGTTTCATGCATCAATCAAGAAGATTTCATACTTAAAGAGAAAGACGAACAAAACCTTGATTTATTCTGTTTACTGACTAAATAACTGTATAAACGGAATAAAATTTCATCATAATGGATAATAGCTTAGATAAAGAATTAAACCAACTTCTATCAGACTTTCATGTTTACTATCAAAATACGAGAGGTGCGCATTGGAATATCAAAGGCCCGCGTTTCTTCGAGCTTCACACCAAGTTTGAAGAACTGTATACTGAAGCGCTCACCAAAATCGATGAAATAGCAGAACGGATCCTAACTATCGGAAACCAACCGGATCATACTCTTGAGACTTACCTTGAAAAATCAAATATCAAATCAGTGGAAGGTGAATCTCAGGATGAAGCCTTAGTAAAAATGATTGTAGCTAATTTAACCATCTTATTGGCTCAAGAAAATAAAGTAAAAGAACTAGCCGCAAAGGTTGGCGATAACGAAACGGAAGACATGATGGTTGCCTTAGTGAATTCACATGAGAAAACCCAATGGATGTTTAATTCGTGGTTAGGTAAATGATAAAAAATAACATCGAATAAGTATCAAAATTCAAAGGGCGAACTTACACCTGCTGCTAGGTGAATGGAGCCAGCAAAGCAATTTACGGCAAATTCGATATGTGTAATTGAAAGTAGACTACCTACGTATGAACTATTTAAGATGCTTGTTATTCATTTTGTTGATTGCAGGCATCTCTATTAATTGTTCTGCCCAAAGAAAGAAAGAACAACGAAGGCAAAATATTAAGAAAGTCTTATTAACAGGCAGGTCCTACATTGGCACGCCATACAAATGGGGAGGCACTAATGAAAACGGAATTGACTGTTCAGGATTGATTCAAAATTCTTACAGGTCAATTGGAATACATTTACCCAGAACTGCAAAAGAACAATCCAAAATCGGCAAAAAGCGAGGCTGGAAAAGCATTCATGAGGGTGATCTAGTCTATTTTAAGTTTAAGAAGAAGGGCAGCAAATGGTTTCATAGTGGCATGATTACACACGTAGATAAGGACAAAATCTTGTTTCTGCATGCTTCTTCATCAAGTGGTGTCATGGAATCCGACTTGTTGAATGATTATTATCGAAAAAATGTGAAGAATTTTAGGAGGGTAATAAAAAAGTAAAAAATGGAGCTAATGGGATTCGAACCCATGACCTCTACACTGCCAGTGTAGCGCTCTAGCCAGCTGAGCTATAGCCCCTGAAACATCACAAATATAATCCGTATGTTAGTTAGAATAGCTCTCACATCTCTTACAGTACTTTTTTCAATTTTTAGGTGAATTATTCTATTAAACACCAATCCGAATGTAACCCTAACAAGTAAATCCTGTCCTTTATAAATCTTGTCTACTCAGTCTGAAAAGGTCCTTCAAAGTCCTTGACACATAAGTTTGACCGAATATTTATTTTTCCAAGAAAAGCTCGTTTCTTATAATCTTCATGTTAGGTTTATACTATTTAGAAGTGTTGTCTATTCACTCTATCAAAGATTGTAGCTAGTAAATGATTTTCAGGAAACCTCTGGATTTCATTGTATAGCTAAAAGGTGATTTACATCATTATTGAGATCGATTTGTTTTTCTTATACTATAATTGTTTCAAAGAAGATATTTGCTATTTACATATCAGAAAATCAGGCATCTGTTCTGGTTTTACCACAGATTGCTCATTAATTGGTATGTCGCTTAGCAAAGCAATAGTTCCTCCTCCAACTTTAGGATTAGAGTGAGCATGGGTGTGATCATGGAATGGATTACATTCCTCTACAAAATCCTGAGAGTTTTCATGAACAATGATAACTTTATTTAATAAATCTTTTTCGTCTCCCGAATTAATGCGCCATAAGTCCGTTCTCAGGATAAATTCTCCGCTTCCGTCATTTCTTATAGATACATTTCCAACATCTCCAAAAAATGGTTTTGCCCAAGCCTTACCTAAGCTTCTTTCATTACAGGCTGCATAAAAAGAACCTTGATTCCAATGCCGACCTGGTGTTTCTACCACACCATTATGTATATGCACTGCTTTTGAAGTATTTGGAATCATTCCATCAAGGGTGATCCTCAGTTCAACAACCTCTCCATCTTGTGCAAATCTTGCAACACCTACTTTACTTTCCAATAACGAATACTGGTCATTTCCTATTTTTTTCAACGAAAAAATTTCTGCCTCCGCTAGTATTTCAGGTTCAAAAGGAACTTCTGAATCCGAACTACAACCAAGTGCTAGAAACCAAATAAATACCCATAAGTTTTTCATCATTTAAAAGTAATTTTTAACTGGATAATATAAAACGATTTTTTCTTCTAATTGATTATTTTCTGTATTCGGAGATTCTGGAAGGAAGAATCCCGGTGATTCTGAAATTAATAGCGATTACTGAAAGTCAGCGACTTGACCTTATGTCTTGAAGATATTTTTCAAGTTAATGTTCATCATTCCTCTCAGAGAACATTTCTTGGCTTTTTGTGCTTACAGAGTCAAAGAACAACACTTAAAAATCGCGATCCTTCAAGTCACGAAAAACCCGTGAGATTAGACACTTTGAAGGCCAACAAAGAAACTAAGAAAGAGATGAAATGGTAGGTAAGTGTACTAGAAGCCAAATTGGTTTTTGCCAATGGATTCAGCATTTCCCTGGACACCAGATGGTTCCGCAATTAAAACGGAAAGTTTGATAAGCAAGACTGCGAAAAGGCGGCCTTTAAATGATGAGCTGTTCGTATCAAAACTCACTTTCCTCAATTAGCTGTGGTGGTCACTGTAGATGGACTTTAATCTAACTAGTGTCTGTAAGAAAAGGATGAAAAGTGATTTTTTCACCTTAAGAGGCCCGAATTTATGCTGTTGTTGGACCTGAATCTAAATCAAGAAAAAAGTTGATCATGCCATTTTCATAGATTTTGGTCGCCTAAAAAAGTGTAGGGTTCATTCTCGGAGGGGTTTTTCTATGAAATTGGCCATTTCGTTCAGCTAGATTCATCGCTCTTTTTCCTGTTTCCGAGGTTGGTTTTTCAGGTTTTGTGTTGGAGAAGCGCGTTCATTTTTTTTGTGTATTAATGAGTGAAATTTGGAGGTATTTACTTACATTGCAAGCAGCTCATTTTAATTAAAAACCTCTCCAACCATGCGCAACTCCTTTGACCCTCCACTCACCCTGGGCTGTACGCCCATTGAAGAAGTAAAAATCCCTACTCAAACCAGAAGCCACCTGGCTGCATTGGCCGCTGCGTTGCAACATATTTATGTCAATCCACAATGGAATACCCAGGTGTTTGGTTTGCTTTCAGCCCACCTGATGAAAGGCAAGCAGCCCACCGGAAGAAAGGGCATGAGCCTGTGGGAAATCTTCGTGCTGGCTCAGGTGAGATTATGCATGAACATTTCCTATGATGAGCTAGAACATATTGCCAATCATGATACCCTCATCAGAGGCATCATGGGGGTGTTACCCAGTGATTTTAGTAGCGGCAAGGAGTACCGTTACCAAAATAGCTATGATACTATCGCCTTACTGGATGAGGGGTTACTTAAGGAGCTCAATGAGGTCTTTGTGGAGATGGGACATGAGGTCTTTCAAAAAAAAGAAAAAACCGCAGAGGGGGAAGTGGCCTTGCATTGCAAGACCGATAGTTTTGTAGTAAAAACAGACACGCATTTTCCCACTGATTATAATTTGTTGTGGGACAGTGCGCGCAAGTGCGTTGATCTATGTGAGCAGCTTGCAGAAAAACAACCCCTTGCCGGCTGGCGTAAAGCCAAGGACTGGCGTCGCCGCCTCAAAGGGCAGATGCGTAGCGTCGGCCAGCTCACCGCTAAAGGAGGCAGAAACAAAGAAGAGCGACTCCAACAGGCCACAGAGAAGTAGCTCACCAAGGCTTGTGCCTTCGCCCGCAAGGTGAAAGCGATGATCGAAAATCCCACTGCTGGTGAGCGGGATACGGTGGCGGCGTGGTTGGAGTTAGTGAGTCATAACATACTTAACCTCTCTTCTAAGAATAAACAAGCACTGGCATATACAGCTCTATTCAGATCATGTTTAAAAAAACAAACCAGAGGTGTTTTTACGATTTCAGGGAATTTGGATAAGTATAATGATGGAAGACGTGATTTACGACTTTCTGTAAAAGAACATTTCTTAGAACAGGTTCATATTTATAACAACGTTGTTTTTGGCAATTGCCATGACAATACAACTTTCAATCTGGATATTTTTGATTTTAGTCAAAAGATATTCAAACCACATTTGGTTTATATGGATCCTCCATATGTTCCATCTTCGGATGATAACTGCTACATAAAAAGATTGAAGTAGGCACTTAATAAATATTCAATTTTTTGCAGTAGACCGGGCTATGAGCTACCATTCTATCCATCAGACGGTCAAATAGTTTATCCTTCATCAGATGGCGGTTAAATCGGTAACAATACTCGTCTAGATAGGCTTGCAGATGTTCCACGGCATGATGGGTGCCA
>JBCDKO010000245.1:0-6772 GCA_038746525.1 Bacteroidota bacterium
AAATCTGCCGTCCATTTAGCTCTCGTCACTGTCGGGGAAGAAAATCTGCCGTCCATTTAGCTCTCGTCACTGTCGGGGAAGAAAATCTGCCGTCCATTTAGCTCTCGTCACTGTCGGGGAAGAAAATCTGCCGTCCATTTTGCTCTCGTCACTGTCGGGAAGAAAATCTGCCGTCCATTTAGCTCTCGTCACTGTCGGGGAAGAAAATCCGCCGTCCATTTTGCTCTCGTCACTGTCGAGGAAGAAAATCCGCCGTCCATTTTGCTCTCGTCACTGTCGAGGAAGAAAATCCGCCGTCATTTTAGTCTGCGTCAAGTGTTTTAGTCAAAATTTGGTAATCGGTTGGAGAAAATGAGCGCTTTTTGAATTAGTCTCTCCAAATCCCTGTCCTCTAGCTCTTTCGAGATTGGTCATGTCGAAGCATAATTAGTGTCTTTAAGAAAACAATATCTTTTGAAAGAAAACGAGGTTTTTACCTCATAGAGCAAGTTTTTTTGAAATTTCAATCACAAATGGTCATTGAATCTATTTTGAGATTCTGATGAAAACGTAATAAAACCGCAAGTCTACCTTTGATTCATCCGAATTTTTGAAGAATTGGTCCATTTACTCCAAAGTATAAAATCAGATTCGATTTATTTTTTCGCTAAAAAACTATGCTGTAGGTATCATTAGCGTGTTTTCTTTAACCTAAATTCATCATACGCCAGAGTCATGTGATGAGTATGCGTGGGACTACTTAGGGCCTGTTGAGAAACGTTTTTTCAATTCAAAAAACACGTTTATGTGGTCAAAAGATACTGTTTAGTAAATTTCTTTTTCAATAGGTGCAAGGTCTTCGAGCAGATCCTTCCATTTTCGGTGCACTGAAAAAGCTCGATTTTGAGATTTTTCAACTAGTCACAGGTGTATCAGCTACGTCGTTCGCTGCGGATCGAAGTATAAGCATACATCTTCACCTTGCTGCCTAGTATCTGATACACCTGTGACTTTCTCAGCAAGCCCTACTTAGTAAATAGACCCCGAATGGTGGGATCAGGACGGTCATTGGAGAAAAGATTCTGTTTTCTTCAGCTAAAGCTTCTTCATTTCTCAAAGCAATAAATTTTGCTTATTCTATCATGCGATAAAGAAGCTTGATTGCATTCAGTATCTTATTAATGAAGGAAATCAATTAGCTATCGTGTTAGCACGTACGAACGCCTTGATAAATGAGTGCACCTACTTTCTCCAAAAACTAAGAAGTGACGATTTGACTTCTAACTTTCTGCGAAGAATGTAAGCATATTCATTTTATCTATTATTATGAGTTTTTCTAATTGTAATAGACATACCTACTAACAGTAAAAGTCATAAAAATGGATGGATTTGATCTTAATAGACTCAGCCTAAGTTTCTGCTGATTTTGCAAATAATCTGATGTTGATTGATTCAATCCAATACGTGTTAAAAGTGAAATATCCCTTTCCATGAAATCTTCAATAGAACCTGAAGCTGGATTGTATAGCTTTCTAACTGAACATATGGTTGAACAGCTACCGTCATCGAGGCATTTCTTTACTATTTTAACACAACTAATCCCACTTGAACAACTAGTTGAAGTTACTGTACCATTAGAATAAGCACATTCAACTGAATACTTACTGCTTCCCGAAATTCTACCCGATGAAGGGTCATCATTTTGATCATCAAATATGGGTATTACATCTTCTAAAAAACTAAAGTTAATAATCGTTGTTGTACCTTTTTCAAGATCTGCAACTATATCATAAGACAAAATACCCACATCTGAGGTGATTCTTGCCGAAGAATAATCAACATCATCGAAAAAGGGATCAAAATCGTCAATTGCTTGACTAACGGAAGCCATATGTATCTCGTTAAACGATAGATTATCCAAGCCTACAGATTCATCCGGTTGCTGCTGACAAGCAAAAAATGCTACACTTAATACTAATCCTAAAAATTGCTTGTTAAACATTTGAAATAATGAAAATTATTTGATGCCTTACCTTGTTTTAAGGAGTGTTCAGGTCAATTTTTTCTCCTTCGTTGCAACGTGTACTAAGGCTAAGACACTTTTTTGAAAAAAAACACTCAAAATAAGTATTTCGTCCATAACGATAGTACAATAAAAGTGATGGAAATTTTGCTTTGTAGAAATATAAATAAAAAACAATTTAAGTAGCTCTGTTAATACTCATTTTATTTAGAAAAGGTATTTTTCATAGATCTATATCCCGTGAAGCCTTCTCAAAGTGACTAAGCAACCTGAATTTTATTAGCAAGATGCTGATGGTTAGTGAACTAAATCATATGCTCTCATTCATGGTCTATGATACACAGATCATATGCTAGAATGATCTATCGAAGAATAAAAAAGCATTAGAATAATGTGTGAAAAATGAAAATGAGTATGGCCATTTTACAAAATGCATCGAAAGCGCCCGAAAGCTCCTCTCAACGAAGGTTGCAATTATAACATTTATAGTTTTGTGATTTTAATTCACAAGGATTTAATACTCAGGAAGTCACCTTTTATTGCCTCTCAATCGCTTGTCAGAAATGGGTATGATATCACCGAAGAAAATACCATAGCTGATGCTATCCCCAAGCGGTAGATACGCTAGTGCGATAGGTTAGGGTTAAAAGGCGAATCTATGAGAAAATTGAAAAAGTAACTAACTTTCAAACTGAAAACAGGTCATAATTTCTCTCGAAAACTTCTAGAATCCTTCGCAAAACTGGATTTTTGGTTCAAATCAAGGCTTTCAGAATTTCAAAGACGTAGTTTACTGGTCGTAAATGAGGCTTTTGAAATTTTGAGTAACGAAGAGTTGGGCCAAAAGGCGGGTTTTTCAAAGGATTCTTCTAATAGTTTAATGAGGTCATACGCCGGAATAGTCACCTTTACAGGGATTTAAACATACCATAAAACCACGTCATGTGAAAATAGAATCATTTACGGCCTTAGACTTTGAGACAGCTACCTGGTCACCGGTAAGTATATGTCAGGTTGGTATAGTGAGGATAGAAAATGGTATCATTACGGAAAAGATCAATCGATTGGTGCAGCCACCAAAAAATGCGTATTACCACAAAAATGTAGGGGTACATGGTATACTTCCTGTGGACACGAAAGAAAAACCTTTTTTTGAAGAAGTCTGGTTTGATATAAAGCATACCATTGAAGATCAGGTAGTTGTTGCTCACAATGCCAACTTTGACGTAAATTGTTTGAGAAGCACGCTTGCTTACTACGATATTGTTCAGCCTGATTTTGAAGTAAGGTGTACACGTATCATTTATAAAAAAGGACTCGCTTACTTAAGCAAGAAATATAAGATCCCATTGAAGCATCACGATGCGCTGAGCGATGCTCATGCATGTGCTCAATTATATTTGAAATACCTGCAGCGTTTAGCACTACCCAAAACGGGTTCACTCTTTTAATACCAATCAGAACGTGTTCTTTTTTACAATAAAGCCAAATATTTGCTCACTTTTTATCTAAAAGGCAAAACACATCCGTATTGAATTTCAATTATCTGAAAATTCATGCGGCAACTCTTTTCTCTACTTCTAATCTATTTTCTTACAGCTGAGGCTAAAAGTCAATTGATGCTCCCTTCAAATCTACAGGGACTTTCTGCTTACGAATCCACTAGTCATTCTAAGCAAATTTTGAAACACAATGAATCAAATCTTTTCAATCCTTTAGGACCTAAAGCACAGCTCTTGCACACAAGATCACAAAAAAAACCTTGCCCGGATGTAACTTCCTCAGTTATGGAGGGAGGCCTTTGGATTCACTATGAAGGAGGATTTCTTAAGTATGCCAACGGCAAATCTTTTGGTAAAATAAATGAGGATCTTAAGAACAAGAAGAAGCTTAGAAAGACCATAAGAAAACTTCAAAAACTTGAGAATAAATCAAATTATGCCCGAAACATCATCCAAACATTACAACAATCAACCAATCGGTTTGTGCTTAAAATCTCGAGCCGCAAAATATCCTATATGGTATTACCCATTCATAATGGGAGAAAAGGTATATTAAATAACAATGCCTATGCTTTTCAAATTATGGACACCAACACTTTGATGGTCAATTATGCTCCATTCGATAGAATTGGGAGTGGCGCCGAAATCAGGTGGAATTGCAACAGCAAGCTCACATGTTTGGCCCACGAGCTCGCCCATGCCTTTGATGCTAATTTCGGTTTATTAGACGATCGTCTAATGATCGTCAATGGAGGGGCAATGACTGCACGTGAAATACGTGCTATTTATCATGAAAATAAAATTCGAAAAGAGCTAGGAAAATCACTAAGACGTTCTATTCACGAAGTGGATACCTGGATTGTGAATGGTGAACCAATAACTTATATTTTGCCAGATTCCGCTAGAAACTAGTGTTTTATGTTAGTCAAGCGTTAAACCGAAACTTCATATACTTGATCTTTTTCCCTTTCTCTATCCAGATTTTTTCGTATTTGGTTCTAATTCCAAAATGATCATCAAGCAGATTGGAACGATGTAAATCAAAGGTGAACTCAAAGTCTATTATTTCAAAATCACTTAAAACCCGAAGTGTATACTCAAAAAGCAGGGTGTCATCTGTTTTAAATCTAAAAGATCCTTCCGGTTTTAGTATGTATCGATATTTTTCAAGAAAGGCCCTATTGGACAACCGATGTTTTTCGTTTCGATCTTTAGGTTGAGGATCGGGAAACGTAAGCCATATTTCATCCACTTCATCCTCATCAAAAAGATTTAAAATTTCAATAATATGACACCTTAAAAAAGCAACATTGCTTAATTCCTTTTTTTCTGCATATTGGCTCCCCTTCCATAACCTATCCCCTTTTATATCTACTCCTACGAAATTTTTTTGGGGAAACTTTTCGGCCAGGGCTGTAGTATATTCTCCCCAACCACATGCCAACTCCACTACCAAATCGTATTCATTTCCAAAGTAGTTTTTCCAATTCCCTTTAATTGTTTCAAATAATTCTTTCCCTGGCTCAATTACATTTTCGCTTTTCCTGTTTTGAGCAAACTTTTCTAACTTTTTTATTCTCACATTTTGAACTTAAAAGCAAATCAAGACTTCAAAGAAATAAAACACGAACGGGTTCACCCGTGCACATTAGTGACTATAAGCCTTCAATCTCTGCTACAATGAAGGTGCTTCCCGTTATTAAAATTAAATCATCGGAATTCGATTTTCTTCTGGCTGCTGAAATTGCTTCATTAACATCTTGATAACGATCTCCTTGTCGCCCATGTGCTGCTCCAAGAATAGCTAGTTCTTCTACAGGCAATGATCTTGGTACAGTTGATTGGGTCCACGAAATAGCTGCATCAGGCGGGAAAATCTCAAGAATAGGTTTGAGTTCTTTGTCTTTTACTGTCCCAAAAATGAGATGAAGTTTAGCTCCTTTTTCTTCTACTAAGGATTTGGTTTTCTGAAACAGAAGTTTCAAGCCTTCTTTATTATGACCTATATCTGCAACAATCCATGGCTTTTCACTTAGTAGTTGAAATCTTCCTTTGAAACCTGTCAGCTCTTCAAGATTTTCAAAACCAAAGTGCATATCTTTTTTTGAAATCTTCCATCCGAGCTCTTTCAAAACAGAGGCAAGCCCATGTATTGAATGTCTGTTCAAAGCTTTGTGATAAGGATAATTTGATGGGTTGGTAACTTTTCCGAAGTTGTGATCCAGGTATAGTCTTGCTTTTTCAAATTTGGCTTTTTCTACAAAAACCGGAAATGTTTCCTCTTGATATTCGCCAATTACAACTGGAACTCCTCGCTTTATTATTCCTGCTTTCTCAGTGGCTATTTTTGCTAAGGTATCTCCTAGCATATCCATATGATCATAACCGATATTGGTAATAAGACACGCCTCCGGAGTTATCACATTTGTACTATCCAGCCTCCCTCCAAGCCCTGTTTCCACAACTGCAATATCCACTTTTTCATCTGCAAAATGATAGAATGCCATAGCCACTGTAATCTCAAAAAATGAAGGTTGGATGCGTTCTATCGCGAGCCTTATTTTTTCAACAAAATGCACGACCTGTCGCTCTCCTATTTCTCGACCATTTATTTTGATCCTTTCCGTAAAGCTTCTAAGGTGTGGTGAAGTATATAGCCCCACCTTATGGCCTGCGCTCTGAAGAATGGCAGCTATACCATGTGCACAGGTGCCTTTGCCATTGGTCCCGGCAATGTGAACACTTTTAAACTTCCGATGGGGATTTTCTAATTCTTCAAGAAGCGCAATCGTGTTATTGAGATCTTTTTTGTATGCGGATTTACCAGCGCTCTGATACATAGGAAGCCGTGAGAATAAATACTCCAGTGTTTCTTCATAAGTCATATAGGACGATTTTAGAAGATTTAGAAACAGTAAGTTTAACCAATAAGTCTGAAGGGATTATAAATGAGGCGATTCACATAAAGAACAACAACAAGAAAATAAATGTTTTGAAGTAGGCACTTAATAAATATTTAATTTTTGATGGCGGTATTTTTGGTTAAACCATTGTTTTTCAGTAGCTTAAAGTAATATTTAACGATCAAAATCATGGAGAAAAAATACCAAAGCCTCACCCTCTTCCGGTTCCAGCAACAATTTCCTGATGACCAGGCTTGCTATGACCACCTCGCTCAACTCAAATGGCCCGATGGCTTCATTTGTGAAAAATGTCAACACACCCACTATTGCCAGGGAAAGCTAGGGCGGACTCGTCAGTGTACCCA
>JBCDKO010000246.1:0-6751 GCA_038746525.1 Bacteroidota bacterium
GTAGGGCCTGCTGAGAAACGTTTTTTCAATTCAAAAAATACGTTGATGTGGTCAAAAGATACTGTTTAGTAAATTTCTTTTTCAATAGGTGCAAGGTTTTCGAGCAGATGCTTCCATTTTCGGTGCACTGAAAAAGCTCGAAATCGAGATTTTTCAACTAGTCACAGGTACATCAGCTACGTCGTTCGCTGCGGATCGAAGTATAAGCATACATCTTCCCCTTGCTGCCTGCCTAGTATCTGATACACCTGTGACTTTCTCAGCAAGCCCTAAGTATTTTGATAACCAAATATCAGGAAAAAAAGATCATCTCGAAAATTGAAAGTGGTTTTTAGAGGTGCCCTTAAGAAGATTGAACTCCGATATCAGTGTACATAATCGTCTGATACGTTTTATCCCTGATATTGAAGGCGCTTTTTTCAGAGAATTTCTTATCCTTGCTGCGTGGCCTTTCTCTCAGATGTTGCGGATCACTTGCTGAGTAATTATTCCCATCAGTTGGGAGATTGTACTGTGGTTTTTCCAAATAGAAGATCAGGTCTATTCTTAAAAAAGTACCTCTCCTCCAAAGTGTGCAAGCCTATTTGGTCTCCTGCAACACTGAGTTTAGAAGATTTTCTTTTTCGTTTTTCAGACATTCAAAAAGCAGATCCGCTAACGCTTGTTTTTGAGTTGTATAAGGCGTTTAAAGTCCATCGGGAAAAAGTTGAAGGGTTCGGCTCCTTTTATTTCTGGGGTGAAATGTTGTTGAAGGATTTTGAGGAAGTAGATCATTACCTGGTCAATCCGGAGCAGCTGTTTAGGTATGTGAAGGATGATCGGCAATTGGCGGAGGAGTTTTATTTCTTGGATGAGGAGCAGGAACGGATCATTAAAAAATTCTGGCAGGAGTTCTTACCCACCTCTACCAAGACACAAGCACGGTTTGTAGAGACCTGGCGGATATTGTATCCCGTTTATGCTACCTTTAAAGCGCAGATAAAGATCCAGGGAATAGGGTATACTTCACATATCTATCGAAATGTAATTGACCATTTAAATCACATAGATTTTGATCAAAGCAAGCCACTTCTTTTTGCAGGATTCAATGCCCTCACGAAGTCAGAGGAGGTACTCATCAAGCATTTTATAACAACATTCAACGCGAAAATCTTATGGGACCTGGATGCATACTACCTCAAGGATGATAAACAGGAGGCAGGTGAGTTTCTAAGGAAATATATGAAAGATACGGTGTTGGCTCCCAGCTTTCCAAAAACGCCACCTTCCAACATCACAAGCCCCAAAAAGATGGTAGCTACAGGTGTTTCTCTGGAAATAGGTCAGGCCAAGTTAGTAGGTGAACAGATCAGTAAGCTACTAGGCAGTGGTGTAAAAAAGGAAGAAATAGTCATTGTTTTGCCTCAAAACTACATGCTTTTTCCAATGTTAAATGCAATTCCCGAGGAAGTGGATAAACTTAATGTTACCATGGGTTATCCGCTTAAAGATACACCTCTTTTTGGGTTGTTGGAAGCGGTAATTGAACTGCAAGAACAGGCGAGTTTCTCTCCGGTGAATGGGTTGTCGTTTTACTATAAACCTGTATTGGATATTCTTAGTCACCCTTATCTCTACAAAGAGTATCGAAACCCATTTGATAAATTGATCTCTGAGATTAAAAAGAAGAACCAGATCCGCGTCTTTCAACAAGAAATCTTATCACTGCAATCAGCGCTATTGAAGATCATATTTCGTCAGGTAGGAGAGGAGAGCCTGACAAGCTACCTGGAAGAAGTTGTGCAAGTGCTTGGACAACAGGTGCTTGAGCGTTTTGGTTTAGAAAAGGAATATCTTTATCATTTTCAACAATTAATTGCTCGCTTAGAAGAGATGTTATCAACACAATCTTCAAAAGTTGAAATCAAAACCTTTAAGAATTTATTCAAAAAAGCTACACGATCGGTCAAAATCCCATTTAGTGGCCAACCGGTAGAAGGGCTTCAGGTCATGGGGGTACTGGAAACCAGAAATCTGGATTTTAAGTATGTACTCATGCTAAACATGAACGAGGACATTTTTCCTTCTTCACAGCGATCCGGATCTTTTATTCCTTACAGAATAAGAAAGGCATTTGATCTTCCGACCTTTGAGACACAAGATGCTCTTTACGCCTATCTTTTTTATCGGCTGCTTCAGAAAGGAAAACAGTTGTTTTTCTATTATAACATGTATGCAGATTTTGGTTTAAGCGGAGAAGTAAGCCGTTTTATCAGACAAGTAGAACTGGAAAGCGGCCTGAAGGTTCGATGGAGAAAACTTAGTAATTCTATCCAGGTATATGAGACTAAACCCATTTCAATTGAGACTTCTACTCAAGTATTGGATAGGCTAGCCATTTACACAGATGCTGTTCCTGAAAAAGATCAACGAAGAGTCTCAGCATCTGCGTTGAATATTTATCTGGACTGCAAGCTCAAGTTTTACTTTAGATATGTATTAAAGCTTTTTTCCGGTGATAAGATGAGTGACGATCTGGATGCGCGTCATTTTGGAAATACACTTCACAAAACATTGGAGTATCTCTATCAAGATACAATGAAAGAAAAAGGATCCAGGGTCATCGATAAAAATGACTTTTTTAGGTTGGAAAACTCCATAGAGGGTGCCATGGAAAAAGCATTTAAAGAGGAGTTTGGAATGCCCGATAAAAAACGTTTCGAGTTTAAAGATCGAAATGTTGTTATGGCTGAGATCATTAAAAAGTTTGTAAAAAAAGTACTTTTGATGGACAAGCAGTACGCCCCATTTGAAATTTTAAGCCTGGAAGACGAAGATAAGTATGAGAGGTATATCACCATCAATGTTAATGGAAACAACATTAACGTGAAGTTGGGGGCTGATATAGACAGAGTGGATAGGAAGAAAGGAATGGTTAGAGTGTTGGATTACAAAACAGGAAGAGATGAAACAGAGATTGGCAACTTTGAAAATCTTTTTAATCCAAACACTAACCATAAACATACGTCAGGCAGAAAGGCTGGATATCAAACCTTTTTTTACGCCTGGCTCTATGCTTCAAAATATGGAGTTGAAAATGCGATCATTCCGGGCCTCATTAATGTTAAGGAATTTTTCCGGCCCGATTTTGACTTTCGATTAAAGAGCAACATCGGTCCCATCACTGATGCCAGAAGCTATTTGTCCACCTTTGAACAAAAGATGAAAGAGCTTTTGAACGAAGTTTTCGATACTAAAATACCTTTCGATCAAACAGAAGATTTAGCCAAGTGTAAGTTTTGTGATTTTAAAGGGATTTGCGAAAGATAGCCTCCTGAATTACTTTCAAAAAGACTGCAATAATGTGATGAAATTGAACCTAAAAATTCAATAACAAATTCGCATCAATCACCGGATGAATTGGGTCTGCCGATACGATTGATCCCAAATTCTATACGTTCCATCGAAAATAGAACGCTATACCTATAAATATTTCATCTCTAGAGTTGTATAAAATAAAGTGAAAATCAAGAACCCCTCTGCATTGTCTAAAAAATTTTACTTAGTAAGGGTGATGAAAGCCTATGGTTATTAATAAGTCCTTAAACCATTTGAACGAAAAAAGTTATGGCAAAAAATTATGTAATTGACGGAGCAAAAATAAAGTTTAACTCGCATACAGGAACTTTTAAAGTGCTTGCCGATGTACCTAAAATACAAGACAAGCTTGCAGGTACTATAATTGAGAAAGCTCCTTTAAATTTCATCTTTGATGATGGTTTTATGTTATCTACATTAGGAGATTGGGCAGGCTATGGAGATGTCAAATTTCAGGGCAGTGAAGTACTTTTAGAAGATTCAACTATACAAGGTGTAGGTAGAATGCCGGGAGCGTTGTTTGATGAAACAGGAAAGGTAGAATTTATTGATTCAGGGCAGATAAGTGAATTTAGTCAATTACAACCAATTGCAGGACCATTTATTGACCCCATCATTGAGCCTGAAATTATTAGTCTGGAGTGGAAATCCAACAAAGCGTTCAAAGACAAAGACAAAACAGTGGATTTACCCGATGAAGTTATTGAAGAAACCACAGCAGGAGAAAAGACTTGGCTGGAAGCCTTCACTCAAGGAATGCTTCCGGGAGAAACACTGGACTTTGAGATTGTTGAGAAAAAAGACCCTGATACTGTTTTGCTCAATTCCGAAGGCTATATCGATACCGAGGGGTATACAAGAATTGAACTGAAAAGCGCAGACGATATAGATTTTGCTAAACAAACACTTGTGGCTACGGCAACCTATTTTGACCAAAAAACAGAAGCCAGTATCACAATTACACCCAAACTTCCCAAACTTCAAGGCGAGATCATTTTTGTTAATGGGTTCCTTTCAGACCCTATCCACAATACAGAAGCCACTCTATATAATGCTATTTTGGATAAAACCTCCGATGAACCTGATAGTGGAGCATTAAAAGGCGAAAATGCCGACGAACATAATCGCACTCACCCTGACGATATTGACACAGCTCAGGAAAAAAGAGACAGAGACAACGCCCCTGAAAAAACCACCAAAGAAAAAGTAATGGATTTTCTAAAAAACCCCTTACAGGATTTTGCCTTTACCCCCGACGAAAAATACTATGGGTATTGGAACAGTATCGAAAATGAATATTTATCAACAAAAACCTATGCCAGGTACTTCCATGCTGAGGATCACGTGCACTACATCAATGGTTCCCATGATTTGGGTAGCAATGGTGCACATCGTATAGACCATGGCATAGCTTTAGGCTACACTTGGGCCAAAAAAATCTACACCATTTTTAAAAACAAAATCGTGGAAGATTATAAGGATGATATGCCATCGGTTGAGCAGTTTTCACCTAAATACAAGCCTGTTACCATTGTGGGGCATAGCCATGGTGCCTGTATGGCCGCAGGTGTGGCACTAGGTGTCATCAAGTATGCCGCCGATATGGGATATGATAAAATCCCTATCAATATTATTTTTCTTGGCGTACACCAACCCAAGGGCTTATTTGGAAAAGAATACGACCGTATCGTAGATATAAAAGTTAATCGCTACGAAGTAAACTATAGTTTCCCTAACCTATCAGGAAAAAATGAAGATTTTGGCGATAAATTCCTCAATAGTCTTGCTGAAATATTTTCTGAAGAACACAAAAAGATATACCACAACAGGGGGCTCTATGAGCATATAAAAGCAATTTCAAACTGGAGTGCTTACAAAAGCAGAGCTTTGCAATTTACTTTCACCAACGATAGGGCTGACCTAGTGCTTATAGACGGCGATATTCCGCAAATACCCAGTGCCTGCAACCCAAAACGAGACAACACACTGCTTAGTGTTGAGTACTATGATAATTTGCCGATATTAAATGATGCCTCAAAAGAAATAATAGATTTAAAAAATCATCAATCCGAAGGAGGGTTCATTGTATTACCCAAATACATTGCTAATAAACGTTTCGACTTCAAAGCACTGGATGATATGGACAATCCTACCCGAGAGCAGCAAAAACTAGGTGTACAGTGGGGCGATTATAAAATTGTAGCTGTACGTTGGGGAACAGCGATGTACCGTTACAGAACCCTAAAAAACCAATACGAACAACAAACAGAGAATACATACAGCTACAGCAATAAAGTTGCCGAAGAATACAAAGAGGCTATGTACAGATTAAGCAATTGGCTGGCGGACAAGGACCCCTTTGCAGGCGACCTTACTGAAGAAGAAGAAAGACAGCTAGAACAGCGAAAAAAAGAGCTGGATTTAAGAATACAGGTAACCGATGCCTTTGAAACCATGCTAAAAAAATACGCCGCCTTGCAAAACGCAGACCTGTATGCTCATTTTAGCCCTGTAGCCATGATACACCACTCCAAAATAGTGGAAGACTTCCCTGACGATGCCCTAGGCAACCAAAGTATATGGCAACGCATACAAAACCTGGGCAAGGATATGTTTTATAGGGTGAAGTATGATAAAAACCCTGATGAAAGTGAGCCAACCGAACAACAAAAACGGAAAAAGGAGAAAGAAGAGGTTGAGGGTAAACTAAAAAATAAATTAATAGATACTGCCATTGGCAATACCGAGTACATCAAAAATGTGATCAAAGCCTATGTACACAAAAGCAAAGCAGCAGCGAACCATTTATACCATGAAGCCAAAGATGAAAAATAATATATTCTTTTTATGCTTAACACTTATACTAATTAATTGTAAACAAAAAGAAATGCAAGACTATACTGACTACCAAGAACTACACCTACATAAAGGAACTGAAAATTATCACGTAACTACAATTTTTAATAAAGATAATAGTATTGATGAAGTTTTTTTAGACATTAAAGATGTTGGAATTATTGCCTATGGCAATGATGTCAAAAAGGATAAACACGAAAGAGTGAGAATTAATGTAAATGGAGGTGTTGTTTCTTATGGACCAATATATAATGTGTTAAAAGATGGGACACTATGGTTTAATAGTGAATACAACAACTGGATTATAAATGGTGACAAAACCAAACACAAATACCTAGACCCTCTAACACCGGAAGAAAAGAATGATGCTAACAAATGGAAGAAAAAATTTATACAGTATTATAAC
This sequence comes from Bacteroidota bacterium, assembly GCA_038746525.1. GTDB lineage: Bacteria > Bacteroidota > Bacteroidia > Cytophagales > Cyclobacteriaceae > Ekhidna. The sequence continues at coordinate 6,620 of JBCDKO010000246.1, forward strand.
AGGGCCACCACAGTCTATGAATCGTCTTGGAGTTATTACATGAAATTAGGTGATAAGTGGTATAAATTCAAAATGAATTTAGATGTTATTAATGATGATTTTGCTAAGCAACACCCTGAAAAATACCTACAC
>JBCDKO010000247.1:0-6668 GCA_038746525.1 Bacteroidota bacterium
AGTAACGATGAGTTGGGCCAAAAGGCGGGTTTTTCAAAGGATGCTAATATTCATGTTGAATAATTTTTGATTCCTCAGATTTGGGGAACGGTGTTGTCTTCTGATTCGAAATCAATTACCTCCTATTCAACCTGTTACCTCTTCGCAATGAATAACACCCAAATTTTCGGGTTAAATAACTTATAAATACCGCACAGCATCAACTACATCATTTTCCTGTCACTGGATGTAGTTACCCTTAAACGTAGTAAAGAAGAAAACCTGACTTTTGAAGCGCCGTGTGATAGGTGACGATCACGCGCATGCCGGGAAGGGTTGAGGGCACCCGGCCAGGGTGAAATTCTCCTTACTTATTCGATTTCCCTATCATTTAATATCACACAGAATACCAACTTTGCCAAACAATTATTTTAAGAAAATCGCCACCAAAATGTATTTTTTTGATAAAAACATAATATTCTGTATCAGGACAGCTGTTCAAAACATCTGACGATTTAAATAGTATATTTGTAGCACATAATTTCATATTTAAATCTCTTGCTAAAATGAAAAAAACCAGAAGACAAGCCTTAAAGACCGGATTATTATCGATTGGGGGCTTAACCTTAGCTCCCCACCTCAGCTTTTCAGAATCTTGGAAAAGTCCAGTTTCATTGGACAATTATGGAAATGCTTGGTACAGTCCTTTTTTCAAAGAATTCATTGATGAATCACTCATAAAAAACCCAGATGGTATTTTAGCCAAACTTAATGCCAACGAAAATCCATATGGGCCTTCTCCTAAATCCATCGAAGCAAATAAAACAGGAGCAGGAAAAGGGAATAGGTACGCTTGGAGAGAATTGTTTCAATTAATCAACAAAATTGCTGATAAGGAAGAAGTAAAACCTGAAAACATTATGATGGGTCCGGGTTCTTCAGATATCCTGGAAAAAACTGGAATTTTACTGTTTGTAGAAGGTGGAAATATTGTTTCTGCAGATCCTTCTTACATGTCAATGATCAATGTTGCAAAAGCCGTTGGTGCAAAATGGAAAGCTATACCATTGAAAAAAGACTGGTCTCATGATCTTGATGCCATGGAGGCAGCTATTGATAAAAACACAAAGTTGGTGTACGTCTGTAATCCGAATAATCCAACCGGATCAATTACTCCCACGGCGGAACTCAAAGATTTCTGCAGCCGCGTATCTAAAAAAGTGCCCGTTTTCATTGATGAAGCTTACTTGGATTTCATGGATAATCCGGCATCTAAAAGTATGGTTTCGTTGGTCAATGAAGGCAAAAACGTAATGATAGCCAGAACTTTCTCTAAAATACACGGAATGGCCGGAATGAGAGTCGGTTATATGGTTGCTAAGGAGAAGACAATCAAAGAGTTCCAAGAAATAACCCGAGGGGGAATGGGTATCTCTTATCCTTCAGTCATGTCTGCCATAGCAAGTATGGACGACGTTGAATTTTTAGAGAAGTCAAAAAAACTCAATAATGAAGTACGGGAATATGTATCAGCAGAATTAAATACCATGGGATTTGATTGCATTAAATCCCATACCTCATTTGTTATCTTCCCTATAGAAATGGATGGAAAAAAATTCTTAGAACAAATGCGAAGTCAAAATGTAGCGGTACGAGCGTTTGAGATTCAGAAGAAAAATTGGTGTCGTGTTAGTATGGGAACGAGAGAGGAAATGAATTTATTCCTAGACGCTATTCAAACCGTTTTAGTCTAATCCATTTTTAATTTAAAATCATAAGAAGCATTTGCCAATGGAAAAAACCCTTGGTCTATTGATAATGATTGGTATTGGGGTGGCTCTAAAGGGAAAAATCAAGCAGCCTGAGCAATTAAAAGGTGTAAAGGTATTGATTTTATCCCTCGCTTTACCCGCTACTATATTTATTGCCCTACTAAAAGTAGATTTACAATCTGATCTGTTGGTACTCCCTTTGCTTGGCCTCCTGATCAATTTAATTCTTTTCCTTTTTTTTCAACTGAGCCTTCCTCTTTTTCCTGGCCTGTCCAGCAGAAGAAAAAGAACTCTTTTGATGTTGCTACCTTCACTTGCACCCGGATTATCATGCTTTCCTTTTATTTCAGAATACCTTGGAGATGAGCCATTGGCATTTGCTGCTTTAGTTGATGTTGGAAATAAATTTTTTGTGCTGATTGTCCTTTACTTATTATCCATGAGATGGTTTTTAAAACTAAATAATGGATTTAGTAATGGGAAAAATGGAAGTATTCAACAGATGCTCTTTAAAATGTTGAGTGAACCTATAAATATGGTAATGATTGTTGCGCTATTCATGTTAGGGTTTAATCTAAATCTTAATGCTCTTCCTGAAACCATTTCCTCAGTTTTTTTAAGGCTAAGCAGTATCATGGCTCCCTTAGTACTATTATTTATCGGATTAGCCGTAAAAATCAAACTAAATCAAATCGGAAACATTCTTCAGTTCCTTTCATGGAGATCTGGCTTAAGCTTTATTGCAAGTGCAATTTTCATTTATTTTTTTCCGGACTTTAGTCCTACCCTTATTCTTCTTGCGGTCGTATTTCCTCAAAGTTCTTGTAGCTTCTGGCCTTTTGCTCACATGACATTGGTAAATGATCAGGAAAAACATGAAGCTAAGACTTTTGAAATTGACTTTGCACTGCAAGTTTTAGCGTGTTCTCTTCCTTTCTCTTCGCTGGTCATTATGGGATCTTTTTCGTTCCCTGACATAACTTCAGACCCTACCTATCTGGTCATCTTAGGCTCTTTGCTACTTATGGCGGCTTTTATCCCCCAAACTATTTATGGCATAAAGAAACTCAAATCAAAAAATGAAAATGTATTTGCAAAAGCAAACTAACCCCCATCATTCACCACAAAATAGCGACGGGTTGATTTAATTAGAATCCTTTGCAAAACTGGATTTTTGGTTCAAATCGAGGCTTTCAGAATTTCAAAAACGTAGTTTACTGGGCGTAAATGAGGCTTTTGAAATTTTGAGTAACGAAGAGTTGGGCCAAAAGGAGGGTTTTTCAAAGGATTCTAAGTAATTGATTTACATTAGTTGAATATTCATACTGAATGATTTTTGATTCCTCTCATTTGGAGAATGATTTTGTCCTCTCATTTGAAATCGATTACCGCCTATTTAACGTGCTATATCATATTAATGAATAACACCAGAATTTTTCGGGTTATTTTCTTTTTTCCATTCTATCTCTGAAACTCGGGACATCTAAGCGACTCTTGAGAGAATTTCTTTCTTTTGATCACATCTTGACAGATACGCCTTTTTAGCATCAAAAATTGCACTTTTCAGGATCGCCATTTTCATCTTCACACCGGCCATCTACCGGGTCCCAATGACATCCATCGGCGCATGTTTCTGATGGACCCTCTTGAGAGATGAAAATGGAAGCGGTACAATAACCTTTCCTGATAGTGACTTTTCCTGGTCTTAAAGCCCCACCCGGATGCTTATCTACTTCTACAGTGAGGGTTGTTCCACTCACACCGGTAGATATCCAGGGCTGATTATCCGAAACCCTAAAAGAAGAAGAGGAAACCACAAAGTCTTTCGAATCCCCCGATGGCTCCACTTTCCAACTCGATGGTGAGATGCTTACCGGTGTGGTACAGGTTTCTTCTTCACTATCATCATTACTTTCATCATCATTACCGCCACTATCGTTATTATTGTTACCGCTACAATGTGTTATTTCCAGGCTTTTGGTCAGGGTTTTGCCATTACAGCCAGAGATGATCGCTTTAATCTGATACGCCCCTTCCTCCAGAAAATTCCTGTTGCTGAGGATTGCGGCTTCATCAGAGGTGATACGGTCAAAGGTGTACCAGGCAGCATCAGGCTGGCGGTATTGCCAGGTGACCGTTGCAGTGTAAGGAGCACCGGAATTGCTCAGTGAAAAAGCATATTCTACGACGTGTGGAGGTTCGGTGCCGTCATCAAAAGTGCAACCCGATTCAGGGCCACGCAGCGCATACTCCGGAGGATCACAAATATCGATTGAGGAAGTTACCTGTAGCGGAGCATCATATTCGGAATTGAGGATATTTAATCGGATGGTTTTCCTTCCTGCGGAACTAAAGCTATGCGTAACCGAAGGGCCGCTCTTACTAACTCCGTCAAAGTCCCACTGGTATTCGGTCATTTGCGCTCCATATCCGCGGGGGTTGATTGCGCTAAATGTGAGCGTTCTCCCCAGCACACGGTCACCGGAAATTTTAATTTCTGCATGCAGTCCATTATCTTCCTGTCCATAATCATACCGGTAGCGCTCTACCACATCCTCATCCTGATCACGCACAAGATGAAGGCGGTTGCGGGAATCGTATCCGTAAGTCATGGACCGGTCATTCGGATCGGTCACTTTTTCCATACCAACCAAAAGTTGATGGTCGTAAGTGGTGGTTCTTTTATCCGCTTCCTCATTCGGAAGTAAAATAGTGCTCGCCAAAAAGCCATTATCATCATAAGTAAATTCCTGGATTATCCCGTCTGATCCCTGTTGCTTTAGTACCTGCCCTCTCTCATTATAGTCAATGAATGTATGAACCAGCTCTAAGTCATCCTCTGTCCAATCAATGGTTAAGGGGCTATCGGTAGTGAGGCTTTTCACCGTGTAGGGCACGACCAACCCATGCATTACTTTGAAATCCGTTTTATTGACCGAAACCGTCCTGAAATCATTCGAATGATACTCCGGTAGTTTAATTTTTACTTCTGTCTGTTGAGGCATTCCGTACATTTTTTTGCCTCCAACCAATCCAAGGTATTGCATGAAGGTCCTGGACTCATATCCATCGGACTTTACGGTATGCACTTCGGTGGGGATAGTAATGTATCCATTGGCAGGATAGATTTGAGTGGTGGTGGCGTTCTCATTTCCTTCTTCATCGAAATAGGTTTCCGTGGTACTCAACCACCTGTAGGGCCTCACTTCCATATCGTATCTGGAAACATACACCTCCTTGTCATTGGCATGCTCATCGGTTACTTCTACCCGCAGATTGGTGACCGAATATAGGGCAGACTCATCGTGGGCATCGTAATTAAATACCTTCTCCGAAAGCAGGGTGCCGTCTGCATTATACGTTTGAACTTTATCGGCCACCCCCCAATCGTAATACTTCAAGGAAGAGATGGAAAACGGAGGTTTCTCAAAAGCATCGGTGATCACACCATCACCCAGGTCAGAAAACGTGTTGTTATTTTTAACACTATACCGATGCTTATACGGCGTGATTTCCGATTTCCTCAAGTTGGTGTAGAAGAAATGTTCAGAACTTCCTTGTCCCATCAGGTCTTTCACCGTGACCTTACCGTAACCGAAATCGGGACCATTCAGCGATAGCATATTCGTTGAAGAACGCTGGGAAATTCTGAATTTATCCCCATTATGCTTCAGATGATATTGATAAATCGGGAGACTGGTCGCACGTTCGTAGATGTAGCTATTTCCGAATATACGCAGATCATGCTCATCGAAACGTTCAATGGCTTGTGTCCTTATTTTCCCTTGGTAAACCTGGTAGGTGTATTTGGTGTGGCCACCACCTGGGTAGTCAATGCGCGTAAGGATATTGGCCAACGCATAATCCTGGTAGGAATCACGGTCTACGCCAGACCATAAATTATAGTGGACCTCCGGACCGTCTTCCTGAACGCTCACATTAGACAACATCGGATAGGGGGCATAATTATTCCCCTTAGTCCCGCCGGCATTGTGGTAGCCATAATGATCGAAATAGTAGGAGTCTCTGGGTGGCAGCTCATAGTAGTTGATTCCGCTCCCATCATATCCTTGTTCATTCCGGTAGGTATAGGACTGCACCAGTCCGCCGTCTTGATATACAGCCTCCAGCTTTAATCGTTTGCACTCCGCTGCATCGCTACACCCATTGATAACGCCTCCTGTTTTGAAGGATTTGCCGGAACTAAAATAGGATTGATGAAGGACCGTGGTGCTCACGGTGTTCCCACTTTTATCTCTGAGATAGACCTGAGAAAGCCTTTTTCCTGCCGTCAGATCTTCGCGTGGTTGATAGGCAAAATCAATGCTTCCCTGAGCGAAATGGATACCGGCAAGGTATCGGGTGCCGGTGATGGTTTTGTTCCTGGTCTCTTCGATACCTTGTACGTTCAAGTCACGATTCGAACCTGCGTTTACGAAGGTGGCAAAGGTGTGGTATTCACGGGTGGTGATCTCCTCATCGATTGCATCGGTGTAGGTAAACGTGATATTATCTCCATCGGGGTAATCGATCTTGGACAGATGCCAGGTTGATTCATAGGTGTATTTCTCACCAAAAGCGGCTTCCCCGGGCTTCCTGGTGCTGGAAGTCGTCACCTCTCGTTTGTCAAAATGGTAGGTCACTCCACTTTTCGGATCCACGATCTTCCAGGAGCTTTGTGCATAGTCCCCAAATACATACCTAAACTCCAGGTCTGAGTAAGGCATGGTCTGGAAGGCTGTCCAGACGAGGGGATCTCCGGTACATTCAAATTCCGGATAGCCCGATTCACGGCATTCAGACAGGCAGTTAAACTCACATTGCTCATCGGAATGATTGAGGCACACCGCCCCACAATAGTGTGCACAGGAATTAAAACCCGTACAGGTAGCCGATTGATCTTTTACATACTCATGG
>JBCDKO010000248.1:0-6601 GCA_038746525.1 Bacteroidota bacterium
GAAGCATTCGATAGCATGGTTTATCACACCAGAGAAATTATACGTCCCGACCGATCGAATCCCAGGCTACACAAACCCAAAAGATCTTATTATCAAAATTATAAACCGCTGTGAAAATAAATGCTTAACTAAACGACATTGATGTTAGAATAGTAAATTGAAGCGAATCATAACTATGGCAAAATACCGTTTAGAAATATGGCAATAGAGGAGGAAATAGTAATTTTAGGTGTTCAAATTTCATTACTGTTTCCTCCAGAAAGTAAACATTCTAGTTATTGCAGTTTGTAAAGTCCTTGAAAATTGAGATTAACTGATATAGCCACAGATTATCAACTTTAGGTCGTATATCAGCGGGCTATAGTGACGGTGAAGAATGAGTTTATAAATAGCTCATATTTATTGAGCCGAAAAATGTAAAATCGTTTCTCATTACAACAGTAATCCAGTTTATCAAAAATTTTTATACGAACCAATGGTGTCTTCCAAGCAGCATTTTGGGAGACTTGCAATGATATTTTGCCTTAAAGAATCTATACGTACAATGATCTTGTTGGAATTAGTTGTTTTAAGAACCTGACATTCAAGTCCTTTCAGTAATCCTGCACTGATTTTTCTCACCTCACCAGGTCTGATGTGTGAATTGTCAACTTCTATGGAATTAATCTCTTCAATCCCGGTTAAGACCTTGATGTGGTTGTATTCCTGATCCGTCAGTTTGGCAAAGTCTGTACCAAACTTAATAAAGCTATACACACCGGTAACTGACAATGCAGTATTGTAATCCATACTTGATTTGATTTTAACAAATACATATGTCGGAAGTAACGGCATCATATAACAACGCTTATTCGCACCCCGTTGTTTGATTGCTTTAATAAGAGGAAGAAAAGGCTTTTATAGAAGTTTCAATCGAAGAATCATAAACTTTTTTTTCATGACGTAACTTTACATATAGAATGTACCATCCGCAGTTTAGCATAATTTAAATAAAATTAGTTTAATTTCGTTATGCATCAATATAATTTATTGACTACAGGTTAAAGCTGTCGCCATTCTAACGAATCAAGTGCAGAGTTAATTTAACACGTTAAATAAAAGCAAAACGTACTATTAAAGTGGAAAGTAAACGTAAGGGATCAAAAAAACAAAGAATATGTTGAATAACTTTTACCTCGTTCAAGTAAGTAGTGAAATCTTTGTCTGGATCTGATCTACAAAGAAATTCATATTATTTATTTTTTAAAAATTTATTTATATTAGAAATTTTCGAATGAATTAATGGTTTGCTTCTATAGAAGTTTGAAGCATCATCAATTTGCTAGATAGTTTTTTGATTGACCATATATTCCATCACCATTTTTAGATTAATCGGCATAACGCATGTTTGACAAAGAAGTCCTAATTAAAGCTAAAGAAAAAGCTGTTTTATTTATTGAAAATACCCACAAAGCGGAAGACATTCAGAAAGAGATATTATCGAAAATATTGCAGGAGAATGTCAATACCTGGATAGGCCGAAAATATAATTTTTCTAATATAAAATCCTATGAGGATTTTAGAGGTGCTCTGCCGCTCACAGTCTTTAGCGATTATGATTCGTCGATAGCGCGGATTTTGGGCGAGGAAAAAGCGGTATTATACGCTTCTGAAAATTACCAGTTTGTTTCCAGCAGCGGTACCACGAATAACCCAAAGATTATTCCCATGAGCATGGATTATGCGAAGCAGGTATTCATTCCTTTTTACATCACTTATTTTGGTCAGCTGGTCACGCATTTTCCTGATTTTCTCAAGAATGCATCCAAAACCGTTAATTTTAAATTAGATCCCAATAGGGCACTTACCAAGCTCAAAAATGGTGCAAATCATAAAGGGTTGAGTCAAATAAACTTTGGAGATGACTTTAAAGAAAGTGTTTTATTCGAGCCGGGAAGTGGAACAAAATGGACAGATATCCCAACGGAGGTTGAAGAAGACTTGGAACGTATGTATTACAGAATACGTGTATCATCCGAATATGAAATCAACGCGCTGGTTGGAATTAACCCAGCCGTCATTCATATTCTAAAATTTCTATTGAAGGTTTGGGCGGATCGTTTGATAAATGATATTCGCAATGGGACATTAAATGGCGAGGACTTCAATACGCCAAATCCTGCATTAGCAGAAAGGCTGAGTTCACTATATAGTAAATCAAAAGAGCTGTTGCCCATAGATTTATGGCCTGATTTACGTTATGTTATATGTTGGAAAGAAGGAGTCTCACAATTTTATCTAAAGGAGAGTAGAAAGGTTTTTGGCGAAAAGGTAAAATTGATGTCAGCGCCTTTAGGATCCTCCGAGGCACCGGTTGCAATACCACTTTTTGACGAAGAAGATCAGAATCTGCTGGTTTATGATACAGTCTTTTATGAATTTATCGATGTATTGAATGATCAAAATGTTGTATTGTTGGGTGACTTGCAATTAGACAGAAGTTATGCTGTAGTTGTAACTCAGCAGTCAGGCTTTTATCGATACATTACCGGTGATCTGGTAACAGTCAAAGGTTTTGTTAATGGAGTCCCTACTGTAGAATATGCCGGTCGATATTCTCCCGAAAAGTTTATTTCGGATGATGTTTTCCTGGCAGCAATTAAGGAAATAAATGGTCTCTTTGACATTGGTATTGTCAACTTCACTTTTCAGTGCCCTGCTGAAAAAGATCAAAATATCACTTTACTGATAGAACTTGAAGATGAAATTCATCAGGAATTAATACGGAAAATCGAAAAGAATATTGATGATTTTCTAATGAAAAAAAGCGATCGATATTGTGAACTGCGCCAAAACCATGGTATGTCTTCGGTCAGGATAGAGGTGGCTGAACGGAATGCTTTTTTTAGGAATTGGATATCCGAAGTGGAAAAGGGCAAACGACCTCCTCAAGTGAAAGACAAGATTTCAGAATTTATTTAAGAGAGAAAATAAAGTTCTATGGCACCTTTTGTATTTTAAAGCGAAATTAGAGTTTTTTTTAACATATAAATGCAATCAGGTATAAAATGTAAAAGTTCGATTATCACACAGCTTGTCAATCAAAATGGCCGGAAGTTGATTTCAGCTTGGGCTACATGAACTAAGCGACTTTATAGAACCAGAGAGTGCATAGATCACATTTTATTAGTGAGGAGCTTTTCATGGGTAGAACATATGCTCGTAGAATAATCAAAAATGATTCTACCATCGAATTAACGGTTTCTCAATTTCAGGACTTTCTAAAAGTGGATTTTAATTAATGCTGATTCTTCCCGTTGGAATAAACGCGACTAAGCCTTTGATGCTGACACACGTAGCAGGAATGGCTTATCTTGACACATCATTGCGGATACTGGAAAATATATCTAATACGACATTTTGGTTTAACCGAACTCCCTGGGACCTTGCAATTCAAAACATTCGGTTTTGGACTTACTTGGAGCTTATTCATCCTGAGTATGATTTTGCTGAGTCATCAGAATATGAAATAGGTGAATTGTATGTTGAGTGTTTTCAAAGTCAGGTAGGTATTGATTCAATGATTGACCAATTCAGGAAAAAATCACAAGAAATCACCAACAGAGTCGAGCACAAGGGATACGTCCATCCGTCGTCATTAACTATTTATAAATGGTGGAAAACGCATCTGGAATTTTTAGGAATCGGCAATCTGAAAGTGGATAATCAGGTGAAGCTAACTTTAAGCCAGGATCAGGTTCTTGATCAGCTGGCGCAGAACAAATTACTTCTGGATCAACGAGCGATCAGTGGGTCAGTATTTTTGGATCTTACATCATTCGGCTTGTCTTTGCGAACCTTGGTTTCTGAAAATGGTAGCATCAATTACCTGCTGCCGGTCTTACGCGACATTTATAGAAGAGCAGAACAAAGTGATGGTGTGGTTCTATATTATGATGATTCCGTAAGGCGAGATTATATATATATTGATAAGATTCTATCTCTACAGGGAATCAAAGTTATTCGCAAAGAACTGTTTCGTATCGCGGTGGGAGGTACGCTATATTCTTCTAAGGGTGGGGGTTGGAGTGAATCGACTTTTGCTTTTTTTCGGAGACAATACTTAGATGAACTCCCTGAAAAAGTAGCGAGATTGGCGGTAAAGTCATATTTACTGTTTTTTTTGAATCAAAAAGGAAAAGAAAGTTTTAGTGGAGAGGGACTTTGTCAATCCATCGAACAGGCTAAGGATCTGCTCGAAACTGTTGATTTAGCTGATACTTTGCTACCTGATGATGAGCGAATGCTGTATAGTAAGATGATGAAGGCGAATGGTTTAGTAAATATTTTTCAATTATTCACAAGCATCTATCAAAAACGATCGAATAATCAGCAGAGAGCGAGTTTGTTAAAATTGGTTTTGTAGCTATTAAAAGTAGTTGAAGCAAGCAAATGGATATCGATAAAGAATTTATTGACATTGATGAGTCATTGTTGGACCTTTTGAATCAAAGAATAGAAAAAGTCGAAGCGGCTCGTGCAAAAGTAGAAGATGGAGTTTTTTATTCTTTAGTATTGATCATCAGAGAGTGGTCACTTGATAGTTATTTTGAGCTTCTGGAAAAGGTTTTAAGAGAGACAGATGAGGGGCTTTTAAATGCTTGGTATGCGAATTATACCAAAGTTTTACTTTTTTCAGGAAACCCTAGTTCCTCATATATTGATAAACACTTAGGTTTATTTAGCCAAGACAAGAACATTGGTGCAGCTATAATCAAAGAAGCAGATCAACTCCCAACATTTCTTAGACTATTGAAAAAATTGAAAACCAGTCGGTCACTAGAGCCATTCTATTTTCAGAATGATGCATTTAGCGCTAAGAATAGTATTGAGAAATATACTTTAAAGGTTAGCAAGTCAGGGATGCTTCTGGAGCGATTTATCGTTCATGTGACACATATTTTTTGCGAGTATTTCCTTAGAAGAATGGAAAAGATGCCTGTGGCTTTGAAAATTGAAGTTGTAGATTCATTGACATTACCTGAGGTGAATGATTATCTTGATGTGAGGATCGTACCAAATGATACAGAACTTGTTTTCGTAGGAGGGATTGTGAGTGCATCTTAAAGTATGTGAAATATGGAATTGTAATAAAAAAGCACAGGAAACATAGATATCGAAAACCGTTCTTTTTTGCTATAAATTTCTAATTTCATGAGAGATATCTAAGTAAGTAATTTCATCAACGTCCTTTTCGTAAGTTTGCGTAATCAGATTATCGATATGCTACTTCTTCTTAAAAGAAGATAAACTGCCTTCAAACTCGTCCCTGTTCCATTTAGACTTTAGATGTCCGTTGCTGATTGCTGATCATAGATAGTCTTTCTTTTTTGAATCAAGGCTATAATCCGTTGCCCATGTGTAGGCTTCCCTTTTTTAGGACAGTGCTAAATTCAACTTATTTATCTTAATATTCTTCTCTTTACTCAATGTTTTGAACCGGTTCGGTGATAATCTACCTAAGGATTTATGGGATGATTTTCATTGTAACCTGTTCTCCACTTTTCTATGGTTACTCTTAGTTGCTCAAGATTCTCAAACCAGTATGCATCCAGAACGTCTTCTCGAATGTATCTATTGAATCTCTCGATGAAGGCATTCTGTACAGGACTTCCGGGTTGGATATACTTGATTTCAATATCGTTTTCCTATCCAGCCTCAACAGCCAGTACTTCGAGGTTGTAATCATCAATCACATTGAATATCCTAATCTTACGCTTATCAGTCAAAGCATCGCTCATGAAGTCCATACTCCAGGTGTGCAGGTACTGATCTGGCAATACAAGCGGTTGTTCAACCCTTGCAGGAAGTCGCTTCTTGTGTTTTCTTCTCAATCCTAGCTTCATTAGTCGATAGATCCTTAGAACACGTTTCCTGTTCCAATTATAGCCCTGCTGTCAGATCCTTTCATAGTATTCGTCAAAACTTCTTGTGGGTAGCAGCTCTGCCAACTCTGAGAGTTTGTCGATCACCTCTCGGTCATCTTTCCTGCTCTGATAGTACCACATGGATCAAGAGAGACTCATCACCTTGCATGACCTGTCGATACTCACTTGATGACTCTTTTTTGGAGATACTCAGCACGTTCTTTCTTCTCAGAAGGCTTTAAAACTTTTTTGACAGTAACATCTTTGAGCATTACTACATTCAAGGCTTAGATCAGCATATATTTGCTTCAACCGCCTGTTCTCTTCCTTCAGCTCTTTGAGTTTCTTCAATTGGCTAGAGTCCATACCTGAATACTTCTTCCTCCAGTTATAAAACGTTCCTTTATGAATCCCAAGTTCACAACAGATACCCTCTGATTTTCTACCTTGTTCATTCTCTTTAAGCGCCTTGATAATCTGGCTCTCGGTAAATTTCGATTGCTTCATTTTGACAGTTTGTAATACAATGTCATTTAGTTAAGGATATGTAATAAGTAACTGTGTTTTAATTTTTTTTCACTACTCTTAGTACTCAGGTATAAGGGGGGTATTTCTTCCCATTTTTCCGTTAAAACTACTTCATACAGAGAACATTTATCAAACGATATTGACTATGAGATCGACGAATCAACTTA
>JBCDKO010000249.1:0-6517 GCA_038746525.1 Bacteroidota bacterium
AACCTGTGGTTTTATGGCGTTTTCATTAAAATCTCTCAAATAGATTCAATGACTATTGGTTCATCGAAATCTCAAAAAACACGCTCTATGAGCTAAAAACATTGTTTTCTCTTAAAAGGTACTGTTTTCTTAGAGACACTAACTAATGAATAGGAGTTAATCTGGTAGCGCTTTGCATTGAGCCTAACTTTCGTAAGGCTTCGATCACTCTAAAGTTGTTGATTGTGCAAGATTCAATTCGGAGAATTTTATTGCAACCATCCAGATCGAAACTGATCTTCTCGTAACCTGAAGTTTGGGGTAATCGCTTTTTTGATAGTATCGCAATTGCTCTATTTGCTTTATAACATTGGTTTTATATACTTTATCATGATATTACCGCTTGTCCGTGATACTGGCTTTAAAACCACTTACGCGTTCAAGTGGAACAATGATTTCAAAATGTGGGTGTGGCTCAAGGGTTACAAGCAAGCGTCCGTAGGTGTGGTTCTCAATACTCGAAATCCGATGGAGATTGATTATTGCCTTGCGGTTGGCACGAAAAAGAAATTTTGGCACCAATGTAGAAACCTTATCCAATGTAGTATCCATAAGGTATTTAAGGCCATCTGTGTTTAGTAAATAAACGGATTTGCCATCAGCATAAATACAGGCGATTTCTTTGGTAGGAACAATCTTGATCTCTTTGCCTGAGTTAACCAGAAAGTTCTTCTGTCCTTCGTCTTTGAGTTTATTGACCAAGTAATTAAGCATTTCATCATTATTGACGGCTCCTCCTTTTAATGAATCAAATTTGTGAAAGGCTCTTTCCAAATCCTTTGCTACAATAGGTTTCATGAGATAATCAATCCCAAATTCCTTGAAAGCTTCCAGCGCATATTGATCGTAAGCCGTGGTAAAGATAATCGGTGTTTCCACTTTTATTTCTTGAAAGATTTCAAGGGCTTTACCATCCCTTAGGTGCATGTCCATAAATATTAGGTCTGCTTTATTCGCTTTTAACCATTTAACAGCATCAGCTACACTTGGGAGAATAGCTTCCACTTCAATGTCATCCCTGATTTTAGCTATTAAAAAGCGTAGTTTTTCGGCTGAGAGCACCTCATCCTCTATGATTATGGTTTTAAGCATTTTCCGGAGCGATTAAAGGTATTTTGGCTAAATAGTATCCCTCGACAGCTTGAAAGTCTGGCAGTCGGTCTGATATAATATGGTACTTATCAGTAAGGTTCTTCAAGCCTTTACCAGTAGAAGGCACAGCATCATTTCTAGGCATGAGGTTATTGCGAACAATCAGGTAATCGAGCTCATTAAAGATTTCTACCTTCAAATGGTGGTTCACATTTACCTGATTATGTTTAATGGCGTTCTCAATCAAAAACTGTGTGGAAAGCGGTGGAATAAGATGGTTTACTTTGTCCTCATCGATGTTTTGAACAAATTCAATACAATCTCCGAACCTTATGGTGAGTAAGTACATGTAAGATTCCAGGAAATAAATTTCCTTACCTACCTGTACCACCGTTTCATTGTTAAGTTCGAGAATATAGCGGAATATTTGAGAAAATTCCTTGATAAACTCATCTGACTTCTCAGGGCTTTTGTAGACTAAAGAAGAAAGCACGCTCAAATTATTAAAAAGGAAATGCGGGCTAATTTGGTTTTTAAGCATCTGATATTCGAACTCCACATTCTTACGTCTTAAGACTTCCGACTGCATGGAAAGCGCTTCTTGTGTTCTAAGAGAATTCATGAATTCACGGAAGATCATCACCATACTCACAATGAGAAAGATGATCACAAAAATTGCGAAGGCAATAGGTTTTGCGTCAGTCCATTCAGAATCGACAAGGTTCAAGTGGAAGAATTCTACCAACAGGAAATAGATACTTACAGCACCAAGAGAAACCAGGCTTGTAAAAAATATACTCACTAAGATTCGATCAAAGAAGTGATTTTTCCAGTTGAAGTACCTATCCATTACCTCAAGGAATTTCGAAACCACAAGCCCCATCAACGAGATGAAAGGGATGATCATGAGCAGATCAATAAAGAAGTCTTTGAGGAAATTGCTTGATTGCCCTTTAAGGTAATCATCTATAGTCAACATAAGGGTCATTATGGACCCTATTAAAGTGTAGATGATCCAAAGCCTATATTTTTTGATCGCGCCCATATTGAATTTCAAGATCCGCAAATTACTCTTGAATCAGAATGGTTTCGATACTTACTTCACTTGCGGTGAAATAGCCCAAGGCATAATTGTCTGGATTAGTTAAGTTTAATACATTGCCCCTAATCGGAACGGGTGGGGTATCAAAAATTCCATCTACTGTTGCGGTCTGCTGAAATAAAGTGCTTAGAAAATCAAAATAGTTCTGGGAAATCCCATATTGTATTACTTCTACGGTCTGGCTTGGAAGCGGTAGTGCATCTGGATTTGGACGATAGCCTGTAATGGTATTTCCATCAAAGAATTCATCACTTTGAATGAGATTGGATTCATTGCCTGGGTCAACAATGATTCCGTTCACGCCATTGACAAAGAGTTGCCAGTAATAGAAGTTTTCAACACCTGGAGTATCGGTGAAATCAATGTTTACCCGATAGCCTTCATCATCAAAAAAGGTCTCTTCCTCAAATGTTTGATAAATCCTTTCAATAGGGGGAACAGCTCTTACTTTCTCTTCAGCAAAATATTCTTCTCCATTCCAAAGCACGGTAAGGCTGTAAACTTCGTCGGTTGAGGGTTCAATTGGATCGCTTTGATACAACCCCGATGAGTCAGGATCCTGAGTAAGCACATAGCTATTCCCCTGCTGGTCCTCCAATGTAACAATTGCATCCGTTACTGGGGCTCTTTCTCCTGCTTCAAAAGCATTCAAGCTTTGGCTAATGAACACTTTTTGTACGGTTGAGCCTTCACTTAGTACTTTAGTGACGCCACCTTCTACTACCATGCGTACTCTTGTTTCGCCTAAGTCAATGTCGTTGGTGACTACTTCTTCACAAGCAAGCATCAGCATCAACGCGAGGACTGATCCGATAAGTATTAAAATCTTTTTCATTTGTGTATAAGCATCCTTTCCAAAACTGGATTTTTGGTTCAAATCGAGGCTTTCAGAATTTCAAAAACGTAGTTTACTGGTCGTAAATGAGGCTTTTGAAGTTTTGAGTAACGAAGCGTTGGGCCAAAAGGCGGTTTTTCAAAGGATTCTATAAGTTTATTTTCTATGACTACATGGAATTCCCATAAACTATTCATCCTCGGTTGGTAAGCTAAGGATGCTAAGTGTATGTTCATTTCATGAGTTTTTATTTTAAAATTTAAGTTGATAGGTTACGTTCGGCACGATACCGAAAACGTAAGTTTTAATGGCATCAAGTGTTGCTTTGCTGTCCATTTCCCCTCTAAAGTCAATACTGTTGGCGTTTAGTCTGTTGTAAGCGTTGTAGAGGCCAAATACCCACGAATGAGAGGTTTTCTTGCCTGGCCTCTTTTTGCCTTGCAGTGTCATGTTTAAATCCAATCTGTGATAGGAAGGAATACGTTGTTCATTTCGTTGCTCGTATTGTGGAACGATAAGGCCACCATAGTTATATCCACTGGTTGGATAGGTGGTGGGCAGGCCACTTGCGAAAACAAAGTTTGCTGAAAAATCGATGCGTTTACTAAGCTTGTATACTCCGGTAGCCGAGATTTCATGTGGCTTGTCATAGTTTGCAAGGTACCACTCCCCATTATTAACACCAGGATCTTCATCGCTTACCCCCGTAATCTTGCGCTCCGTTCTTGATAAAGTGTAGCTGATCCAGCCTGTTAGTCGTCCCTTGATCTTACTTAAATAGATTTCCATTCCGTAAGCTCTGCCCTCACCGGAAAGGATCTCTGTTTCTATGTTATTGTTGAAGACAATATCTGCACCAGGAACATAATCCAACACGTTATCCATTTGCTTTCCGTAGAATTCTATACTCGCCTCGTACGTATTGTTTGAGAAGTTTTTGAAGTACCCTAGTGATATTTGATCAGCTTCCTGAGGCTTTAAAAAAGGGCCACTTGGAGCCCAAACATCTACTGGTGAAACTGTGGTCGTGTTGGAGATCAAATGCAGATACTGATAGGTTCTGTTATAAGAGGCCTTTACCGAAGAAGCACTGCTGATCATATAAGTAAAGGCAGCTCTAGGCTCCCAATTTGAAAAACTGGTAATTGATGAATTGCTTTCAAAATCCTGAAATCCAACAACCTCACCATCCTCATATATGCCTAAAATATCATTGTAAACCAGGGGCTGATCGTTTTGATAGATAGGAATGCGCTGCGCTCCCAGCCTACGAAAATGACTGAATCTCAAACCGTAGGTAAGATGAAGCTTCTGAGTAAGTTGATGTTCATTGGAAACATATAGGTTCACTTCAGAAGCCCGTTTTTCATCCAGAGTTTGAGCTTGAATGGAAGAGCCATTCAAAGGAGAGATGATCCCGGGATTAAAAGTGTAATACTGGTATCCGATTCCCGCCTCTATCGTGCTGTTGGCATTTATGAAGTAAGTAAAGTCAGCCTTGCTATTAAAGTTTTCGACGTGAGCCTCCCTTCTGAACTCGGCTCCGGGAGCGAGATCATCTGTTGTAAACTCATAATTACCGTAAATAAAAGAGAAGTTTGAGAATAGCTTGGGGTTGAATACATGGTTCCATCGCAGTGTTCCCGTTGCATTGCCCCAGATATTGGTGGATAGTTCCTCAAATTCGAATCGATCCCTACCCAAGTAGCCTGAGAGATAAATGCGATCTTTCTCTCCCAATTTGTAGTTACCCTTAAGGTTCATATCATAGAAGAAGGCCGTACTTTCATTATCAATCAGAGTTAGAAAGACGTCTCCGTAAGATCGTCTTGCTGAAAAGAGGAAAGATCCTTCGTCTTGTTTGATAAGTGGGCCTTCAACCAGGACTCGACTTGAAATAAGACCGATTCCTGCATTTCCCTGGAACTGCTTTGAGTTTCCTTCTTTTTGCCTGACATCCAAGACTGAAGATAGTCTACCGCCGAACCGGGCAGGGATACCTCCTTTATAAATTTTCACATCCTTGATTACATCCGGGTTAAAGGTTGAGAAAAGCCCAAAGACATGCGAAGCGTTATAGATCACTCCTTCATCAAGTAAAATAAGGTTCTGATCAGGAGCTCCACCCCTCACATTAAAGCCTGAAGTGCCTTCCGAGGCGGCTGTCACTCCTGGAAGTAACTGTATTGATTTGACGATATCTACTTCACCGGCTGAAGCAGGTAGCGCCTTTATAGTTTGGATGTTGAGTTTTACGACTCCAATCTCCAGAGATGAAATATTTTCATTTTCAACGTCATAGGTAACCACCACCTCATCGAGTACGGAAGATGCTCCGGAGAGTTCTAAAGAGATATTCTTGTCTTCATTTAGATCTATCTGTTCTTCTATCGTCTCAAAACCAATATAGCTATAAGTGATCTTATAATTCCCTGCCGGTAGGGTGATAGAATAAAAACCATAGTTATTGGTGATGACACCGATCAATCCATCGTTGATAGAAACCGTCACGCCGATTAAGTCTTCTCCATTAGCAATATCGGTAATGGTTCCACTCAAAGTGAACCTGCCCTGTGCAGTCGATTGGAAACGACCAAGTATGGTTATTAGAAAAGTGATTTTTAGTGCTTTCATTTTACATTATTTTTCGTGAAGTAACGGCCTAAATGGCTCTCAGAGTGGTTTTTTGCAGGTGTTGAAGACCAGCTCTTAAATAAGGTGGATGAACTCTTAAATAGCTGAAATGAATTCAGAAGATATGGATTATCAAATCATGAATTTTTATAAACTCCTCCGAAAATACCAAAATGTTTTTTCGAACGATAGAGAGAAAGATTGATCTCTTTTCCACTAGCCCGTATTATTCACCACAAGTAGTGGCGGGTTGATTCACGTAATGGATTTACCGTAGGTTATCTATTCATACTAAATGATTGTTAATTCCTCAAATTTGGGGAACGATTTTGTCCTCTCATTCGAAATCAATTGTCTTATATTCAACGTATTACCTCATATCGATGAATAATAGTTACTATTCAGCTACTTAAAATATTGATTATCAAATATTTAGAAATTAAGTTTTATTGAAATATCAAATTTGCTGAAAATTGAACAATACATTATTTCATGAAAATTATTTTTTGAGTTGATTATTTCAATAACAACGATAATCAAACCTGTATTTAAAATAATATTTTATCCAGGTAGCTGAATAGTAACGAATAATATGTACTATTCAACTGCTTAATAAATTGATTGAAGTAGGCACTTAGTAAATAGTCAAGTTTTTGCAGTAGACCGGGCTATGAGCTACCATTCTATCCATCAGACGGTCAAATATTTTACCTTTCATCAGATGGCGGTTAAATCAGTAACAGTACTCGTCTGGATATGCTTGCAGATGTTCCACGGCATGATGGGTGCCACGGAGCCAGGCTTTGAACATCATG
>JBCDKO010000250.1:0-6508 GCA_038746525.1 Bacteroidota bacterium
AAGCCATCGGGCCATTTGAGTTGAGCGAGGTGGTCATAGCAAGCCTGGTCATCAGGAAATTGTTGCTGGAACTGAAAGAGGGTGAGGCTTTGGTATTTTTTCTCCATGATTTTGATCGTTAAATATTACTTTCAGTTACTGGAAAACAATGATTTAACCAAGAAATACCGCCATCAAGAATTAAATATTTATTGAGTGCCTACTTCAAAAATTCTAAATCAAGCAGAGACTTAATTTAAGAATAATTGTCTCATTTTTTTCAATTGCTCATTCACCCATAAGCCAATCTCGCACGTCTTACATGAAGAACAGTAAATAAGCTGCAAGAAATTTGAACAAATCAACATCAATGAAAATAACAAAAGAACTTTTAGAGCGGTACGGCAAAGGCTTATGCACCGAGGAAGAAAAAAAGGCCATTGAGAGATGGTTTGAAATGATTGAAAATCCGACTAAAAGTGATAGAGTGGCACTAAACAAAAATATTAACAAAGAAAGGGTGTGGTCGCAATTATCTCAGGCAGTTCCAGAACTATTAGTTGGCTCTGGAAACACCCAAAACATCCCTATGTATAGAAAGCTGACGAGGTATGCAGCAGCAGCTTGCATCATTTTCGCAGCATTTTTTGGCGGACGCTTTTCTGCTGGTACTGCAAGTGCAAACCCGGTAGTAGACACATCCTCTAAAGACCACCTTTATGTTTTGGGAGCTAATGGTGCAGAAGGTTATCTTTTCGGGGATCATTTTGAAGTTGAGTTTAATGGAATAATAAGGTTATATAATGGATCGATTGGGCATAAAATTATTCATGTAGGCGATACTGCGCTAGTACTAGAATCTTATAAGACTTATGATCTCGTAGGAAACAATGACAATCCACTACTCTCAAAGAGTAAGTATTTTTTTACAAATCCTTCCAATAGCATCGATTTAGAAGGAGACTTTTCTATTCTAAGAACTGACTAATAGTAAGAAGACGATTTTAGACTAAACAAAGGTTGATTTATACCCCAAATCAGGAATACTATGTTCGAACAAAACATCCCTATCATCAACTATTTACTGACCATATTATCGAATTATAGCTCTTCGCCTGAAAACGGCAGGCGTTTCTTGTGCTTTGGAGGTGTTATCACACTACTCCTATCAATTAATGCGACCTTCGCCCAACCCCTTGCCTCCCTTTCCGGCAGCATCACCGGAGAGCAAGGTGAGCCTATACCAGGAATCACGGTACGCTTAAAAGGCACATCTAAAGGAGCCATCACTGAAGGACAAGGGAAATTCTCTATCATCGCTATTCAGTCAGGAACTTACACTATTGAAATCTCCGGAGTAGGTTTTGAAAAGCAGGAATTCAAACTGACCTTCAAACCTGGTGACAAGTTAACCCGCTCCATCACCCTTGAAGAAAGTACCATCGAAATGGAAGAAGTAGTAGTAGTCGCCGAGTCAGAAGCTCGAGCGCTGGAGCTCTCCGCTAAGTCCGTACAGGTGATCGAAACCAGGGAAGTAAAGCTCAAGTCTGCAGACCTGGGAGCGGTAATGGCACAAACAGAAGGGGTAAATGTACAGCGTGCCGGAGGACTGGGTTCTAATACCCGTTTTTCGCTAAATGGACTATCTGGTGATCAGATCCGCTTTTTTTATGATGGCATTCCGCTCAATTACACCCCTTACGCTTTTGGTATTGCCAATGTGCCAGTAAACATGATCGACCGGGTAGAGATCTATAAAGGCGTAGTGCCCATCCAGTTTGGAGCAGATGCATTAGGTGGAGCGGTAAATCTTGCTTCATCAGAAATATACGAGGGCTTAACTGGATCTACTTCCTATCAAATAGGCTCATTTGGTACCCATCGGGTTACCGAAATATGAACTATGCCAACAACCAAACAGGCCTCTTTGTAGTGGCAGGAGGCTTTTATGATTACACCGATAATGACTATAAAATAGATGTGGCGATCTCTAACGAACAAGGTCAATTACAACAGCAAACGGTCAGAAGATTTCACGATGGATACCAAGCGTTTGGAGCGAATCTGCGACTAGGCATTCGCAATAAAGAATGGGCAAATGAACTAAGTATAGAAGGCTACTATGGAGATTATGACAATGAAGTCCAAAATAGCCAAGCTCCTGGTTTGATTGACCAACCTGGCCTGGGTGTTGAAAAAGCCATAGCTGGCAATCCTTTTGGCGAAGTGCGCCTCACCAGCTTTTCCGAGGGGCTAAACCTGCATTATAATGTAAGCTCTTCCTCCAAATGGGAACTTGATCTAAAGGCAGGTTACAATTACAATAAACGAACATCCATTGATACCAGCCGCTGCTTATACAATTGGTTTGGCGAGTGCATCCGGATACAAAACGTGCCAGGGGAATTTGGAGAAGATGACCACTTAATTACAATAAGTGAAAGCGTCTTTGCCCGGCAACAGATGTCTTACATCATTTCAGAAAAGCATGCTCTCAAGCTTTCGGTAGCTCCTTCTTATTCTTACCGTACAGGCGATGACCTGTTGGTAGATGGTGAATTTGATCAAGCATTGGATGATGGTTACTTGTTTGACTTGGTAACCGGCTTGGAATATACCACCGATCTACTGGATAAGCGACTGCAAAACATTGTCTTTGTAAAAAACTATCGTCAGGATATCCGAATTGAGTCGCTCGACCCTACTGTAGAGGAAACCATAACCGACAAACGCTCGGTAAGCAACTACGGGGCAGGAAACGGACTTAAATTTGCCTGGTCACCTCGCTTCTCCACCAAATTCAGCTACGAATATGCTTATCGCTTGCCTCGGCAAGATGAGATTTTTGGAGATGGCCAATTGATTATCGAAAACCTTGAGCTACGCCCCGAAAGCAGTCACAATTTCAACCTGCAATGGAGCTACAGGAACAAGGCAAAAGCCCTTGCCGAATGGTCTCTGCATGGAAACTTTTTTCTTCGACAGATCGATGATCTGATCTTCCTTTTAGTTAATCAAGAAGAGTTCGGTTCCTTTCAAAATGTGTGGAGTGCCACCTCTCAAGGTTTTGAGTTAAGTGGACGATGTAAAGATTTTATTAATGGACTGACCATTTCAGCCAATACCACCTACCAGCAATACCTGAATACTTCGGATACTGGCCCATTTGTGGATTTCGAAGGAGATCGAATTCCAAATACACCTTACTTCTTTGCAAATGGTTCAGCAGAATATCAATTACAGGATGTATTCAAGATGAAAGACAACCTCTCCATTTTCTGGAATCTCCGATATGTTAATTCCTTTTTTGTAGGCTGGGAAAGTGCAGGTTTGCAACAGTTCAAAGCAGAAGTACCCAACCAAACCATCCATGCTGCCGGGTTGACTTATCTTATGAATATTAAAAAAATACAAAATGCTTTGAACTTGGAAGTACAAAACCTGGCAAATGCTAAAGTCTTTGACCTCTTTGGAGTACAACGACCAGGGAGAGCCTTTTTTATCAAATCAACCATTCAATTTTAAAACACAAAATGAACACCAAGACTTACAAGCGAAATTACGCCAATCGAAAGATGAATCGGTCTGCCGATGCGGTTTATCTCAAATTCCATGTGGCGATTGAAAATAGACTTATACATGAAATCTATGAGCATAAACATTAAATAAAAACCATAAAAACTCCCCTTCTTGGCGATTAACCTTCCGAAGGGTTTAGTGGTCCGCCAATGTGGTGGATTTCACTTCTACCAAACCTTAAATTTTGAAACAGTGACTAAAACAAACAATAAAATGAAAACAATTAAAAGATGGACATGGATGAGCATGACATTAATAGGAGCGATCTCTATAGGAATTGTCTCCTGCAGTGACGATGACAGTACTGATGTAACCCCAGATGAGGCCCAAGCAGAATCGGCATGGTTAATTGGAATCAGTCAGGATACACCAACAGGGTCAGTTGTTTATATGTCTGTTCTTGAAGAAATGCCAAAAGATATAGATATATCCAGTGCAGTGGAGCTGGGTGTGAATACATCAGTATCTTCTTACGGAGAAGATGTATTTACTGTAAATGACAATGCAGGTACAATAACAAAATGGGAGGTAAATAAAAGAACACTTGAGTTGAGTCCAAGTGCGCTCTTAAGTGTCGCTAGCGCAGGTTTTACCGGAGGACTTCCTGCCCCCCTGTTTATCTCAGAGACCCAGGCTTTTAGTATTGATATCCAAGAAGGAGCCGCTGTGGAATGGAATCCTGAAACAATGAAGGTAATTGAGACTATTAATTTTCCGCCAAACCCGTTAACATCAATAGATCCTGATGCCTGGTCTGTAGCCGGAGAATTCCAAGTCATCAATGGTAAAATCCTCATGCCAATCCGATACGGTAAAACTGATAATTGTTGTGAGTTTACTGACGGAGGTGGAGCAATGGTTGGTGTTTTTGATCCTCTCACGAATTCGGTTGTTTACAATCAAGATCCTCGATCAGCTGCAGGTCACGCCGTTCTCAAAAATGATGGTAGCGGTAACTTATATTTCCCTCCTTCAATTTATAATACTACGATAGCTGAATACTTTAACCATGATAATCAACCCTTCCATACTATTTTGAAAGTGAATGCAGATGGAAGCTTTGATCCTAATTTTGAATTGAAGCTGGATGAAATCTTACCACTCAAAATAACCAGAGAAGTGACTTATGTTTCTGGGAATAACTTAGTACTTGTTTACATAGATACCGATTACGAAACACCAGGCTGGGAGAATCGCTTCGATTTTTTCTCAGCCCAAACTCATAAAGTAAGTATTAATTTGATCACAAAAGAGGTTCAACCTTTTACTGGGTTCGATGGATATAATAGCGTTAATTCCTTTGTTATTATCGATGGAAAACAGTATATGCACGGGTTCAATCAAATTGACGATAGATGGTATGATACGATACTAAGGGAAAACTCCTTCGGAGATTATTCTGAAGTTTCAACAGTTAGTAATGGCTTTTTCAGTGCTTTCAATAGACTCTGGTAAAAAGAAACACGCAATTATCTTACGATCTAAAATCGATTTATTGAACTAGGCTTTTAATAAATAGCTCTGGCAAGCTGCAAACAAAGAAAATGGATCATTCAGATAAAGCAAGGACTTTAAATCAGCAGGTTTCTAAATCTAAATGTGGCCGCATGCATGCTAACCCCCATTTTTCATATTTACTAAGTGCCTACTTCAATCGATTTAATCTGATTAATTTAGAATGTAACTTTCCTACTACTAGCTTGTGAAGCTATCACTATATTCAGAACTCCTGACTTGACGTAAATTTTTCTGTCGCAAACACACCATAATGATCGACAAAAATTGTTTTTTTGAACGATAAAAGATGTTTTTGAATTTGAAATGATACAGTCTTGCGACAAAGAGAATTTACGAACTATCTCCATCTATTATTTCATTTTGGGGGTCAGGTCAGGAGTTCTGATATTTAAAGTACAATAGGTGAAAACAAACAATTAGCAAAATTTATGACATTTTAAAAAACTGATAAGACAACTGCATCTCCGGCTCGAATTTTTCTCTGGGCTGGTGGTATTAATTCTCGGTATCATCGGATGTATTTATGCTTAGGAGGAGGAGATAATAAGATGATTCTTGCTAACCTGAAAGGAAAAATAACGAACGATCCAGTTGCAAAACACCGCATCATCCTAAAAGCCATCAAGACAGCAGAATGCCGTGAACTCCAAAAACAATCCTAGAATATTTCTAAAAAAGAGTTTAATAAC
The DNA here is from genome assembly GCA_038746525.1 of Bacteroidota bacterium. Lineage (GTDB taxonomy): Bacteria > Bacteroidota > Bacteroidia > Cytophagales > Cyclobacteriaceae > Ekhidna. The sequence goes on from JBCDKO010000250.1 coordinate 5,766, forward strand.
GGATGATAAATCAAATGATTTCGAGAACACACCTTTAAGAACATACAATAAAGAACTTAGCGCTTGTCCACTCTGCAAAAAAAGGTAATGGTACCTTCGGATCGCAGAAGTGGAGGCTCTGTTATTTTGTTAATTAGTGTTTCTAAGAAAACTACATCTTTAGTGAGAAAATGATGTTTTTAGCTCATGGAATATGTTTTTTAAGTTTTTGATGTGCTCATAGTAATCGAATCTAAGGGAAGGAAGTCTTAATAAAGATACAACAAAGCTAGCGGCTCAACTCGCATTATTCACCACAACTAGTGGCGGGTTGATTCAAGTAATTGATTTACAGTAGTTTAATATTCATACAGAATGATTTTTGATTCCTCAAATTTAGGGAAGGATTTTGGCATCCCATTCGAAATCAATTACCTCATATTCAACGTTTTACCTTATCTCAATGAATAACACCCGAATTTTTCCATCTAACTAAAATACAACTAATTGAAAATCAAAAGCTTATAAAAGTGCTTGGTTCTAGTTTAATATAGCTATTATAGTTATCTTTATTACATGGAAAAAGACGCGCTAAGGGGCTATTTCGCTGGTTTGTCAGCCATAGAACGCCAGCTACTGATTGAGGAATTGCAGCAATTTGAAGAGTCTGAGAGTTTAACAGGCCAAAGCCAGCAAATACGCAGGAGCATCCTTGACCATAAGCAGGGCTGTTGTGCTCATTGTGGTCATACTAAGTATGTAAA
>JBCDKO010000251.1:0-6504 GCA_038746525.1 Bacteroidota bacterium
ATCGAGCTTTTTCAGTGCACCGAAAATGGAAGCATCTGCTCGAAAACCTTGCACCTATTGAAAAAGAAATTTACTAAACAGTATCTTTTGACCACATCAACGTGTTTTTTGAATTGAAAAAACGTTTCTCAGCAGGCCCTAACTAACTATCCGCATATAAAGAACTCTATAATAGAGAAACAAAAGAAGGGCTTATACTACAGACGCATTAGCCCTTCTTCAAACTCTTCCGTAAAAAGTAAAAAATAGAATACAAAACCACTAAAGACAACACGAACCATCTCCAGATAGCGGTATCGATTGTTGATTGTGGTTCTTCTTTTGCATTCAATTCTTCGATTTTATACCCTTTGACACTTTTTCTTGGCAAGTAGTCATTTGAATTTCCTGCATCTAGTGCCAATTGATTACTTTTTGGAAGTCCATCTGCTGCCAAACGTTCGCGTATTTCTTTCAATTGATTGCGATAGTTTTCTACACTTTCGGAAGAAATACCTTTTACTTCCTCGAATTCTCTATCCAGAAAGTCCGCTAACTTTGAGTTATTGCAAACATTCAGATTACATGAGAGGCCTACTTTTTCGACTGTTTCAAGAAACCCTGACAACAACTTTTGCTTTACTTCTTCATCGGGCGCCCAGTAGGATTTTCTGATTGCTTCATACATGCGAGAGATCATCACCTGGTAAGCATATAGGTTTTTAGCCTCTTCGAAACGCTGAGCAAGGTCTAACTCGTAAGCATCCGCCACGTACACATCGAAGAAGTTATCCCACTTACTTTCATCAACAGCATCAGGAACGGTTACTTGCCAACCCCATAGGTTTGAGGTGACCTGTCTCACAAATCTTCCTCCGGAGTATCCCTCATCAAGCATAGAGTTGATCCATACAGGGTTGAGATAACGTGCTTGCAGCTCTTTGCTGAGGAAATAGCTCAATTTCTCGTTCTTCATCTTACCTTGGTTGGTCAGGTTAGACACAATCACTTCGGGAGATTTGCCGTCGATCGCACGAATGGCAAGGGCTGTTCCTCCCAGATATTGAAAGAAATCATCATTATCCAGACTTGCATATAGATGAGAGGTACGACTATGTAGTACAGCTTTTGTCCCTGACAAATTCTCTTCAAATAGCGCTATCAGCAACGAATCACCTGCGGGTTGGTCTCCCCAAAAATCATCACTGTACGGAAAATGCATACGGTTTATAAAAACATCTGCCACTTCTTTATCATCTTCCCAACTACCGGAGGCATCAATTACGGTATTTGTTCCCGTACCATAAGCTCCATCTGGTGTAGAAAAAATCCGAACTTCCGAAAGTGTTGTTGCTATGCTTTTCTTTACACCCCTTTCAATCAACATATTGTAATGACGTGCTGTATTTTGCCGTACGTAGTTGTCCACCTCGTCTTGCTGTGATGCCAACTTCACAGCTTTATTAAGGAGTAGCACCAATTGAGGAAAAATATCCCGATAAAGTCCTGAAGGAATGAGCACTACATCCACTCGTGGTCTTTTCAGGGCCCGGCGCGGTATCACTTTTAGATCGATTACTTTACCATAGCCATCATAAACTGGCTTTATCCCCAAAAGACTCAAGATCTTTGACTCCATGATACCTTCATTGCGAATGCACTCGGTAGACCATAAATTAAAGGCTACCTTATCAGGAAATTCTCCGTTATGCTCCTTTTGGTGAGTCTGGATAAGGTCATCAGCCAGGCTTTCTCCAGCTTTGTATACTTCTTTGGAAGGAATATAATCCGCATCAAAAGCATAAAAGTTTTTGCCTGTTGGGAGAGAATTAGGATTTCTGAGCGGGTCGTTTCCCGTACTGGCAGGAATGTATTTACCACTTAAAGCATCTACCAAAGCACCGAGTTCGGCTTCAGCGCTCGCAACAATGCGTTGCTTAATGTCATCTGTATAAGCTTTCCGCTGCTTTTCATCTAGACCGCTCTTTTGTGAGACAATGGCCTTTACATTTTTCTCGATATAGTCCGGTTTAGGTAGTTTTCCGAATGTATGAAGACCAAGTGGAGAATGTTGTTCTTGAACTTCCTCAATGTAGTGTTCGAGGTAATGTAACTGGGCATCATCTATAATAGTATCTATGGCTAAATCAGCTAAAACTCCGGATTGCTTCGCGTACTTATGGATTTCGTTGAATTTGGCCCTAGCTAATGCAATACTTTTGGATTCTGCGATCTCGTGCTCCGAAATAAGCTGTTCCAATTTGTCTAAAATAGGATTGATACCGATTTTATCAAACGGGGGTGTCATGTGGTCGATGATAATCGCTCCGGACCGACGCTTTGCCTGGAGCCCTTCGCCCACATCATCAACGATATAAGGGTAGACATTCACCATATCCCCAATCAATGCTTCCGGAGCATCGTGTTGATTCAAACCTGTCTCCTTTCCAGGAAGCCACTCCAATGTGCTGTGTGTGCCAAGATGCACCACTGCATCGGCATTGTAACCGAATTGTAAATACAGATAAAAAGCGATGTATTGGTGATGGGGCGGCACAGAGATATCATGATGCATTATATCTAAATCTTGTGACCATCCACGAACAGGCTGAGGAGTAAGCAGCACATTACCGTATCGGACGGACGGAATCACGAAATACTTCTTTTCATTTTTGTCCTTCCAAATCATGATCGCGCTTTCTGCAGGCTTCCCCCATTCTTGCTCGATTTCTTCTTTCAATGGACTTGACAGTTTTGCATACCATTTCAAATATAATTCCATCGGGACCAGTGTTGCCTGGCCTTTTTCTACTAGTTTATCAATTTCTTTCGGTGCCCATTGTCCGATATTAAGTCCATAATTAGAAACTTTTTCAAAAATATCATCTTCAGTAAGTAGCTCATTACCAAGGTAATATCCTTTCATTTTTAATCTTGAGAGGATGGAATAGAGGCTATGGGGCACCACATTGAGGTAACTTGCACCCAAGAGTTCTTTACCTGGCGGATGACTATAGTAAATCAGCGCAATCTGTTTTTCATCATTTGGCTTGTTTTGAAGCACGTGCATTTTCTGCACTTTCTTCAACAATCGCTGCGCTTGGGATAAGATCGAACGCTTTTCAGTCCATACTGCCGAAGAATCAGCGGGTTCCTTACTACTGGTCACGATTGGTTGTATCATTCCCATTTGTTCGGGAATACTCAAAGAGCTGGTACGCTTATAAATCTGTATACCTTTATCACTTAGCATCCATTCATCGGCGGTCTGATTTACCTGAATCATGTTGATGACAGGAATACCCAACTTTTCAAATAGTTCCCGGTTAGCGCGTGGATTGGCTCCAAGCCAGGCAGCTTGAGCCAGGATTACTTCCGGAACAAGGCGGTTATTTTTATCATAAAACAACCTTTCAGCTTCTTCTTTCTCAGGATAGCCGTAATAGAAAAGCACATTGAAGCCATTGTCTTCAAAATGAGAAGCATACGCTTTAAAATGTGTCAACTGTTCAGATAAAAAATCACTTCGCCACATGTTTATCGCTATCCATGGATTACCACGCATGTACGCAGCATAGTCCTCCTGATAAGAATCAAAATCTTCATAGATTTTATTATTTTGAATATTACATAAAGCAAACTCGGGCATGGGAATCGGAGCCTGTTGGGGAATGTCGAAACCAAATGATCGTTGGCATTGGTCCAATATCATACCTACTAGGTTGTCGCGCCCCGATTGCTCATAAAATTCGATGGTTTTCACATCTAGTTGAATGGAAGTATATTCTCCAAGACCAGAAGATTCGCTTGAACCTACAGCGAACACCTTCGTTCCATTTTTCGCCATCTCATTCAAAAGTGGTAGTACGTTCGCCACCTTTGCGGCGTTGATCATGTCGATAAAGATTAATTGATTATGGCGTAATTCTTCATATGTGAGTAGATCAAGGTCTGAATGATAGTAGCTACTAATATGCGCTTCTACACCATAGGCTCCTAAAGCTGTCTTTGCGTCTTTGGTGGTGCCTTCCCCCAACAGATGGTATGAGTCGGTAAGCAGCAGGGCGATGCTTATTTTTTGATCTGCGTTCTGACCTTTTGCATTGCCGACTATCAAAAGGGTTAGAAGACAAATCAATTGTAATATAGGTTTCATCATTGGTTTTTATTCTTCAGGTATGTAAATAACTCGACCGTCTTCTAGCTTATAGGCAGTGCCAAGCTTCACCCCTCTTCCGGACTCAGTGGTTTCTGTCACTTTTTCAATTTTGATTTCTTTTCCTTTTTTGGTGATGATTTGAATTTCTCCGTTAGGCATGGTTTTAGTAATCACTAATTCCGAATTGGGGTTGAACAAATCGAGTGTGCTGTAAGCCATGAAAAGCGCAAAAAATAGTGCAACGATAAACACGATACTTACATCAAACAGGTTAGCCATGCTGCTAATAGGGTCAGCTTCCGAAGTAAATTCCTCATCGATCAACGAATGCTTTTTGAGTATACTCATCATTCCAATTGCTTAGCTGTTGATTAATTTTTCCGTATGTTCCACTTCATTTTCCCATTCCACCAAGCTCCTTTCGCATAAAGACTCACATTCGAGCAGATCTCTTTTCATCCATTCCGTTTGCTTATAATGCATTAAAAAAGCTGTCAGCCCGGAGGCCATACCTACCACTGTTGTAGTAAATGCGGTCACCATATTGGCCGACATGATCATAAGGTCACCTTGAGACAAAGATGCAAGCGCGGTACCCATAGGAATCAGCGTTCCCATAAGACCTAGAGAGGGCCCTGCTTTTGTCACCAGGCGGTTGGCGTTGAGTGACTTACTGTAGCCTTGGTGCCACTGACGAAGTTTATAGATAAGATCAAATTCTATGGCTTTATAGGTTGAAGCTGGAGCGTCGAAATAGTCCTTGCGCTGCGCGTCAAACACTTGGATTCTTTTAAAGTTCTTACCGCGCCTTTGCTTTAGTTCACTCATGAATTTACCGACGGCTACCGCTTGATGTATCAATACAAATAGCACTCCCAATACAACCGGGTAATAAAGCAAGTTCGCGATGGCTAATAAGGTTGATTCTAAAATATTCATAGGTTTAAGGTCTAGATTTTTCTTTCCAAAAGAAGCCTCCAAGCATCAATAATAGTAGCACACTGAGAAGCAAACAATTTTGTCGGTTGACGATGGAAGTGATGGGAATAGTAGCAATGGGTTTCAGGTTTCGCTGCACACTTAAGAACACAGGTTCCACCATAAAGAGTAAGGTAAGTAACGCTCCGGTTTTTAGAAAATACTCCTGCATGGTTGCAAACCAGTGAGGCCATTTCTTCATCAACCCAATGAGAGCTACCAGAATAAAAGGAGCAACTATCCATACTATTGGCCTTTCCCACTGAAAATACATAATTGCATATGCTATAAAAGTGATCGCACAGAAGATAAGTGTATTTTCCAATCGTGTATAAGAGAAGACTAACGAACGGAGCAAATAATCCAGAACCAAGAGCAGAAACAGCAGCAGTTGAATATTACTTTTTATGTAACTTCCCAGAAAGATGCAAGAAATGGCAATCCCTAATAAGATCGCGAAAACTGCAGCCCAACGCCTCTTTTTACTAGCTATGGACTGAACAATACCGTTCACTCCGTACAGGCTTAGGAAAAGCGTTTGAAGACTTACAAGAACTAAATTGATTGTCATTTCTTATGCCATTGTCGTAAATATTCCTCAATACAAAGAGATCCGGACTTATGGCATTAAAAAATACAAGCCGCCTTCATAGAAGCATGAAGCATATAATTAACGGTGTGTATCATTTAGCTTTTAATCCCGAAAGCCGTGATTTCCATACGTTTTGGCAGGTCTCCTGGCTTGTTCAACTTAGACTTCCTTCCCGTCTTCCCCATAGCTAATCGGGATCAGAACAGTGGAATTTGATTAGGCCCAAGCTTACTGAACTCACAGTTGCGGGTACAGCTCCGGATTTTTCATTCAAATCACCGGATTCCCATATTAAGGCTTTCTCCAAAAAAGAAGAAAATCCACCATAACATGGTAAAATTAAGTATTTATTTATGAGAATCCTTTGAAAAACCTCCTTTTAGCTCAAAGCTTCGTTACTCAAATTTCAAAAGCCTCATTTACGACCAGTAAACTACGTTTTTGAAATTCCGAACGCCTCGATTTGAACCAAAAATCCAGTTTTGCAAAGGATTCTCTAAGAAATGTGACTGCCTCAAGCACATTAAAGTAATTGATTTAAGGGCACCCCTAAAAACCCACTTTCAATTTTTGAGATGATCTTTTTTCCTGATACTTCATTATCAAAATACTTATTCAACGCCGCTAAACTCCGTTTTTGACCTCTTGTCTCAGAAAAAAACGCTACCTCAAATTCATGAACTGAGTTTTTAGAGGGGGCCCTTAAATGGACGAAAAAATTTCGCAGAAAAAGAGAGGTGATCAGAAAAATGTCCTAAGAAAAAGAGGACTTGTCCAGGTGCTGGCGAAAAAAAAA
>JBCDKO010000252.1:0-6424 GCA_038746525.1 Bacteroidota bacterium
AAGTAGTGAACTATCGACACCTGCAGACCATGAGAGAGAAGCTCATAGAGGAGATGAAAAGAGTAGAACAAAACCAAAACATACATTCAAGCACAGCATAGTAAACCCTCTAAATTCCAACTAAGAATGAAACATTATCTATGAGCACATTTGGACTTATAAATCTGCTGATTTGTAGTGCTTGATTTATCTGAATAATCCATTTTGTTTGTTTGCAGCTAGCCAGAGCTATTTATTAAGAGCCTAGTTCAATAGATTTTATCAAAAGAAGCAGGGATGATATTCATTTAGCTTTACGATCTTTGAGTAGTTTATCTTTAGATTCTTTCTCGGAACCGGTGAGCCCCGGAATAATATCATGTAAAACTTCATCGAATTTTTCAAGTTGCTTATTTGTACAAAGACCTTTCAGTTCCTGAAGGTGCTCATAGGTAGCTTTTATTCTTTGCCCTTTCAACTGATTAATTTGAGTTACTATTGTGTCAGAAGAAAAGACCTTTTTATCAAAAGTTGTATTCTGGAAGTAAATATTGATCAATACGCGTTCTTGCTTCTCTATCTCTTCAATCTTTTCACGATGACTTTTCACCATTTGTTCAAACCTGGTTTTTTGCTCATCACTAAAGCCAAATTCGGCACTAATATGGTCCTTCATTGGCCCTCTTATTTTGTGCTTTTGAGATTTAATGGAAGATAAAGTGATGAAAAGGATCAATCCAACATTAATCATGAGCATTAAAAAGAACCCAATGGGGTAAATTTTCTTATTCATTTTCGTACAGGCTAAACTCTGAAATCACATATGGATCTTTTTTCGGAGGCTCAAACACTTCGGAAACAGAAAAATAATTGGAAACAACTATGGCATTTGAAGAAACCGCAAGCAAGATCACTGCTGCTACTGCAACCCACTCAAACCGGGGTTTAGAATGCTCACCATTTTGTTTAGAGATCTTCTGCTGGATTTTGGTAAAAGTTCCCTCAGGAGCTTTTGCTCTCTCAATTTTAGTTATAATGCCCAGCTTCTCTTCTAGCCACTTTTCTTTGTCCACGCTCATATTGACGTAATAATTTATTTATTCCCTCGATGGGGATAAAATTTTTCTAATTCTATTTTCAGTTTTACTTTGGCTCTTTGTACGAGTGAGTTTACTGATTGTCTTGTAAGATTCATGATTTCTCCAACTTCTTTTTGAGGTAATCCTTCTATATGGGTCAAGATAAATGCAGTTTTCTGGTTTTCATTAAGCGTATCTATAGCTCGAAAAATCAACCATGCATCTTCTTTATTTTCCATTTCCACCCCAGGATGATCGAAGTCACTAATTTCGAATTGTATTTCTCCAGTATCCTTTTTATAAAGAGAGGTAAATAGTCCCTTACGCTTTTGGCTATTCCTTTTCCTTAGTAAATCCAATGACTTATTAACAGCAATCCGATAGATCCACGTACTTACGGAAGAATCGAACTTAAACCGAGAAGCAGTATGAAAGACGGTTATGAACACATCTTGTAGTACTTCTTCCGCATCCTCTGCATTGTTAGTGTAGCTAATGATGGTGTTGTACATACGATCACTATAAATCAAATAAAGTTGCTTTAGAGCCTCTTCACTTCCGGAAGCGATTGATCGTATGCAACATTCTTCGTTTATCATTAGCTCAAAAAAGGGGGATGGGAATAGAAACTTCTCACTTACACATCTATCTTCCGAAAAAAGAGATTTCCTAATATAAAGAATTATACATCAACAGATTTTCCCAAGAATTTGTATATACCGTGATGATTAATGACAAAAAATCCCTTTAATCCGTACAAGACAAGACAAAATAATATAGATTGAACCCAGATAACTGCACCAGGAAAAACAGTTTGACACGGAAGTACTATATGTGTCCGTCTGAGGCGTAAATTCATTGAACTAGGCATTTAATAAATGGTTTTATGAAGCTGTAAACAAAGAAACTTATCCTCCGCATCAAACAAGGCCTTAGAATTAGTTGATTTCAAGCTCAAAAGCCCTGAAAAGAACCCTTAAGCTCTTTTCCAGTATTTACTAAGTGCCTAATTCAATAAAATCATTTACGACCAAGCGGGCAGGCATACCAAAATAACCGGGCGTGGGAAGGAATGTGTGTTGGGCAGATGATTATTTTGGCTAGTGTTTTTAAGAAAAGTCGAAAACAAGCTACTGACGCTTATATAGCATAGTTTTTTTAGTAAAGACTCAACGTTTATTTCACTTGTTTAGTCTTAAAACCGATCTCATAGCCATGGTAAAATCAAAGAACACACCATCAAGAAAAACCCTTGAGGTTAAATTCTAAAACAGGAACTAGCTTATCTGATACATGGCTTTTGGTGACACAGCACATCTAATATTAACCGTTCATACCAACCTCATTGGTTTCATCAGCTTCCTCTGTTACTTTGTGAATTTAACTTAAAATAACTTATGAAGAGGATTTTAATTTGTCTGGCACTGCTGATGTTTACAGTAGCGTCACAAGCACAAGACTTTGATGAAAAACTGTTTGCTGCTTTTGAGTTTCGAGGAGTAGGTCCTGCTTTTACCGCCGGCCGGATCTCTGATATTGCCATTCACCCCATGAATGAAAGTATATGGTATATAGCGGTAGGATCTGGGGGCGTATGGAAAACGGAGAACAGGGGTGTCACCTGGGCGCCCATCTTCGATGACCAACCAGTCTACAGTATTGGGTGTATCACCATTGACCCTAATAATCCGCACACCATTTGGGTAGGAACTGGCGAAAATGTTGGTGGACGACACGTAAGTTTTGGTGATGGTATCTACAAAAGTGAAGATGACGGTAAATCTTGGAAAAACATGGGTTTACCCAACTCAAATCATATTTCCAAGATCATAGTCCATCCGGAAAACTCTGACATTGTATGGGTTGCTGCCCAGGGGCCTCTCTGGACGAGTGGGGGTAACCGCGGTCTCTACAAAAGCACTGATGGTGGCACCACATGGAGAAAAGTGCTCGGTGAAGGCGAATGGACTGGTGTGACTGATGTGGTGATTGATCCCAATAATACTAACTGGCTGTATGCTGCCACCTGGGATCGTCACCGAACAGTGGCCGCTTATTTGGGTGGAGGTTCTGGATCTGGGCTACACCGTAGCAAAGATGGGGGAGAAACATGGGAGGCATTAACTTCCGGTATCCCTAAAACGAACCTTGGTAAAATTGGCTTGGCGATCTCACCGTTTAACCCGGATGTACTTTATGCCGCAATCGAAGAAGACTTGCGAAAAGGAGGTATTTATATGTCCGCCAATCGTGGTAAGACCTGGACTAAACAATCGGATGCAGTATCGGGCGGTACGGGGCCACACTACTACCAGGAGCTTTATGCTTCACCACACCATGAAGGCCGGTTATATCTGGCCAACAACAGCATGTTGGTTTCCGATGATCATGGAAAGACTTACCGTGTGTTGGATAGAGAGGGTGTCCACTCCGATAGCCACGCCATCGGCTTTACCAGCGATCCCAACTATATTTTACTGGGGACTGATGGAGGCCTCTATCAGACATATGATTTGGCTCAAAACTGGAACTTTATCAATAATATGCCCATCACGCAATATTACAAAGTGGCTGTGGATGACTCTGAACCGTTTTATTACATCTATGGTGGTACGCAAGACAATGGTTCACATGGTGGACCATCTAGAACGCCCAATTCTACCGGCATCCGAAATTCGGATTGGTGGAAAACCCTCGGTGGTGATGGACACCAGTCAGCCATTGAACCTGGTAACCCGGATATCACCTATGCGCAGAGCCAACATGGCGTGCTTCATCGTATCGATCAAATCACCAGGGAACAGGTTTACATTGCACCCCAACCTGGAGAAGGCGAACCTGAAGAGCGGTACAATTGGGATGCACCTATCCTTGTAAGTCCTCATGATCCGGCAACCATTTTTTATGCCTCATCCAGGGTTTGGATGTCGGAGAATAGAGGTGATAGCTGGACAGCTATTTCAGAAGATTTGACTCGAAAGGAGGAGCGTATCTCCCTGCCAATTATGGGAAGATTACAAAGCTACGAGAATCCATGGGACTTTTATGCGATGTCATATTACAGCACTATTACTTCATTGGCCGAGTCACCGCAACAAAAAGGGCTCATCTACGCTGGTACGGATGATGGTCTCATTCAGGTGACTGAAGATGGAGGTCAAAACTGGACCAAAATTGAGCTGAGTAGTGTGAAGGGCCTACCAGGCAGACCCTTTGTCAACGATGTGCGAGCTGACCTCTTTGACGTAAATACGGTTTATGCTGCATTGGACAATCACAAGTATGGCGATTTCAAGCCCTACCTGATCAAGAGTATCGATAAAGGAAAGTCTTGGTCGCTGATGAGTGGCAACTTACCGGACAAGCACTTGACCTGGAGGCTTGTGCAAGACCATATAGATCCTAAGCTGCTCTTTGTTGCTACGGAGTTTGGCATTTTCTTCACCAAAGATGGCGGTTCCCAATGGATCAAACTGAAAAGCGGTGTGCCTACTATTTCATTTAGGGACCTTACCATTCAGCGAAGGGAAGATGATCTGGTAGGGGCGTCCTTCGGTAGAAGCTTTTATGTTCTAGATGACATTGCTCCCCTACGAGAGATGAATGCTTCCGATTTGAGCCTTGAAGCGAAATTGTTCACGTTACGAGATGCCTATTGGTATGATCAGTATTCTGCAGTGGGATCACAAGGATCCATCTATTCGGCTGAGAATCCGCCATATGGTGCCACTTTCACTTATTACCTCAAGGATACAATTAAGACGAAGAAGGTTTTAAGGAAAGAAAAAGAGCATGCGCTTAATAAAAACAACAGCAATGTTCCATTCCCTGGGTGGGATACACTCGAGGAAGAGGCTTGGCAAGAAGAGCCGCAGATTGTACTGGTCGTTAAGGATAGCAATGGAAAAGTTGTGAATCGAGTTGTTGGAAAGAATAAAGCAGGAATCACCCGGGTCAGCTGGGACCTCAGCGTCTCGCCACAAAACGTAGTGGAGCTTGAAGAGAGCAATCGCAACTGGGAGTTTCCAGCGATTCCAGGAATCTACACCGTTAGTCTTAATAAGGTAGTGGATGGTGTGATGACTGAACTGTCATCTCCACAGTCATTTGAAGTGAAGCCATTATGGAAAGAGACCGCTTTGCCACCTGCCAGCAAAGAAGAGATTGCAGCATTTATTGCTTCTTTGGAGGACTACCGACAGGAGATGAGCCATGTAGCCGTAGACATTGACAATTCCCTGAAGAAAGCGAAAGCCATGAAGACCGCTTTGACAAGGGCTAAAAAGCCTGTGGGTGATTTAATTAAGCAATTGCACGATGCGAATAAGAGGTTACTGAAGCTGAATTCGCAAATGAACGGCAATGTAGCCCAAAATGCGATAGGAGCTGATGAAACTTCCATTCCTTCACCAAGGAGTCGCTTCTTTTATGCGGCCAGGGGGGCAAGCACTACGCATGGCCCAACTGATACCCATAAGTCCAGTCTGGAAATTGGAAATAAACAACTTACATCAATAAGAAGAGAATTGGATGACATTCTAGACAATGTGATGCCTAACCTTGAGCAATCCATGCAAGAAGTAGGAGCTCCGCCAATTGCGGCTTATTGATAATATAATGTTAGCCAATAATACACTAAGAGTAAGCGCCAGCCCTTATTAAGGGTTGGCTTCAGTTGACTAATTGTTATAAGATGTCTCGCGTTAAGTTAATATAGCTTGGGTCCAGTGATGGATTAATAGTTTTTAGAAGGAGGGCTCACTGCTAAGAAATGTCCGGTGGACATTTCTTAGCAGTGAGCCCTCCTTCTATTAGTGCGGGTCAACTGACTATTTGCTATCTGATTTGTGCGCTCCAATAGTCCTCTTCGCTTATATCAATTTTAAGTTTCAATGAGATAAGACTTTCATTATTAGAGTGCTATGACTCTTTTAACATAAGTGCCGGTTTTATTATGCTTTATGCTCTATCTACAATTCCTGATGACAAATCCGGGTTTAAAAAGTTTCCGAGTTTGTGGATTTTGAATATATATGTGTCAATGTCGTTTAGTTAAGCATTTATTTTCATAGTGGTTTATAATTTTGATAATAAGATCTTTTGGGTTTGTGTAGCCTGGGGTTCGATCGGTCGGGACGTACAATTTCTCTGGTGTGATAAATCATGCTATCAAATGCTTCGATGGAGTCTCTGATTCTTTTTCTTCCTAAAAGAGGCACGCCCATATCCACCATAGTGGCCAGTGCATGGGTTCGGTTGATTTTCTGGTCATATTTTCGACCTTCCCCGGCTTTGAATTCCTGGCGCACCTTTTCTTCGATAGGGTGCGCAAAAGCCGCACACATGGTCATCAAGAATACTTTGGC
>JBCDKO010000253.1:0-6364 GCA_038746525.1 Bacteroidota bacterium
ACTGGAAGAGGGTAAGGCTTTGGTATTTTTTCTCCATAATTTTGATCGTTAAATATTACTTTAAGTTACTGAAAAACAATAGTTTAACCAAGCAATACCGCCATCAAAAATAAAATATTTACTAAGTGCCTACTTCAATAGAACTAACTAAAGTTTCTTAGTTGATGATCCGTTGGATCTATCTCTGCCCTAAAAGTTTCAGACGTTGCTGAATGAGTATTCAGTCGGCAGACTTTATGGGTCCGCTACTTATAACCATCGTTTTTCCTGATAGTCGCTGTACTGTATAATATTTGGAATGATGCTCATAGTAAGTCAGCAACAGGCCTGTTTCTGTCGTGAAGGTAAGTCTTGAAAATTATGATCGCTCGATATTGGGAAAAGGTGTTCCTTTCTCACCAGATGCTATCTGTGTGAGATGGGAAAGGTGGTTTTTAACCAAACGATACCCTTTCTATTCATCGGAGATCAAGCAGAAAATCTGGATATTATCAAAGAAGGGGATGAATTTTGGCTAGTCCGTATGGGAAAAGTAATAGAATCCTTTGCAAAACCCGCCTTTTGGCCCAACTCTTCGTTACTCAAAATTTCAAAAGCCTCATTTACGACCAGTAAACTACGTTTTTGAAATTCTGAAAGCCTCGATTTAAACCAAAAATCCAGTTTTGCAAAGGGTTCTAATATTTCTACTCTTCAATTGAGTTCTAAATGCTTAGATATATATTGAATGAATCAATATTAATATTTGCACTTACTATAATTAAGAAAATTTAATTTTAAGTTAATGGATTTAAATATGTCTCATAATATACACTAAAAAATATCGCTTGATTCGGCTAAATTGAATTCAGTTTACTTCTAATTGTCAATCAAATAACAGTCATCGCTTCTTACTTTTCACAAATAGAAAGAAACGATTACTTCAGATTTATGTTGAACTGGTAGTTTTTCGCACATTTTAGTATCAGTGCATTTAACTATCTGTTTTTAAATTATTAACGTGTTTATTCTCTTTGCTTAAATTCATTTTTTCTGTATTCTTAATTGTGCTATCGATAGACGGTGTTTTATCGCAGGTGTCCATTAGATTAATCTCATGCGACGATTCATTAAGTGTTAGCTATGCTCATATTCAAAATATTTCAAGAGATCAAATATCAATAAGTAATGAGGAAGGTGATTTTTCATTCAACTATGCTAATCCTGAAGACAAAATAAAGATTTCACATATTGCATTTCATGATACCGTGGTATATGTATCAGAATTACTGAACATTGAAAAGCTTTGTTTGACAAGAAAAATTGAAATTTTAGATGAGGCTGTAGTAAGTGTTAATGAAAACGATGATTTTTTAATCAACGCTGTCAAAAAAACCCAAGAAAAACTTGTTATACCTATTAGGCTATCCGTCTACTTCAAGGAATTCATAAAGAACAATGATTCCTACATCCGCTTTAGTGATGCTGATCTAACTTATTACCTCTACAAAGGAAAGAAAGGCAAGTTAGATGTGGATTTAGGTGTCAGTCAATCTCGAGCCTATCGGATTCCTTCAAACACAGAGGATGAAATTGATTTTGAAATCATTTCTCCAATTGACGATAAAAAATTAATTGGTTATTTCTATCCCTCTGAAATTGGAAGGTTTTTAGAAGAGGAAACCCGAAGTCGATACGAGTATGAACTAGTTGATTACTCAGACAATTTTATAATAATTTGCTCACCCAAAAACGATAAGCCAGGAGTATTCAAAGGCAAAGTAGTGGTTAGGAAGTCAGATTCAACGATATCGGCAATTTCATTCCTAATTCCTGAGGAAAGGATTCATTTAACTAAAGAAAGCAATGCTATGGTCGCTAAAGTCAGAATAATATCAAATGAGGGATATGTCAAATATTCGTATAGAAGTAACGGAGATTTGTACTTATCTCATGCCAGGCTTTCTTACACTGTCCAAATTAGAAATAAAAAAATAGATGAAAAACTTACTTTCATCAATGATATAAATGTATACGATATTCCCACTGATCAAGAAAGGATATCAAAATCAGACGTTTACAAAAAGAAATCTATTTACAAAAGAGGTATTGATTACGATTCCGACTATTGGTCTAACAAAAGCCTGATTCAATTAACAGAATTAGAAAAAGACATTATTCAAAAAATTTCAGAAAATAACGAATGATGTTAAAGATTTTAGCCTTCAAATTTTTCCTTTTATTATCATATTATGCATTATCCGGGAATAGCTAATATGTAGTTCCTCTCCAGAAGCTGTATTTAGATTGACAGGTACGAACACGTATTTTTCATTCAGCAACTTCCTCTTCTGATACATACTTACCAATCTCTCTTCTGAACTAAACACCTGAGGTGTAAAGGTGATATCTTCAAACTCATGGGCCATTTTGTTTCCTACTCCAGGAATGAATCAGTTTAAAATCCTCTTCTGCTGTGGTGTTTAGGTTCATCAGCAAGAATATTTAGTTAGTGTTTCTAAGAAAACAGCATCTCTCGAAAGAAAACGATGTTTTTAGCTCGTAGAGCGTATTTTTTTGAGATTTCGATGCGAAAATAGTCATGGAATCTATTTGAGAGATTCTATTTGAAATGTAATAAAACCACAGGTTCACCTTCACTTTACTCAAAAAGTCAGATGAATTTTTGAAAAATTGATAAAACGGTTCTAAAGAATTAAAAAGATTCGATTGAGTCTTTCGCTAAAAACTACGCTATAAGCGTCAGTAGCTTGTTAGCTACTTTATTTTACATAGCCACCCTCAGCAGTGCAATGTCTTGAAGTTTGGGTTAAATCCCTCACATAATTTTTTTCACAACATTCGAGGGATTTTCAGCCGCGTGGAGTCTAAACAGAAAATCAAAACAAACTCACGATGAAAAACCTTAAGAATTATTTGTTAGCTGCACTGTTATTTCTATGCTATACAACCTTATTTGCCCAACCTCCCAGAGGAGGGCTTGGGCGAGGAGGAGGTCCTGAAGAAATGATCGCAAGGGAAAAGCAAACACTTTACGAGAAAGTGACTGACCTCACAGATGATCAGAAAATGTTACTCAATGGCATCTATGAAGAGTTCACAGTTACCTTTAAAGAAACGTTTCAGGAGATGAGACAAAACAATTTGGAGCGTGAGGCTAGAAGGGAAAAAATGGAGTCTTTGTTTCAAGAGAAAAATGAGCTAATAGCCGATGTACTAAGTGAGGAACAATACAAAGTGTATGAGTCTATCGTTACTACTAGGAGGAAACGAAGAAATCAGGACGATTCCAATAGAGATGGTCAATGATTCAGGAAATGAAATTTCTGATCTGCATTGGCTTTATCGTCATGGTCAGCGAATCGTTTGCACAGGATAATAAGTATAAAATAGCCGGCACACTACTTGACCATTCAGATAAATCAGCAATGGTGGGAGCTGCCGTGCTCATGGTCAATGTCAAAGACTCAGCAAGATCAAAATATACCATTACCGATGGAGATGGCAGATTTATGATAAATGACCTTGAACGGGCTTTTTATAAACTGAAGATTTCCAGTGTTGGATATAAGCCTTACACCAGGATTTTGAGAGTCTCTGAGCCTGATATGAATCTTGGTACTTTAACACTTGAAGTTGATGTAAAATCACTGGCAGAAGTAGTGGTGGAAGGGGAAGTCACCGCAGTGCAGCAAATCGGAGATACGACACAATACAGTGCTGCTGCTTTTAAAACGAATCCGGATGCTTCCGCCAGCGATCTGGTCAGTAAGATGCCTGGAATAGTGGTAGATAGTGAGGGGGTCACTGCCAATGGTGAGAGTATTGAGCAGGTGTTGCTGGATGGAAAGCGGTTTTTTGGTCAGGATCCCTTGCTCTCGCTTCATACCATTCCTGCCGATGTAGTGGATAAAGTACAGGTATACGATGAGCAAAGCGACCAGTCGCAGTTTACCGGTTTTGACGATGGCAATACCACTAAGACCATGAATGTGGTGACCAAGGAAGACAAGCGCAACGGACAGTTTGGGAAACTCTATGCCGGAGCAGGTGAAAATGAATTGTACAAGGCAGGGGCTACGATCAATTCTTTCACCGATGACCAAAGACTGACGTTCCTCGGCATGAGCAATAACATCAATCAGCAAAATTTTGGAAGTGAGGACCTGGTAGGCGTCAGTAAGGGCGGTGGACGAGGTGGATTCCGAAGGGGAGGTAATCAAAACTTCATCACAGGTACGCAAGATGGGATTACAAGAACGCATTCTGCCGGACTGAATTTTACCGATTACCGGGGCGTCAATACTACGTTTGAGGGAAGTTATTTTTTCAATCACACCAATAACAGTAACGATCAGGTATTGAATAGAGAATCTTTTCTAAATAATGGAAGTCAATTTTACAATGAAAATCAACAAACCTCTACTGACAACGTAAATCATCGGCTAAATATGCGCATCAATCATGAGATAGATGATAGCAATAATCTACTTGTACGAACTTCCTTGAGTTACCAGAATAATGAAAGCAATGAGGTAACAGATGGTGAAACTACCAATGTCTCAGGAGCGGTTTTGAATGGGACTTTCAACCATTATCGTAGCTTGAATCGCTCATTCAACTTCAACAATAACCTTGTTTTCCAACATAAATTCGCCAAAATAGGGAGAACTCTTTCCCTTGACTTGAACACGAGAGTCAACCCTACGAAAAGGGAAAACCTATATGAAGATCTGGAGCGTGATTCGCTCATCGCCTATTTCACAGATGAAGGACAATACACTCTCGGATCAGCCGTGACCTATACTGAGCCAGTAGGCACTACGGCACAACTAGCCATGCGATATGAAGTAAGTCACACTGTCAGAGAGTCAGATAAGGAGACTTTCGTGCTAGAAGAAAATAGCGATATCAGGGTTTTGAATGAATCGTTATCGAATAAGTTTGAAAGTGGCTATAAGAAAAACACACCCTCCATTCGCTACTCAAGTAACAAATTCGGGAATCATTTCGATGTATCCCTGGCCTATCAATATGCCACACTTAATAACGATCAGGTTCTACCTGTAACGGATAAATTCAATCGCAGCTTTAGTAATTTCCTGCCTTCTATAATGGGTAGGTTTGAAGTTTCTGAAAGTAGTAATCTCTTCTTTAGGTATTCTACATCTACAACAGAACCTTCGGTGAATCAATTGCAAAATGTAATCGATAACAGTGATCCACTATTTCTATCGGTAGGAAACCCAAACCTTGACCAAACATACACGCACTCGTTAAACCTGAGGATTAGAAAAAATATCTTTGACAAGAATATTATGATTTCCAATTTCAGTAGGGTAGAGAGGAGTACCGATTACATAAGCACGGGAACATTAATTGTTGAGGCTGATTCGGTAACTGCGGGAGGAATTACGTTAGTAGAAGGAGCGCAGGTAACTACTCCCATCAACGTGGATGGATATTGGTCTGTGAGAAACAATTCTACGTTTGGAATACTTATTTCCCCGATTAAGAATAATCTGAATATTTCCGTAGGATTGCAGTATGAGCGATTGCCAGGCATGACCAATGATATTATGAACATTGCTAATACGTATTCGGCAGATATCAAGGTCGGACTGGCAAGTAATATCAGCGAAAAGATTGATTATGACCTCTACTATCAGGTCAATGGGAGTAGCATCACTAACTCCATCCGGTCTGAAACCAATAGCAGGTACTACACGCAGACGGTAGGAGCTAAGCTGAATTTGATTTTCTCAAAAGGATTTGTTTTTAGAAATGAAACGTATTTCCAAAAGTATAACGGAGTCAATCGTTCGTTCGATTCAACCTTCACACTTTGGAGCATGGGTATTGCGAAAAAATTCCTCAAAAATGATAGCGCAGAGCTGGAGCTATCTGTCTTTGATCTCCTGGGTGAAAACCAGAGCTTTGATCAAACAGTAAATGCTCAGTACGTAGAAGAGGTTCGGACACAAGTCCTTCAACGTTATTTTATGCTGACGTTTACCTACCAGCTAAAAAGATTCAAATAGATTTTATCAAAAAGAAGCAGGGATGATATTCATTTAGCTTTACGATTTTTTAAGTAGTTTATCTTCATGTTAGGTAATGGCTTTATGTTGCGAACGTTTGCATAAAATTTTTTGGAGGAGGGGAAATTATACGGGTAGGAGGGAAGGGAGCGGTTTACCACTGAGACAGGAACACTCTTTTGCTGTAATAGTTAATATTTAATCTGACAATTTCATCAAATAGAGTTTAACTATAATAAGATTTCAGATTATGAATTTAGAAGAGAAGCTTATCAAGCCAAAGTTAAGTTTGCTTGAATTAGCCCAAGAATTGGGTAATGTAT
>JBCDKO010000254.1:0-6328 GCA_038746525.1 Bacteroidota bacterium
AGTCAGAGCACCTTTTGTGAGTGAGTGGATGAAGAAAGTCGAATCAAAATCAACCAATTAATCTATCTAACATAATTAGGGCTTGCTGAGAAAGTCACAGGTGTATCAGATACTAGGCAGCAAGGTGAAGATGTATGCTTCTACTTCGATCCGCAGCGAACGACGTAGCTGATGTACCTGTTACTAGTTGAAAAATCTCGAAATCGAGATTTTTCAGTGCACGGAAAATGGAAGCATCTGCTCAAAAACCTTGCACCTATTGAAAAAGAAATTTACTAAACAGTATCTTTTGACCACATAAACGTGTTTTTTGAATTGAAAAAACGTTTCTCAGCAAGCCCTAATTAAACTAACCCTTTTTACTTGAGTCTTACGAATTTATCAGGAAAAACGAAAATAGTGAAGCTCCATATGAGCGCAGGAAAATTTTCATTTAACCTCTTTCACTTTTAAGCTTGTCCCCTCATCTGAGATCACTTCTATTTCCACTCCTTCTTCTATAAAGTCACCTCTTGTAAATGCATCGTAGATAACTCCACTAATTTCTATTCGTCCACTCGGACGTAACCTTGTGTATGTTTTACCTTGCATTCCTATCATGGATTTTTCTTTGTAGAAAGCAGAAGTATATCCATGCTCTTTATCTTGAACATCTTGAAGTGCAACCCTCCTGAAGACGTTACTGTTAAGTAATCGTACACCTCCGAAAAACATAACCACTACAGAACCTAAAAGTCCGGCAATGACTACTGCGGAAGCGACAAAAATTTCACTCAGTGGCACAAACGAAAAATCAAGCATGTCATTATTAAGCATCACAAGAACCAATGACCCTAACGAGCAGAAGAGGCCTAAAATGCCTGCAATACCAAATCCAGGTATTACAAATACTTCTAAGGCTATCAAAATAACTCCTACTACAAACAGGAGGATCTCCCAATTTTCTGCAAGCCCATTTAAGTAATTAGGCACAAAATAAAGTATCACCGCAATGATTGATGCAAGTATGGGAAACCCTACGCCGGGAGTTTGCAATTCAAAATAGATACCACCAATAATGATGAGGATTAGGATACCACTCACAAAAGGATTAAGAAAGAGTGAGATTATTTTGTCAGCAGCGCTGAGCTCAAATTCCTCTACTTCATAATTTTTAACTCCAACTCGTTCCATGATATTTTCGATGCTGCTTACTTCGGCTTCGCAGAAACCATATTTAATGGCTTCAGAAGTGGACAGCGTAAGAATTTTTCCTTCTGTAGCTATGCTGTCTAAATCTATATCTTCATCTACCATCGCCTCTGCCATTCGGGGATCCCTCCCTTTGGCCTCCGCAGTTGATCGCATAATTGATCGCATGTAAGACTGGTACTTATCAGGGGCGGCTGCACCATCTTGAGAAACTACGGTCGCCGCTCCTATGCTGGAACCCTTTGCCATGTAAATGCTATCGCAAGCAATAGAGATCAATGCTCCGGCGGACGCAGCATCTTTATTGATAAATGCATAAATGGGTATTTCAAAATTTAGTATTCGGGTTCGGATATCATCCGCATCATTTAATGCTCCACCATAGGTATCTAATTCAAGAATCACATAATCAGCATCCAGTTCCAAAGCTCTTTCTAGTCCAAGTTCAGAATAGCGATTGGTTCTAGGATCAATAGCCTCTTGAATTTTGAAATGAAGCACCAATGCTTTAGTACTATCTTGTGCTGTTGCTCCTAAAACAGTAAGTATGAAACATAGATACAATAGCTTTCTCATATTCGTATAAAAATAACTTCCATTTTTGATCATGGTTGCTTTCAATTTATCTACATAATTCCTTAGGGTAAACGTTCGGTTTGAGACAAATAATTGATTATTACGAATTAACATTTAAGCGGTCTTTTCTACGTCTCAAATTTGGGGAAGAAATTTTGTTATCTGCTAGAATCAATTACTTTTAGGTGTACCACTGTTTCATTTTAGGTAAGATTGTAATAAATTTTTTAAAGTAGGCAATTAATAAATAGTTCTAATGAGCTGCAAGCAAAGAAATGGATCATTCAGATAAAGCAAACACTATGAATCAACAGATTTCTAAATCGAAATGTGCTCATATGTATGCTAACTTTCATTTTTAATATTTACTAAATGCATGGTTCAAGTAAGTTTTTTAAAAGGTTTGAAGTTTGCCCCCAATCCCTACTTTTTAAGCCACTCAAACAAGATTAGCTTATTGATCTCTTTAAATGCTTCTTTTTGACCGGAAATTTTGTTATTTTCAAAATAACGGTTTAGTGAATTGATAGAATCGTTTGTTTCCGATTGATTATCCTTTTTCTTAGTCATTTTTGTACTGGCTAGCTTAATATTCACATCACTCAGGGTAACAATAGCGAAAAACGCATTAATATTGGGATAGGTGGGCTTGGCTTTCATTAGGATACAATACCTCATTGTTTATATTATTTTAAGGCTTTAGAAAGTTATTCCATATGGGTCAGGTGTTAAATATTTATTAATTACCTTGTTCAAGAGGGATTACTTTTGCATTTTGTTTCACAATTGAACAGCTATTTAAACAATCTCTTTAATTAGCATGTTATATCAGTTATTCATCCAAATATGAAGATAGAAGCAGGACCTCTATTGGCTAAAATCAACTCTCCTGAAGATTTGAAAAAACTTGATATTCGAAAGTTAGTTGAGGTTTGTCATGAGCTTCGAGAATTTATCATTGATAGTGTTTCTATTTATGGAGGTCATTTCGGAGCTAGCTTAGGGGTTACTGAACTTACTATCGCTCTTCATTACGTTTTTAACACTCCTAAAGATCAACTGGTTTGGGATGTAGGGCATCAAGCCTATGGACACAAAATTTTAACAGGAAGGAGAGATAATTTTCACACGAATAGAAAATATAATGGCCTTTCTGGGTTCCCAAAAAGAAGTGAAAGCGAATACGATACATTTGGTGTTGGACATTCTTCTACATCTATATCTGCTGCATTAGGTATGGCTGAAGCTTCTAAGTATAAAAATGAATATAACAAGCATCACATAGCCGTAATTGGTGACGGCGCAATGACGGGTGGAATGGCTTTTGAAGCAATGAATCACGCCGGTGTTTCCAATTCTAACTTACTGATTATCTTAAACGATAACTGTATGTCTATTGATCCTAATGTAGGTGCTTTGAAAGACTATCTGACGGATATTACCACGAGTCAGACTTACAATAAAATCAAAGACGAAGTTTGGAAGGTATTAGGTAAAATCAGCAAATTTGGTACAAATGCTCAGGAAATTGCCTCTAAAGTAGAGCATTCTGTCAAATCGTTATTCTTAAAACAAAGCAATTTGTTTGAGTCACTGAATCTTCGCTACTTTGGCCCTATAGACGGACACGATGTAAATCACTTGGTAGATGTTTTAGAAGATTTAAAGAAAATACCAGGTCCTAAAATTTTGCATGCACTCACCATCAAAGGCAAGGGATACCATCTTGCAGAAAAAGATCAAACCAAATGGCACGCGCCAGGCACCTTTGACAAAATTTCAGGTGCGATCAACAAAAAGATACATCACACCCCTCAACCTCCGAAGTATCAAGATGTATTTGGTCATACGCTGGTAGAACTTGCCAAAAAAAACGATAAAATAGTAGGTATCACACCAGCTATGCCGTCAGGATCTTCTATGAAGATTATGATGGAAGCTATGCCTAATCGTGCTTATGACGTGGGAATTGCAGAGCAGCATGCTGTTACTTTTTCGGCAGGTCTTGCAACTCAAGGTCTCAAACCCTTTTGCAATGTTTACAGTACATTTATGCAAAGAGCCTACGATCAGGTGATACATGATGTATGCCTCCAGAATTTACCTGTGGTTTTCTGCATGGACCGTGCAGGAATAGCAGGAGCAGATGGACCTACTCATCACGGAGCCTACGATATAGCGTATATGAGATGCATTCCAAACCTAGTGGTTTCAGCTCCCAGAAATGAGCAAGAGCTTCGAAATCTTATGTTCACAGCAAGTGAATATGATGGTCCTTTCTCGATCAGATATCCAAGAGGTGCGGGCGTAATGCCAGAGTGGAAAACCCCCCTTAAACGGGTGCAGATTGGTCAAGGCCAAAAGTTAAGACATGGGGCGGGGGTAGCTATTCTAGCTATTGGTACGACAGGAAACTATGCATTATCTGCAGCGGATCACCTTTTAAATGATGGAATTCAGTTAGCTGTTTATGATATGCGATTTGTAAAGCCTTTAGACGAAGTGTTATTACACGAAGTTTTCTCTACATTTGATCATGTAATTACAGTGGAAGATGGGTGTCTCATGGGGGGATTCGGATCTTCAATTTTAGAATTTGCAGCAGATCATTACTACACTTCGCATCTTAAAAGATTAGGCATACCGGATCGTATTGTAGAGCACGGCGAGCAGCCGCAGCTTCATAAAGAATGTGAATATGATGTAGAAGCCATCAAAAAAGCTGTTTTTGAGCTCATCTCCAAGACTGATAGTCTTCTTTTCACACCATCTGGATCGTTAGATTAATACTTCTTGATATGTTTCGTTATGATAAAAGATAATATCAGGTATTTGAATTTCAATCCTTTTGTGGTAGTTGCGATTCTGTTGTTTTCAACATGCAAGCCTACTTCCGATCCGAAAGAAATTACCGAAAATCAAGAGAAGAAAGAGTTTATTGCGGAGTTTGATCTAGATGATATCAGGAAGCGAGGATATATGGTAGCAATTATGGACAATAGCTCTACTGGCCTTTTTGTTTATAAAGGGAATACGATGGGGTATGAATACGAATTGTTAAAATTGTTTTGCGAAGAGCAAGGAATCCAACTTCGTATTAACCTTACTAAAAGTCTAAAAGAAGCGTTTAACAAATTAAATACAGGAGAAGGAGACATTCTGGCCTATAATCTTACCGTAACTAAAGAAAGGAAGAAAAGGATTGCGTTTACTCATTATCTCAATCTTCAAAAACAAGTCCTCATCCAAAGAAAGCCGGAAAACTGGCGGCAAATGAAACTACATGAAATTGAAGCCACATTAATTAGAAATCCGGTTGAACTAATTGGAAGAGAAATTGTGGTTAGACCATATTCCTCATATTATGATCGCCTCATAAACCTTTCTGATGAAATAGGGGGTGACATTAAAATAATACTGGGAGATTCCAACACAGAAACTGAAGAACTGATACAAAAAGTAGCTCAGGGTGAAATAGATTACACCGTAGCCGAAGAAGATATTGCACTGGTGAACCGAACCTATTATCCTGATCTTGATATTAAGACTGCGGTTAGTTTTCCTACACAGATCGCTTGGGGAGTCAGAAAAAATTCCACTGTTTTATTGTCCCAACTAAACAAATGGATAGAAAAAATGCGGAAGAACGTAGATTTTTATGTGATTTACGATAAATACTTTAAGAGTTCAAAATCCGCGCTAAGAAGATCAAAAAGTAAATATTCAACGGTAAATAGTAATGATGGTGATATCTCGCCTTATGACTCACTGATTAAGAAGGCGGCAAAGACACTAGGTTGGGATTGGTATCTTTTAGCTGCCCAAATGTTTCGAGAATCAAAATTTGATCCAAATGCCCAGTCTTGGGCCGGAGCTATTGGCTTAATGCAGGTGCTTCCGAGAACAGCTGAGGAATACGGAATCACAGATTTGAAGGATCCGCAAAAAAACATTTACGCAGGAACCCAACACCTCCAATGGCTTCAAAACCAATGGAAGGATAAAATTGCTGATCCAGAAGAACGTATGAAGTTTGTGCTGGCCTCTTACAACGTTGGTTTGGGCCATCTTCAAGATGCTGTTAGACTAACAGAAAAATACGGTGGAGACACAACAAAGTGGGAAGATGTGAAACAATATTTATTAAAAAAATCGTATAAAAAACATCACTCTGATCCTGTGGTAAAATATGGTTACTGTAGAGGAACGGAACCTGTACAGTATGTGAGTCTTATTCTGGATATTTATAAAAATTACAAAGAGATCTTGGAAGAATTAAGCAAAGTAGAACCCATAACTTAAGATTTATTCATGCATGAAATTTCTGAGTAGTATTCAATGTCTTTTAACCCGCATTCTAAGACTTTGGTAAAGTAACATATAGCAGCTAACTCTTCCAGCAGCCATGCAAAGCCTATGCATTTAATGGTGAGTTGTATCCCTACCCGAATTCTGGACGAAATGTAAAACCCTGATCCGGTGGCTGGCGGATAGGGCTTTGAAACATTAATTGGTGACCCGCCAGCTGGCGGGATCCCGTATGGAATAATGTTAGTTAAAA
>JBCDKO010000255.1:0-6259 GCA_038746525.1 Bacteroidota bacterium
TGAACCAAAAATCCGGTTTTGCAAAAGGATGCTCTGAGGTAATTGATTTTGAATGAGAGGACAACATCTTTCCCAAATTTGAGGAATCAAAAATCATTCAGTATGAATACAAAACTGCTGTAAATCAATTACTTGAATCAACTCGCCATTATTTGTGGTGAATAATGTGGGTTAATAAGTAGTTTGATAACGAAGTATCAGGAAAAAGATCATCTCAAAAATTAAAAGTGGGTTTTTAGAGGTGCCCTTAAAAATAACATAAGTGAGCATAGCCTATAAATCAACAAGAATGTGAGTTGGCTTTTCATTATTCGGGTGACGATACGCAAAAAAATCAAGGAGTTAACCTCCAAAATCAATCTTCTGAAATGGATTTTTTAATTGATGATCACCCAATTGATGATAGAAGACATTTAGCTTAGCCTCTCAAAGAAAATTAAATCCTCCTGTGTTGCTTAAAGGTTGAGATTTGAACAAAAGAGTTTGTAAAGCCTATTGCAGATGTTAATGGAAGTACATCAGCCATTCATACGATCACAAGGGAAGGGGTACTGGATCATGTGACCAGGAAGCTATTTTAACATCAAAAGTTTGCGGAATTTTTCATTCAGGAATCAACGAGGCCTGGTAGCAAGTGTTCAAACTCAGCACTCCTAACCTGACTCTCCAATGAGTTAATAGCTAAAAATAGTTCGTAAATTCTCTTTGTCGCAATCCTGTATCATTTCAAATTCAAAAACCTCTTTTGTCGTTCAAAAAAGGATTTTCTGTCGATTATTATTGTGTGTTTGCGACAAAAAAATTTAAGTTGAGTCAGGGGTTCTGAAATTGCAGCACTCTATCAATTTTATTTGCAGTAAGTTGAATAAAATGAAAGACCTGGAAAAACCAAACTTCCAGCTTTTTTTAATTGAAAGGGTCTTGGCCTCAAAGTGGTTAATTTTGTAAAAACTTAAACCTAAGACAGAAATGAAAATAAAACATATAGATGCATTGATCGCTGCCTTGTTTATCGCAGCATGTACCCCTTCTTCCTCTACAAGCGAAGAAGACACCTCCAAAGAACGTACTGAAGCGCTCAAACCAATGGTCATGGGAGAGGAAGCCATTTATTCTACAGATTCTACCACTATGGTGGGATACCTTGCTTTTGATGGTAACGATTCCACAAAAAAACCCGGAATACTTGTAGTGCACGAATGGTGGGGGCACAACGAGTATTCTCGTGAAAGGGCAGATCTGCTTGCTGAGCTCGGGTATGTTGCGCTTGCAGTAGATATGTATGGAGACGGCAAGCAGGCCGCTCACCCTGATGACGCTGGAAAATTTGCCGGTATGGTGATGGGTAATTTTGATGATGCAAAAGCGAGATTTGAAGCCGCGATGAATACTTTAAAAAATCATCCAAACGTAGACAGTGAAAAAATAGGCGCCATTGGGTATTGTTTTGGGGGTTCTGTGGTGTTGAGTA
The DNA here is from genome assembly GCA_038746525.1 of Bacteroidota bacterium. GTDB lineage: Bacteria > Bacteroidota > Bacteroidia > Cytophagales > Cyclobacteriaceae > Ekhidna. The sequence goes on from JBCDKO010000255.1 coordinate 1,472, forward strand.
TGGCTAGTGCAGGGTACGATTTGGATGCGGTTGCTGCTTTTCATGCTGGTTTAGGGCTTCCGGTCATGCCTGATTCAGGTTCGGTAAAAGGGAAAGTATTAATTGCACAGGGGGCAGAAGATCCTTTTATTCCCGAACAACAAGTAAGTGATTTCAAAGCAGCGATGGATGCCGCCGGAGCAAACTACAGGTACATTGACTATCCTGAAGCAGTTCATGCCTTCACCAGCAAAAGGGCAGACTCTCTGGGTGCAAAGTTTGGACTGCCACTTGCGTACAATGCGACTGCCGATAGCGCCAGTTGGGAAGAAATGAAACTGCTTTTTAATGACGTGTTCTAAGGGCACCTCTAAAAAACGCAGTTCAAGAATTTGAGGTAGCGTTTTTTTTCTCAGACAAGACGTTAAAATCGGAGTTTAACGACGTTAAATAAATAGTTTGATCACGAAGTATCAGGAAAAAAGATCATCCTAAAAATTGAAAGTGGGTTCTTCGAGGTGTCCTTAAAAGTATGCAAAACCTATCAAGCGTTATTGCGAGTGAAAAGAGGTCATCCTACTTTTAAGTATTACTTCGCATCTGTTTGTAATAACGCTTTTGGTGTGGGTTCTATTTCCAAACGTGAATCCCTCCGTTTTCATCTACCATGATCTTTTTGTAGGTAACAGGTACTAATACTTCAAACGCTTTGTTTATTACACCAAGTTCTCCTGTTTTCTTACTTTTGATGACCGCATAGCTATTATTAAATGGGCTTACCCAATATCTTTTTACGGGCCCCAGACTATTAATGTAAGTGCCTTTTGAATCAAATAAGTCACTAAATTCGCGAAAATTTTTGCTCAGGTTGTCTAGCTCAACCGGCACTACAATTTTTCCTTCGATAGTTAGAAATCCCATTTTCCCATTTTTTTCAAGCAACGCCCAATTGGAGTTTTCCCGATCAAAAGAGCCGATCCTGTCATAAATCGGTGGCACCACTTCTTTTCCTGATTTATTGATAAAACCATAAAATCCGGCGGCTCTCACCAATGCCAGGTGCGACGCCCGTTTTGAACCAAAGCTATAAATCCGCTCATATTTAAGAGGGATTACTTCTTTGCCTGAGCGGTCTATTGCTCCGTAGAGACCATTCTTCTCCACTTTTGCCCAGTAACTGGTGATACCCCCAAAAGAGGAGACGGAAGAATATTTCGTAGGGACGATCTCTTTTCCTGAACGGTTAATAAAGCCATACAGCCCCTCTTTTTCTACTTTGGCCCAATCAGACCCGTATGAACCAAAATTCCCGATTCTTTGATAGTGTGGAGGGACTACTTCTTTGCCAGAGCGATTTATAAAGCCAAATAAACCATCTTTTTCAACTTTTGCCCAGGTCACTCCATGTGAACCAAATGAACCTATCATCGAATAAACAGGAGCAACAACCTCCTTTCCGGTATGGTCAATAAATCCGAAAAGTCCATTTTTGCGGACTAGCGCCCAGTTTACATTTTTCTGCTCAAACGAGTAAATCGATTCATAAGTAGGTTTGACCACTTCTTTCCCTGACCGATCAATGAATCCATACAACCCATTAATCCTAACTTTTGCCCAAGTAGAAGGCGACTCATCAAAAGAGTAAATTTTTTCGTAAATAGGCGAGATCACTTCATTTCCTTGCCGATCAATCAGGCCATATCTATCGTTTTTTCTAACTACCGCAAAAGCAGAATGCCCATGGGCACCAAAGCTAGCAATGTAATCGTATTTGTCTTTTTTTTCTTCCTGAGCGATAGATGCTTGAATAAAAAGCAGCAGTAAGATGGCTTGAGTAGTCTTCATTTTTCATTTGATGTTTCAGACTAATGACAAGGAAACAGAGAGAGGGTTTCAATAAGGAGTGTTAACTTAAGCTACATTTTTTCAATCGCTGATTCAGGCTCCTTAGCAAAATGCCAGAAGGCATCATTTCCTTATGGTCGTCAGCGAATTCTTTCCGGTTAGCAATGATTTTAAGCTAGTAAAATATAAGCTGTTTCAGACCATTGCCGAGGCGCTCCACATACTTATCAACGAATTTTATACCTATTCGCTCGGTTACAGCCGATTGATCACTATTTCTTTTTATGTTCCATTTAATTTTTTCATTCTATCTATGTCGCCCGGGACACTCAATTTTTGCTTAGAGGGTACTTTAGAGCTAAGTGTTTGAAAAAAATTGCTCCAAACAGGAACCTCCGAGGTGGGTGTTTGAGAAAAATTGCTCCGAACAGGGGGTAAATTGCTCCAAAGGGGGATCTCCGAGGTGGATGTTTGAGGAAAATGTACCTTTATCTCTTATAGAGTAGATCGCTTATAGCATTCTGAACTAACAAGTAACGCTACTACCGCAAGGTTTGTAACTTGTGGTATTCTATTTCCCAATAGAATGATTGATTAAATTACCGGACCATGAGATCACTATTACTTTTCATATTTCTTCTGTTGGTAGCCATGGCAAATGCCCAGCTAACCACTCGGTTTGAACAATCCAATTTTACAGAAACAGCCTCTTATCAGGAAGCCATGTCCTTTTACACTACATTGGATAAAATGTACGATGAAATATCGATAATAGAGCATGGAGAGACAGACATAGGTATTCCACTTCATGTAGTACTCATCAATACCGGAGGTGAAAGAACACCTGAAGCATTACAAAATGCTGGAAAAGTTGTTTGGCTTATCAATAATGCCATACACCCAGGGGAACCAGATGGTGTTAGTGCCTGCCAGATGTTTGCAAGAGACTTGATGCAAAACAGAGAAAAGTACAATAGGGCACTGGATAAGGTCGCAATTGCAATTATCCCTTTCTACAATATTGGGGGAACACTCAATCGAAATTCAACTACGCGTGTCAATCAAAATGGTCCGATTGAATATGGCTTCAGAGGAAACGCAAGACATTACGACCTGAATCGGGACTTTATTAAGTCTGACACCCGAAACGCCAGGGCCTTTCAGGACATTTTTCAACGCTATGACCCTGATTTTTTGTTGGATACGCATACCAGTAATGGTGCTGATTATCAACATACTATGACACTGGTTTACTCTCAAAAAAACAAGATGGGTGGTGAGCTTGGAAAGTTCCTGGATGAGGTTTTGTTGCCGCACACTTACACGAGCATGAAAGAAAGGGGTTTTGAGACCATTCCATACGTGAACTCTTGGGGGAAAACGCCTGATCATGGGTGGCCTCAATTCCTGGATTTACCTAGATATTCAACGGGCTATGCTGCTTTGTTTCATACGCCTGGCTATATGAGTGAGACACACATGCTCAAATCTTTTCAAAAACGGGTGAAATCGACCTATGAATTGATGCAGGCCATGCTTGAAATGCTGGAAGAAAAGGGAGAGGAGCTGATAAGGCTGAGAGAAGCCGCCAAACGTTCCATCGCCAATCAAACCAGGTTTGAAATATCCTGGTCCATTGATACAACCGGTTATAAACCTTTGCTTTTTAGCGGTTACGAACCCGTTTACGTAGAAAGCGAAATCTCTGGTCTCCAGCGATTAAAATATGAAAAGAGTCAACCTTTCACCAAAGAAGTAAAGTTCATTGATGAATACCACGCGGATAAAATTATCGAGGCACCAAAATACTATGTTATCCCCCAGCAATGGAGACGGGTACTGGAGCTACTAAAACTCAATCAGATTGAAATGTTCCAATTGGAAAGTGACAGTGCCATTCAAGTAGAATCTTACGCGATATCGGACTATGAGACTGTTCAATATGCTTATGAAGGTCACTACAGGCATTATGACGTAGAGGTTTTGCCCAGACAGGTAAAAATTACTTTCCGAAAAGGTGATTATCTTATACCTGTGAATCAATGGCGCAATCGCTATATTGTAGAAACCCTGGAACCGGAAGCACCGGATTCATTTTTCTCGTGGAATTTTTTCGATGCGATACTACAGCAAAAGGAACATTTTTCTTCTTACGTATTTGAGAGTTACGCCCTGAACATCCTGGAAGAAACCCCCCAGATCAAACAGGCCTTGGAAAAGGCGAAGTCAGAAGATCCTGAGCTCGCTAAAAGTGCATATCGCCAACTTGATTTTATTTACCAACGATCAGCTCATCGTGAACCCGAGTATTTGCGTTATCCAATTTTTAGGGTGATGGAATAGCTTTTCGCTGTTGGTGGAATACAACACAGCTTGGTAAGATAACCTTACGTTGGCGCGAGCTTGTAGCTCGTGTCCATATTTTCAATCAGTCCGGGCTGCAAGCTCGAACTAGCGGAGCAGAGTTGCTCTTCATATCAGGTTGATTTCAACTGCAAGCATACGAGAAAAACTTTCGCCGGTCAAGAAAGAAAACAGGTATTTTTAGACTGATATTTTGCCTGGATAGTGTCCTCAAACAGTCGCTCGGCTGTGCCGAGTGACCTTGCTCTCCCAGTTTGTAAAGTTGGAAGTCTTACCTTGCTCTTCCAGTTTTGTAAACTCCTGCTCTCCCAGTTTGTAAAGTTGGAAGTCTTACCTTGCTCTTCCAGTTTTGTAAACTCCTGCTCTCCCAGTTTTGTAAAGTTGGAAGTCTTATCATAGGATTTATCATCCGAATTCTTTGTGGTTTTGGATGATGGATTAGAGTATCGAATGAATGATGATGGTTGATGATATTTTGTAACCTTCGCTATAAGTTAGTGAAAGATGTATTCACCTGAAAAAAAATTATAGTATAAAAGAGGAAAGAGTATTATTAAGTAGTGCTAATGATTTTTATGGAGTTCCGAAAAGGGGTATTAA
>JBCDKO010000256.1:0-6238 GCA_038746525.1 Bacteroidota bacterium
CTCTTATTCATGCGGCAAACAGCCGCTACAGAAGTGATCATGTTTTTGGACATGATTACCGCAGGCTCAAAGCCAGATGAGGGCCCAAAGCAGCTAAATGGGCGATGGCTCCTAAAATGGCGATCATCTATTTTCATATGATGACTAAAAAAGAAGCGTTTAATCCCGAAATATTTCGGCTAAACCAAACCAGATTTAAAGAAAAACGAAGTAAAAGCCTTGAACAACTGGCTGCCCTAAAGAAGGCTGCTTAAGGTGGGTTAAACCAGAAGCTCTTCAATTTTTCGACAACATCAATGATTCGAGCAACCTTCTATCCTACACTAAAGCTTTCAAAAACTGAAAAGGAATGGATGAACCGCATTCAAAATATTGTGGAGTTGTCTGCGAAAGGAGAGAAGCTTCCTGAGGGTTGATTGACTTTAAGCTCGTCAACACAGAAATCAACCATTGAATTTTGTGGTGTTAATATGGAATTACCCAAGACTGGTAGAATCCCTTGAACCCGCCTTTTGGCCCAACTCTTCGTTATTCAAAATTTCAAAAGCTTCATTTACGACCAGTAAACTACATTTTTGAAATTCCGAAAGCCTCGATTTGAACCAAAATCCAGTTTTGCAAAGGATTCTGGTAACTTTTCCAAGAAATAGAAATTGTCTGAAAAGGCCACCAAGGTTATTTCCAAAACTAAACGATCATAGTATAATTCCACTTACGTATAGCAGCGCAACAATAATTTGTAACAAGCATGTTCTTTTTGTGGTTATCAGCCTAATAATAATGAAACCTAAACTATGGTTAATACCCGATCAGTATATTTTTTCTTCATCTTCACATTGTTGATTGCTAATGTAGCATCTGCGCAAGAGCGCGTTGAGGTGGTCGGTCGGATAGTCCAAGCTCAGACAAACGAGCCGGTTCCTTTCGCTACTGTAGCCCTAAGAGATAGGGAGTCAGACCTTCCAATTGCAGGTATGGTTACAGAACTGGATGGTACGTTTAGAATCATTACTGAAGTTTCTGATTTTTATCTCGCAATCAGCTTTTTAGGATTCACAGATAAGCAAATGAACAATCTGAACCGAATAGGAAATAAGATAGACGTAGGAACGGTTTCTTTAGAAGAAAATCAGCAAATACTGGATGAAGTAGTGGTGATGGGGGAGAAGTCGAAAATGGAATTTCAGATAGATAAGCGAGTGTTCAACATAGGTGAAGACATCAGTTCTACAGGAATGGGAGCTTTAGAAGTTCTCAACCGTGTCCCGTCAGTAACGGTAAACATTGAGGGTGAGGTGAGCTTAAGGGGAAGTACAGGGGTGCAAATTTTAATTGACGGTAAACCTTCAATCCTGGCTGATGAACAAAGCAATGCCCTTGGGTCTATTACGGCAGACATGATCGAAAAAGTAGAAGTAATTACCAATCCATCTGCAAAGTATGACGCAGAAGGTACTTCGGGTATATTAAATATTGTATTGAAAAAAGAAGAAAAGAAAGGGCTAAACGGGTCTATTTCATTAAATACAGGAGTTCCTGACAATCACAGTGTAGGAATTAGCCTTAACAGACGGACAGAAAAATTCAACCTATTCACGCAGCTGGGTGCAGGTTATCGTTCGCTTCCTAGGGAGTCGGAAAATATCAATCGTAATCTGATTGATGGCACAGTCATCGAGAATAATGGCACCGCCTATCGCAATGAAACTTTTTATAACATCATATTGGGAACAGATTACTTTATTAATAAAAACAATGTCATTACGCTCTCTGGAAACTTTGCCTACGAAGTAGAAGAACAACCCTCAGCATTTAACTTTCAACTTTTCAACGATTCAAATGAGCTGATTTCAAGGTGGATGAGGAAAGAAGTGACAGACGCCACCAATCCAAAATGGAGTTATGAATTGCAATACAAAAAAGACTTTGAAGATCACAAAGAACACGACCTCATGTTTAGTGTCTTAGGCCAATTTTTTGGGAAGGATCAATCCTCTTCTTTTGATAATACGTTTTTTGAAGGGGAAGAGAGTCTATCAGATCAGGAAACCAGCACAAACTTTTCACAAGCGGATTACACCTTTAAGATAGACTATACCAACCCGGTGACCGATAGAGTATCGTTGGAAACAGGTGCGCAGTACATGATGAATGATGTAGGAAATGATTTTGCGGTGTTTGATCTGATCGGCGACGAACCGGTGTTAAATGAAAACTTAACCAACGATTTTGAATTTGAACAACGTGTTTTGGGGATATATGGTACCGGAGCATATAAGTTTAATAATTGGGGAGTGAAGTTGGGGCTGCGTGTCGAAAACACTGAAGTGAAAACACTTTTAGTGACCACTGAAGAATCCAATGAAAGCTACTATACGGACTTTTTTCCTAGCGCCAGCGCGTCGTATAAGTTTTCAGAGTCTCTTTCATTTCAAGGAGGGTATTCCAGGAGAATATATAGACCTAGGCTCTGGGACTTGAATCCTTTTTTTAACTTCCGCAACAATTTCAATATCCGTGTAGGCAATCCAAACCTTCAACCTGAATATACAGATTCTTATGAATTTACAAGTATTTATATAGTTGGAGCGATTTCGTTCAATACAAGTATCTACTTTAGAAATACCACCGACATCATCGAACGTGTAGCCTTCTTTGAGGATAATATCACTACCACTACGCCGGTCAATATTGGTAGCAACAGAATAACCGGATTCGAAATAAATGGAGAATATGAGCTCAATGAGTGGTTAAATGTAAATGGCGATTTTAATTACAATATGTTTAGAAGAGAGGGTAGGTTGGAGGCCCAGGTATTTGACTTTGAAGGGGATCGTTATACTGCTCGTATTACTCCAAAATTTAAATTACCCAAAGACCTGGATATTGAACTGACTGGTAATTTTCAGTCTGGATTTTTGACTGTCCAGGGAGAGGTTTCACCAACTGCTTTTCTGGATATAGGAGTACGCAAGGGCTTTTTGAAGAAAAAGGCAGTGATTAGTCTGGGAGTTCGTGATGCTTTTGCTACCAGGATTGATGAGCGCATTGCAAGTCAAGAAGACTTTTCGGTTTACAGTTTTGATCAAAGAGGACGTTTCTTAACGCTTGGATTTAGTTATGGTTTTGGAAAAGGTGAAGCCATGACCTATTCCGGGAGCAAAAGATATTGAAATAGTTTTATAAATCTAATTTAACAATAGAGCAAAAAGAACCCTCAAAAAGTGCTTTCCGAGATCAGGAATTTTGTGTCGATCTAAGCGAGATCCGCTACGAGACTCTGAGACTTCTGTCTCCTTACATTGTCTGATGAATAGCTCATTTTCTTAGGATATTATAGATGTCAAAACTTATTTCTTCTTGAATAATGAGATTTAAAGAACCCTCTACACTTTACCTTAATAAAATTAATTAGCTATTTGCAAATTGATACGAAAATAGTTTGAAGTAAAACTCCAAAAATTTGTATCATTCGTATTGTACCCTTAAAATAATAACCTGAGAAAATTTCGAACGATACAGTCTTTCAATGAGTACACCCAGATCAGAGCTCCTAAACATGATTTAATAGATATTGGAGATTATCCGTCCGATTTTTTAAGCAAGTCAGGCCCAGTATATCCGTCTTTTTATCGTATATCCATTAAGTATGGTCTTGAAAAGGAAAAGGAAAATAGCTTTATGTATTTCTCCAGCCCTAATCAACCAATCGAGTGGGAAACTGATGAACCTTGGATAGGGTTCTTCATTAACATAAGTGAAGAGCTAATATCCAATAATCAACATCTAGACTACTCTTTTTTGAATTATGGGCTTCATGAACCTTTACTTTTGGATGAACAAGAAGCGACAATAATTACTCAAAACTTCAAATTAGCAATGTATGAGTACAAAAAAGACGATTATTCTCTTGACATAATTCTCGCACATTGCAATATCATTTTTGCTCATATTGCTCAATTCTACAAAAGACAATTCGGAGATAGAAAAGAACAATACAATCATCTGGTTGTCCAGTTTTTTTCACTTTTAAAGAATTATTACGCAAACCCTCCCAAAACCTCTGTTGAATTACCTTCTGTTAATTATTTTGCCAAACAAGCAAATATTACACCTAATTACCTCAGTGATTTAATCAAATACTACACAGGACAATCTACTCTTGAGCATATTCACCAACTCATCATCAATGAAGCGAAAAATCTATTGGACAAGAAAAGACTTTCAATCTCCGAAGTAGCCTATAAATTGGGATTTGAGTATCCAAGCTATTTTACTCGCTTGTTCAAAAAGCATATCGGAGTTTCCCCATCAAAATTCCGAAATAAGTAATTTGTTTAAATCTCTCCTTTATTTGTTTAAACACCGTCCAAGATATCTTCAAGAATTTTGTGAAAACAAAAAAAGTAAGATATCATGTTTGACAAAACGTTAGAATACACACTTGATAATACCCTTCGGGGCAGAATGGGTGAAGAGTCATACAACAAAGCGCTTGAACAAAAAGCTGCAATCTCAGAGGAACATTACGGAACGGTAAAATATTTAGCTGAATTTGCTGTGCGTCCAATGTTCAGAACTCCAGTACACAAAACTCCTGCTGATCATGGTATGGAAAAATGGGACGATGTGTTTTTCCAATCTGCAGATGGTACACCACTAGAGGGTTGGTATATTCCCTCAGTAACGGAAACATCAGATAAATTAATAATAATCAATCATCCAATGCCCATGAGCCGTTCAGGTTTTACAGGTCATTTTGGTCAGCCTTGGGAAAATGTAGACAGCCTTGAGATCGACTTTGTAGCACATATGGGACACCTGTGTAAAGAAGGATACAACATCTTGGCTTATGACTTAAGAAACCATGGTAATAGTGGGGCTGCAAACGGAGGTATTTGTGGGATCGGTAGATATGAGTGGAGAGACGTGGTAGGAGCTCAACTTTATGTCCAAAATCATCCTGAGTTAAGTGAAATGAAAGTAGGTCTATATAACAGATGTACAGGCGGTAATGCAGCTTACGAAGCTATGTATAGAAGACCTGAGTTATTTGAAGATCTTAAATGCTTCTTCGGGCCTATGACCGTCTCTATGACAGCATTAATGAGGTCTTTCGCTGGCTTAATGGGGTTAGATCAGTACATGGAGCTCATGGATCTTGAACAAGTAAAACTTGGTGGATTTACCAATGGCGAAATGCACCCGCAAAACTATTCTCACGCTGTAAAAGTACCTTACTTCATGGCTGAGGTGCTAGATGATGTTTGGACAGATAATCCAAAAGACGCACAAGAAATCTTTGATAATATAAGCTCTGAAGAAAAAGAGTTATTCTGGATTGAGAACACAAACAGAAGATTTGACGGATACAACTACTTCGCTCAGTACCCTGAAAAAATGATTGAGTTCTTTGACAAATACATGAAGTGATGAGAGTCTGATTTGAATGAGCAATTAAAATAAAGAAACTTCCAGATATTCGAATCTGGGAGTCTTTTTGAGCTATATCCAGTAAAGACAAAGCTGTTTTATTTCACTTCCTCAAAAAATATCTGACCATGAACAAATAAGTAAAAATCAAATAGCGAATCTATTCATAAGTATCAAGCGTTTTGAAAAGCAGGGAATATTTTTCAACTTCTTTGATTGTGTCCCAACCAGCCTGTTTAAAAAAGAAAACAGTCATAAACCCTAAAGTATACATTGAATCTTATCCTGATAACCAGTCAACCCGTAGCAGGACTATTTCAGGAAATTCACCTTAACATAACAGTCAATTATCGAACTGTATTTGTAGTTTTCGGAGACGGATATCGCATCAAACTTAGTGGAACTTAAGAGGGTTCTACTACTATTAACATAAGAGGACATTTAAAAATAACTTCTAAATAAAAGTTATTTATAATCTTTTTCCCAAAAAAAGCAAAGATTAGATCAAGTGATGACGTTGAAAATTGTAAGTCACTTATTTTCAGATAATTACATTTCACCCCTCATGCACATCCAAACAGACTTATCCCCAGTTTCCAATCATTTTTTGGTTGATGCGTACCACCTCTGTTCGTATCTAAACAGATTATAGGTAGTGTCTATGAGAAAAGGCAAAAGACGCGCTTACTGTCACCTGAAGCGTAGTTTTTTAGCAAAACAATGAATCGAATCTATTTTATATTTTGGAATCAATTTTACAATTCTTCAAAAATTCATCTGAATTTTGAACGAATTGAAGGTAAAC
>JBCDKO010000257.1:0-6216 GCA_038746525.1 Bacteroidota bacterium
CCATGAGTATGTAAAAGATCAATCGGCTACCTGTACGGGTTTTAATTCCTGTGCACACTATTGTGGGGCGGTGTGCCTCAATCATTCCGATGAGCAATGTGAGTTTAACTGCCTGTCTGAATGCCGTGAATCGGGCTATCCTGAATTTGAATGCACCGGGGATCCCCTCGTCTGGACAGCCTTCCAGACCATGCCTTACTCAGACCTGGAGTTTAGGTATGTATTTGGGGACTATGCACAAAGCTCCCGGAAGATCGTGGATCCGAAAAGTGGAATGACCTGCCATTTTGACAGACGAGAGGTGACGACTTTAAGCACTAGGAAGCCCGGGAAGCCGCTTCCAATAAACAAATTTTAAATTTTATGACCTGATCACTATGCGAATTCTTTGCAAAACTGATGACGCTCATCAACCACCGATAAGCTGATCTAGTCCATAAATCTCTCCATTCTTAATAACCAGGCGTATTTTCCTTGCATTACGAATATCAGTAAGCGGGTTTGCTTCTACGACTAGCATATCTGCCAATTTACCGATCTCTACTGAGCCAAGGTCTGAGAGTGAATTGAGCGCTTTGGCGTTGTTGATGGTTGCAGTACGCAGTACTTCTAAAGGAGATAAACCGGCATCCTGATAATTTTCCAGTTCAATATGCAGGCCAATCCCTTGAGGAATGATGGGTGCATCAGTTCCTGCTACTACCAGCCCCCCTTTTTGATGCACATCGGCGACCATTCTTATCACATTTTCATACATTTCGTCATAGGTTTTTTGATCGCTTTGTATTTGATCAACTGAAGCACTGATACTGGAGAGGTACCTCAATTCCGTCAACTCCTGAAGGCGAGGGTCTTCCATGATACCCGGATCTCTTGCAATGACATACTGGTATCCTAAATAAATACCCGTAGTGGGTGTAAACCACATCCCGGATTCGGCCAACAGATCGGTAACATCTTCATAGGCTTGTCTGGTTTCCGAAAGTTTGGCGGAAAAACCCCTGCGACTGGTACCTCTTACGTGTTCTACTCCATCAATATTGAAACCTACGGCTGGATAAAGTTCATGTGAGGTGACCGGTAAGCCGATGCGATGTGCCCCTTCTACCACTCGTTTTTGTAACAGATCGGGCAATCGTACATAAGTTTTGATCAGGTCATAATCCAGCAGGTCTGCTTTTTGCAATTCCTGGTCCACTTGTCGTTCGGACGTAGTAGTGGAACCCCCTCCATAAAATATTCTACTACCATCTATGGGGCTACCGGTAAAATAAATCCGTGGCCCTAATGCTCTTCCAGATTGTATCGCCTCTCTGCGATTAAGGGCATCATATGGATCACTGGCAGGGCTTCTAGTAGTCGTAATGCCCCAGGAAAGCCATGTTCTCCCTAATTTCTCCCCATTTCCACTTCCCTCGTGTACATGAATATCGATCAACCCCGGCATCACAAAAGCATCAGAAGCATCTATTTTATCATCAGCCCTTCTATCATCATCATGCGGCGCAATTTTCACGATGCGATTTTCCCGGATCAGGATATCCATGTTTTGCAGTAAAGTATCGCTGACCGCATCTATCAGGCCACCGGCATGAATCAGGATAGTACCCTCCGGTTGTTTTCGTTGCCAGGTGAGTTCATGGGATACCATTGTTTGTGTCTTTGCCTCGATATCCAGGGTTTTCAACTGACCGGAAGCTAAGTACAACAGTTTCTTTGAATCACCACTCCATGAAGGAGCATCTGATAATTCTTCCGTTAGTTGAATAGGCTCACCATTGGCATTGCCATACTCGTCTACCGGCAGAAGCCATAAACTCCCTTTAGATGCTATTGCCATGTATTTACCATCTGGTGACCAGACAGGCCCGTCACTGCCCCTTACCCCAAACGACCAATGCTCGGGAGCTATTTGGGTACGTACTTTGCCCCCTTCTAAAGAAAAAAGCATGATCCGGTTCACTCCTTCTCGATAAAGCGTAGAGTAAGGCGATAAAGCAGATAGCGCTACGATCTTTCCATTAGGCGACCAGGTTGGCGAACCTACACTACTGCCCAATCCTACACCCAGAGCCTTTTGTTCTCCTGTCTCCAAATCAAATAAATTCAATTTGCCGAATCGTGGGCCGAAACTTTGTGTGAAAGCAATTTTTTCCCCATCTGGTGACCAGGCCATTCCGGAGATACTGCTACCGGTGGTTAGTACCTTCGTTGCTGTATTGCCTTCTAAACTCATGGTCCATATACTAAAAGAACCATCTTGATCTGAACAATAAACGATTTGTTTTCCATCTGGCGACCAAACGGGAAATATCTGCACCGATGCATCATCGGTTAGCTGCTTTGGTTCACTGCCCTCCTTTTTTATCCACAAGTCTTGAAGTGCCACAAATACAATAGATGTACCATCCGGTGATAAGACAGGTGATACGACACCTTTAACAGGCTGAGGCGTCGCGTTATCAAAATCTCTTTGCTTTCGCTGGTAGGGCGTTCTATCCAATGCTATCTTCACCGAAAAAGGAATCGTTTCTTTTTCTTTGTTTAGCGTCCTTTGATAGAGGTTTCCTGATGCGGAGTAGATAAAAGTAGTGTCTGAGGTCCATGAATGACGAAAAGGGAAAACATCTTCACCTTCCTCCGACAGCACCTCTTCTCCCCGACCATCCACTTGAACCTTTTTTAGTAAGGCTTCTACACCTTTATGCTCATTAACCAGGAGTTGCTCTCCGTCGGGAGACCAGGCTGCTCCTGTCAGCTTTCCTGTGGTAGTGTATAAAGATTCTGATTCTAGTCCTCCAATAAATCGCTTGACGAGTGTGTAATTACTATTATTTTCAGATACATAAGCTAAAGACTTACCGTCGGGTGACCATACAGGGCCGTATTCGTTGCCTCCTTCTGAAATGACAGTTGCAGGGTTTTCGCTATCAATTTGTAAGGTCCAGATATCATAGGATCCGTTACGATCTGATGAAAAGGCCAGCGTCTTGCCATCGGGTGACCAATGGGGCTCCCGGTGATCGAAATCCCCGGAAGTCATTTGCCTTAGACCCGTACCATCTATATTGACGGTATAAATGTGCCAATTACCGTCCCAGTAAGCTTGGAAAGCTATTTCTTTTCCATCCGGTGACCATGAAGGCTGTCTTGCATTGCCATAAGGATCTGTTATAGGCTTACCCTCTCCACCCGAAATGGGCATCAGCCAGATACGTCCTAGCAAATCATAGGCTATGGTATCCCCGCCAGGATTGACAGCTACGGCCATATTAGTGCCTTGGGTTAGGGTCATTTCCAATAGCTCCTTTTGAGGTTTTTCTTCCGAGGTTAGATTTTGACATTGCGACAAAATGAATGCGCATATCAATAAATAGGTGAGACCTTTATTCATTCAAATTAGCTTTATGATGCCATAAGTTAAAAACATTTTAGCAATTGGGCCAATGCCCCACTTTCATCAACAGGGTATCTGCGTGTTAAATTCTAACATCTAAAAGCACGCAATATTTCTCTTTATAAAGAGGTAACCAGGAATAGCCATCAGGTTAACCCGGATTTCAATACATTGTATCTATTTAAAATTAGGGTAGGTATCAAATTATGATTAAAACATCTACATCTTTAGGATGTAGACTTTGAATAAACCCTGGAAGGGGGTAGAATTGCTTATTTATCTCTTCTGAGCAGGTATGATATGTCCCCACGGATTAAATATTTACTTTTTACTTCTCAGATTTCTTCTCTTGATTTTCTTGATATTTAACATATTTCCGAATCATCTCTTGATCAAGACCAACTGTATCTACACAGTATCCACGTACCCAAAAATGATGGCCCCAATAGGAGCGCTGCTTTAGCTGCTTAAACCTGTTCAGAACGCGAATAGCTGTCCTGACTATTACTGTTCCTACATAGTGTGAAATAGATACTTTCGGAGGTATATTCACGAGTATATGAACATAATCTAACTGTAAATTTATTCAATTAGCTATGCACCTAAACGGTCAGAAAACCACGTAAATATTCCTCTACCTCTTCTTTTATTTCTCCACGTAACACCTTATATCTACATTGTAGGTGTCCAGATAATGTGGTAGCTATATGACCACAAAGCATGCGACAATTTCTTAAATCCACTCATTTGTTTTTCTTTCTTTTGTTGTGGGGACAACTTTTGAAAGATAAACATGAGTCGCATGCTTTGATGGCAAATCCATGTAGAATATCTCTGACTACCTTCTCAGAAGATGGATTTCTACGTTGATATTAAACGATTCTTGAGTAAAAATTGTAGAAACTTATTTTAATGACCGTTCCTCGAAGTTTAGCCGATAGAGTTCGTAATTCAAGAGATAAGGTTTTTAATTCTTCACCATTCATTTCGGGATATCCAAATTTATTCGCATTAACAATCAAAAATGTGGCTATTTCACCCCTTAGGTGATTAAATTCGATTATCAGGTCAACATGAAAGCGTTTAATTACTTTGGTTAGACCAAACAGCACAACACCGCCTAACATAGGAAGGCCAGAAGTAAGAAGAATTTTAACTATTTCATTCATAGTACTTTTGCCTAACGTTTAGATAAGCTCGGTGACCATACCTTTTCAAGGTGACCATACCTTTTCAAATAGATACTAAAGTTATCGCTTTGCACTGAGTTTTGATTATGGCTCAGTTTGCTCATTGAGCTTATTCTCTGTCAGGCACATTCGAATCTTTATCTTTTAAACTTGACTCCCATTGTTCATAGCCGTAATCATTAATTTCACGTAATACAGGTGCGTCAAAATCGAAATGTCTATTGAATAGACCATTAAATATTCTATCTAGGTTTTCATCACTGTATCCGACCTCTAATCCATCCAAGCTACTACTGTATATACCGTATGGAATGAATTTGTAGCCAGTAAATTCGTTTTCTATAAGTTTCCTGACCTCTTCAAATTTTTTTTTGTATTCAGCGATAGGATAAATAATTATTCTGTGAGCTTTCCAGTAATATCGATTTCTTTGTTTTAATAATTCCGTTGCACTTTTTTGTCCTTTAATAACATATGCAGCAGTATCTACTCCATAAATAGTGTAGAAAGGCCCCAAGATGCTTATTGTAAAATGCAGCCGTTTTTCAAATATCCAGTCTCTGAAATTATCCTTTTCAATCTCAAGATAAGAACTAAAAGAAGGCTCTTGACCATAAGTAGTGGATATCAGTTTACATCTTAACTCATCTTCCCATCTTGTAGTTTTTTGTCTCCATTTCTCACTAGAATTCAGTTCCTTATGAATATTTTCCGTTATCAGTTTATCTAACTTTTTAATCCCATCATACTTAAAATAAAGGCCACTTTCGACTGTTCTGTTTATGCCCAAAGGATAGTACTTTTTCAAAGTCTCATAAATTGGCCAAAAATTGTATTTCTCAAGGTTAAAAAAAAGATTGTTTCCGGACATAAGAAATTAGGATAACTTAATTACTATTTGTTTGAAAGATTTTAGTAGTTTATCATTTAGCAGTCGTATTCAGTAGCAGTGGTTGTAACTGTTCCTCTACAGCCACCATTGGTAAATACTGAACCTGGAAAAGAATCCGCCATTTCGCTTTTTATTAGATATGTTAACCTTTGTTTCATCGGCCAATTAAGAAATTCGAGTTTTTCCGATTGAACTTCATATCGAACTGTTCGAGCTGCATAATCAAGTATTTCAGCAAAAATTTGTGCTGCGTGTGCTGAGTTTGCGATATTATATTCTGGAAAAGTGATACATGCAATTGGATATGTTATTAATACCGATTGTCCATTTGAGATATTTTGGACTCTCATTCTCAGGTCTTTTGGGGTATATTTAGCTAGTCGGCTATTTGTTGTGCGTTCGGCTATTTTTCTATGGAATTCTTGACTTGGATTACTGTATCAATCGATACCTCTAGCATTTCTGCAATTTGTTCCAAAGTCAAAATTCCTTGCTCAATTGCATTGGAAATCGCTTGAAAAGTTTTTTGTTCAATTCCTTGTTCAATTCCCTGTTCAATTCCTTGTTTATATAAACCATCAGTAGTTATATCATACGTAATTGGCATAGCTTCTACCTTTCTCTTTATTACTGTCTCTAAGTTACGTAAACGACTCAATACGGTCAACCGTTTCAGATACCCTTCAAGTTCCGACTGTGAGTGGGACAAAGCCTGGAGTTTAGCGATTATTCCCGAA
>JBCDKO010000258.1:0-6136 GCA_038746525.1 Bacteroidota bacterium
AAAATCTCGAAATCGAGATTTTTCAACTAGTCACAGGTACATCAGCTACGTCGTTCGCTGCGGATCGAAGTATAAGCATACATCTTCACCTTGCTGCCTAGTATCTGATACACCTGTGACTTTCTCAGCAAGCCCTAATTATTTAGTTCTGGTAGATTAAATCCAGATTCCAGTTTTCCAGTGCTTTAGCGAGTGGTTTTGTAGATTATTTTTCTCATTTCGTTTTTCAGCTTTTCAATCAACTATTTTCTAATCTCATACCATAATTCAACCATTCCATCTTTGTAAGCTTTGATATCCTTCAAATGTAATGGTTGTTCCTGTCCTACATAATCAAAAAAATGCAGTCCGTCTCCCAGCAAGATCGGCATAAAGGATATGACGATATCGTCTGCTAGTTTCAAACGCAGGAATGCTTTGGTAAGCATAGCGCCGCCAACTATCCAAATATTCTGATAGTGTTGTTTAAGGTTGCCAACTAGTTGTTCCAGGCTACCATAGTAAAAATCAACGCTGCCCTTTTCTTTCTTTAGTTTTCTACTAGTTACTACAATAATAGGTTTATCTCCATACGGCCAATCCAGTTTTAGCGCGTGTTCATATGTTTTAGACCCCATTATATAGCAATCAATATTTCCTAGAAACGTCTCAATATCTTGCTCTGTGAGCACTAAACCGTTTTCAAAACTGTCATTGGACTGTAACCAATCTATACTTCCACCTTTTTTGGCGATGAATCCGTCAAGGCTCGCAACCATATGAATTGTGAATCTAGAAGACATCATATTTGGTTTAAACTAAGACTCTATCCATTCTACTTTCTCTTCAATCGGTTTTTTCCTGATAATATGATGAGAGGATTCACAATAACCCATATAAAAGAATCCGATACAGGTTTCATTTTCTTTCATGTTGACATGTTCCCCTAAAAACTGGCAGAGTGGCGGACTGCTCCAATAACCTCCAAGCTCATACTGCTGTAGCGCTATCCAAATATTTTCTACTGCACAGGCTACTGAAGCTATTTCTTCCCATTCTGGTACTCTTTCCTGCGGATCGCGATGAAGGATGATTGCCAGAACTGCTCCTGCCTCAATAGGGTTTTTTCTAATCTTTTCATATTTAGAAGCATCAAATTCTTTATTGATTTCCTTGTATTTTTCTGCTAAAAACCCGCCCAATTTCTTTTTCCCATCTCCTGTAAAAACTTTAAAGCGCCATGGTTCCGTAAGTCTGTGAGTCGGAGCATGATTAGCATTTAATAGCAGTTCTTTCAGAATTTCTTTAGGGATTGGCTTATTGATATACTGTAAGGGATAGACAGAACGTCTCGCCCGTATTATCTCGTTAATTCTATTATTCATTTTGTGTGTTTTTTGATTCATGAAAATAAATCTAAAAATATTCTTGTCCCAGAAGCTTCCAAAAGAATTGGAAATGATATGGCAAGGCGGTTAGGAGGTTTATAGAAGTGTTCGTGAGAAAGATGAATGCTATTTGGCTTTGAAAAGTATTAGATGAAAAATCTCATCCTCTCATATTTAAGTTAGCTGATAGGTGCGAAGTTTGAGCTACGGTATTAGTTCACAGTTGCGCATTTGGAGTTATTGATCGCAGAATTTTAGTAGATGGTTGCGGGGTTGGAGTTATTAATGGTGTAGCCCTGGTTGACAGTTGCGGAGTTGGGGTTAACGATGGAGGAATCCTAATAGAATAGATGGTGACGGAGTTGGAGTTACCGATTGCAGAATCCTGGTTGTGGGTCGCCGAGTTTAAGTTGTTGATTGCGGAGTCTTAGCTGAAGGTTGCGGGAGTTTCAGCCATGAGTTGAGAGGCTTTAGTCGTTGATTGTGGGACTTCATTTGACCGTGGAGACAACCAATTAATTGTTAATTGGTGGAATCGATCAAAGAAATCGTAGCAACTAAATCCTACTCTGATAAGTGTATAACTCATGATATCTACCTTCTCTTGCGATTAACTCATCATGAGTCCCTTGCTCAGCAATTCGTCCCTCTTCAATAACCAAGATTTGATTTGCTTGCTGGATGGTGCTCAGCCTGTGGGCGATTACAAAAGTGGTGCGATCCTTCATTAGTGTATTTAAACTTTTCTGAATATACCTCTCGCTCTCCGTGTCTAGGTTAGAGGTTGCTTCATCTAGTATAATAATCCTTGGATTGGCTAAAATGGCGCGAGCGATGGCGATGCGTTGTTGCTGGCCTCCCGAGAGTTTCACTCCACGTTCACCTACCAAGGTATCCAATCCATCTTCAAATCGATTGGTAAACTCATCAACATAGGCTCCTACCACTGCCTCTTGGATTTCCTCTTCTGTAGCATGAGGTCGAGGAAAGATGATGTTTTCTTTGATGGTACCTTCAAATAAAAAGTCATCTTGCAAGACTACTCCTAGGTGTTTGCGATAGCTTTCAAGGTTTACTTTTGACAAATCTTGTTCATCGATGGTAATCAAACCAGATTGGGGAGTGATGAAGCTAGCGGCAAGACTCGCTGTAGTAGACTTTCCTGATCCTGAACTTCCCACCAAGGCAGTGACGGAACCTTTTGGCGCTCTGAAGCTAATACCGTGCAATACTTCTCTTCCTTTTTCATAGGCAAATGATACATCCAGAAAGGTGATGTCACCACAAACTGAATTAAGGATAATAGGTCGTTTTTCAGCGAGATTTTCCGCATCCGTCTTCATAATTTCTTCTGTTCGGTCAAGACCAGCAAACGCTTCAGTCAGCTGGCTTCCAATATTGCTCATCTGTACGATGGGAGCAATCATGAATCCGAGGTACAGTGTGAACGCCAGAAAATCTCCAATTGTCATCTCCCCATTGATGATGTAATAACCGCCAATTCCCATGATGCCAACAGAAGCCAACCCAAGCAGAAAGGTGGCGGAACTAGTTACGAAAGCTGTGGCCGTCATACTTGATTTTATGTTGTTGTAAAGCCTTAAAACTCCTTTTTCAAAAACAGCGTTTTCTTGTTCTTCAGCATTGAATCCCTTGATTACCCGAACTCCATTGAGTGTTTCAGTAAGCCTTCCGGTGACTTCAGCATTGATCCTCCCGCGCGTCCTGAAAATGGGGCGGATCTTTCCAAAAGCCTTCATGGCAATAAATGCGAAAACAGAAACCGGTACCAAAACAAGTAGCGTCATAGACGCACTGATACTCACAAGCAGAACAAGTGATATCATAGCCGTAATAGTACCGCCTATTAATTGTACCAATCCTGTTCCTACTAAATTTCGAACACCCTCGACATCTGTCATGATCCGAGAAACTAATTCACCTGACTTGGTATTATCAAAATAACTAATGGGAAGAGAGAGGACTTTTTTTTGAATCTTTGTTCGAAGCTGGGAGATCAGATGCTGGGCCTCTACGCTTAAGATCTTTGTTAGCAAAAAAGAAGTGATAGCCTGTACAGTGATAGCAATTATTACCACAATCAAAAGTGTTTTTAACATGTCAATATCAGAATTCTGGATGACATCATCTATCAAATATTTGCTAGCACCAGGAAGCACCAAACTCGCCAATCGACTAAAAATGATCAATATAAATCCAATAAAGATAGTTTTACGTCTGGGCCAGATGATGTTTTTTACTGCCCAACCTAAAGTAATGTTTTTGTTTTTGCTCATGATCTTAAGTGAAATGATAATTATGGATTACATAGTTCTGTAATTTTCGACCTCACATTTTTCAAATATTTCTCCAATTACTTTTACCATAAAATCCACATCCTTTTTCGTTCTTTCAGGATTCCCGAAGTAAACCCTCAAGTGAGTCTTTCCCTTCAGCTTTGTACCAGTAATGAATATCCTTCCGTCAAATTCTATTATGCGAATCGCCTGGATGTTGATACGTTCATTTTCCATTTCTTCAAGCGCAGGATTGAAGTATCTAAAACAAAGGATAGATAGAGGATGTGACGGTTCTACACTAATAGATGGATGCTGTTTTAAAAGTTTTGCCAAATAAGACACCAAACGAATATCCTGATCCACAAATTTTGTTAGCTGGTTTGCGCCATAATACTTCATCGTAAACCAAATTTTAAGTGCTCTAAACTCTTTTGAAAGTTCAATGGTATGGTTGGATGATTCCCAGCGCGTGCTGGGGTGCTCGGTAAATAAATAATCAGGAGAGAAGTGAATTGCTTGTGGTATTTTTCTTACTAACACACAGCTTGCTTCAAAAGGCACATACATCCATTTGTGAGGATTGATAATAACGGAATCTGCTTTTTCTAAACCACAAAATTGGTCTTTTAGTGAATCTAATCTTACAGCTGGCAATCCGTAGGCCCCATCGATATGATACCACAGCTCGTACGCCTCTGCAACTTTAGATAGCTCATTCAACGGATCGATACTTCCGGTATTGGTAGTGCCTGCATTTCCAATAAGCAGAAAAGGTCTAAATCCATTGGAAAGATCTATCTTGATGGTATGGATGAGGTCTTTAGTATTTATTTGATACTGATCGTTAACAGGGATTTTCCTGAGGTAGTTTCTGCCCAAGCCAAGAAAAACCATAGCACGATCTACACTTGAGTGAGTCTGATCAGAGCAATAAATGGTGAGCTTTGGTAACATTTTAACGCCCTCTACTTCTCTTTCTGGATATTTAGATGCTAATGCAAAATGAATAGCCATCAAGTTGGACATAGAGCCTCCGCTTGTAAGAACTCCCTTACTGTGATTAGGTACTAAACAAAATGATGCAATCCATTTAATGACTAGTTGTTCGAGTTCGGATGCAATTGGCGAATTGTTCCATTTTAGGGCATTTTGATTATAATAGGCCTTGATAAACTCTGCCAGTGCGCCAATTTTATTTCCACTGCCTGTAATGTAAGCCCCATAGTTGGGGCTTGTATTGTGATTAAGGTATGGAAGTAACTGATGCTTAAATTCTTCCAATATTTGTGCTAATGGTTCATTTTGTTCAGGAAGGGTGAAAGACAGAGCCTTCTTTATTGTTTCAGGGTCATTTGACTTAAGGGTTCGTCGGTTTTCTTCTCTAAGATCTGTTTCTAAAAGATCCCAAACCTGATCTAAATAATTCTTTAGTTGCGTTGACTCCATACCACAAAAACACGTGTAAAATCAAATTCTTAGAATACCTGAATTAATGAAACGTTAGATAGGCTTTTCAAAACCTTCCAACCACTGGTATTTATAGGTAATCTTCCCTTACCGGGCTAAAAACATCCAGCAACTTGCAATCGGTGATAGCTACTCCTGAGTGAGGAATATTGGATGGGATAACGGCCACATCTCCTGGTGTCAATTTTTTCATTTTACCATCAACCATGAGTTCGTATTCTCCCTCAAGCACATTGGCTACTTGTTCATGGTGATGAGAATGAGCTGGTAATGAACTTCCAGCTTTAACATCCCAGTAGGCTAGGGTCATCCTTTCTGTATGGACAAAACGAACCGTGTAACCTGGTAAAATCTCTTTTGGAATAATGTTTTCTAATTTGAGAATGTTCATTTCTTCTTGGTCAGTTTTGGTTTTAGGGTCTTGGCAAACTCATGACTCTTTAGTAGGTACTGCTTTAATTCATCGGTTTGTATTAGAACTTTGTCGGGAACATGAACATAGCCACGCATGGTAGCTCCGTAGGAGATAGCTGGCCCGGCGTCGTATTTTTTCATAAAATCTTCCTTATCTTTCTCAGCTAACCTGATTGCTACATATCCCTCCTTTGCAACAAACGAATACATATTACCATTCATAGAAGTGTAAGGCATATTCTTGCCTTTAGGTTCCAAACCTGCTGACTGCAGTAGATCAAAATACAATTGCATCGTTTCTTTTGAAGCCTCACTTTTTGCCATTTTTTACAAAGGTTAATTAAAAACTAAATATCAATGTCGTTTAGTTAAGCATTTATTTTCACAGCGGTTTATAATTTTGATAATAAGATCTTTTGGGTTTGTGCAGCCTGGGATTCGATCGGTCGGGGCGTATAATTTCTCTGGTGTGATAAACCATGCTATCGAATGCTTCGATGGAGTCTCTGATTCTTTTTCTTCCTAAAAGAGGCACGACCATATCCACCATAGTGGCCAGTGCATGGGTTCGGTTGATTTTCTGGTCAT
>JBCDKO010000259.1:0-6117 GCA_038746525.1 Bacteroidota bacterium
GTGGATATGGTCGTGCCTCTTTTGGGAAGAAAAAGAATCAGAGACTCCATCGAAGCATTCGATAGCATGGTTTATCACACCAGAGAAATTATACGCCCCGACCGATCGAATCCCAGGCTGCACAAACCCAAAAGATCTTATGATCAAAATTATAAACCACTATAAAAATAAATGCTTAACTAAACGACATTGAATCCAGAATTAATAAAAGTGATTCAAATTCGTACTGGAAATGTCTGGCCTAATTTATTTAACCGTCAAATTTTTTTCAAATAAATGTTTTGACGGATATTATTTGTCCGTTGCACGAAATTACTTTGTAGTGAATTAAATCTATAATCAAAAAGCGCAATGAAAAACTTTAGAAAGCTTGTAAGTAAATGGCAGGTGGTACTACCAATTGTTTTAGCATTTGTAGTTGTGAGCTGCTATCAGGATGATGAAGTGGCAAAAAAAGGACTTTACCGGGGAGGAAATGTTTCGGGGGATTTTCTTTTTACAGGGGGATGTGGTAAATCATTTAGAGTCTTTACACGCTGATTTGGATAAATTGAAAGTTTCTCAAAAAGCAAATCCCGAGTCTGTTGAATATTTTGAGAGTTTTGTAGACGAAATTGTAGCTCAAATTGAGTTACTTGACCCAGACTATTTTGATAACTTCAAATCACAATTTGAATCCAATAACTATTATTCTATTGAATTAGCACTTTCAAATGGCACAAGTATGATCAAAGCCGCAGGATTGAAATCAGAGGAGCTTTCCGGTGTTTTTAGACTAATGCTGGAAATCGAGAATAAGAAAGTTGATTTTGAGTCTGAGGATATGAAAAAATTGGATTTTAAAAATCAAGAGGACGTTGCAAAACTAAAATCAATACTAAAAAACGACTATTCTATAGACTTGGATGACGAGCAATATAGCGTTGCATGCGTACCTGTTGCGGCAGTTTGTGTCGTATATGCAGCAGCCGCAGTTGTTTCTGTAGCTGCAGTTGCCTACACAGCCGTGGCTGCAGTAAATGCAACTGCGTGGGTAACCGTGTATGCTTGGGTAGAAGTTTGGGGTGGAACTCAGTCTCAACCTAGCATTGCGAGCAATAATGTATTGGTTAAGGAGATTGCAAACTTTTAACTGAAAAACTTCGCTTTATGAATGCTTCTTTTGAAAAGACTTTTAAGTCAAGTAAGAATGTTGTTTTGTCCATCATTATTAATGCAACTATTGTGGCTTTGTCTATCGGTAGCGTACTACATATTATGGAAGGGAAATATATTCTTCCATTGATAAGTCTGATTACAATTTCTTATCTAATTTCAACATTCTACAACATAAAGTACATCATAAAGAATAAAAACCTTATTATAGTCTCTGGATTTTTTAAGTCCAAAGACTATCCCATCTCCAATTTCAAAAATCTAAGGAAAAGTAACACCATAATGGCTGGTTCAGCATCTGGTATGCGACGCATTGAAATAGAAACAGACGATGGTAAGCAGTTAATAGTTTCACCAAAGAATCAGAAGGGTTTTATTGATTCAATAACTGAGATAAATCCTGAAATAGTGCAAGATTGAGATGAGAGGAGGGTCTTACTTAATTATCATATCACTCTGGGTGGTATTGTTTTACATTCTTGGAATATCACATGTAAAACACTCGGAGGGTTTGGGTTTCGCAATAAAAAGAAATGTTAGTTTCTTGCTTCCTCAGGGGTGGGGTTTTTTCACAAGAAACCCTAGAGAGACAATTTTGGAAGTTTATCAAATCCAAGAAAATGACAATAAGATGTCGAAAGTTCTTACTAAAAACACTTCTATCAAAAATCACTTTGGGCTATCTAGAAACAATAGATACATAGGATATGAAATGTCGAAACTAATTGGATATATACCCAAGGGGGCTTGGTTAAATGGAGTTGGTCATGTTAAAGACAATCTTCCCGACACTACATTTTTAATTGAATCAGAGCATTCTTTCAAAACTTTCAAACCACAGACCGATTATTTAATCCTTCAATATAAACCTATACCCATTTCATGGGCATCCCAAAATCAAGAAAAATATCGTCCCTACCTGGCGGCACGGATAAAACTTCAGTAGCTAAATGATTATTTCCACTATTATATTCAAGGAATACCAAAAGTATAAGTGTAGGTTCTTAACCAGTATCTTGCTTTTTTTAGATCCAATACTCATCGCCGGGGTACTCCTTGGACTTAGCCCGAATGTTTATGTGTTAGGTTGTCTTGGTTTAATAAATCTCCTGATAATAGGTTCGTTTTTACTAGCTTCAACTATCAGATTTGAAACGATAATAGATGATCAAGGTGTCAGCTTTAGGTGGTTGCCTATCCAAAAATCGTTAAAAAGAATTGAATGGTCAGACGTTGATCAGTTTAAGATAACGAATTGGCTCAATGTGAAAAGTGATTTCCATACAGGAGATAGCATTAAGTATTGTGATAGGAAATCAAAGAGAGAAGGTCTTTATCTTAAGCTGAAAAATAAAAAAAATATTTTCATTGGGACTCAGCGACCAAATGAAATGAGAATTTCTATCCAGATTATTTCAAGTTAATAGGGTGCGTTCGGGTTATTTTATAATGCCAAAACTAATACCCAAAAGCATTGGTATTTTTACAAATATTTACGGTCTAAGTAGGTCATTCTTTGCTTTGAGCCTACTCATTACATTACTTTTCACGAAGTCATATGTATATTTTCCTCCAGAGTTCTTTCAGATCGGACAACTTAGTAAAACCATCGTTCCCAATTTATTTTATTTATTTGAACCAGAGAATCTCAATATTGCTTTAATCACATCATGCTTAATATTGGTGGCAGTAATTAGCGGGTTTTTACCCCAATTAACAGGCATTTTGCACGCATGGGTAGCTTACAGTTTTTTTACTGGAGCACTCATAATTGAGGGTGGTGATCAAATCGGCCAAATTATTGCTATACTACTTATCCCCGTAACGCTATTCGACAAGCGGATTAATCATTGGCACAAAAAAGATTTTTTTGGATATAAAAGACCTGAATGGATAAGTTTCTTTTGTTATTCATGTTTAGTAATCATTCAAATTCAAATGGCGATCGTTTATTTTTTTGCAGTGGCCGAAAAAATAAATTCCCCTGAATGGGCAGATGGCTCTGCGTTTTACTACTGGTTCAACCATAACCCCTTTGGGGTCGTCGAACCTATAGCAAATTCATTAAACCCAATTATTAGCAATCCCTACATAACACCATTGATTACTTGGGGAGTTTTAGTTCTGGAAGCTTTGTTGTTTGGAGCTTTATTCATGAAAAGGGAACACAAGCTTCTGATGTTTAGATTAGGCATAGGCTTTCACTTCATGATTATTGTTGTTCATGGACTTTGGTCATTCTTTTTTGCCATGGCTGGTGGGTTAATAATTTATTTATTGCCATGGGATCAATCCATGGATCTTAAATTTTGGAGAAAATGGGCAAATTAATTAGCGTAATATTTGGTGCAACAATCTTATTTGCATGTCGGGAAGAAAGCGTGACACCTGCCGAATCAAAGACACAACTTGATAGTATTTTCATGATTGCGTCAAATTTTTATTTCTGGAATAATTACATCCCCCCCGCTAATGATTTTGACTTTCAAACAAACAATACCCCTGAACTTGTTTTGAGTTCATTCAGGGCTTATAGTCCTGATTCTGTAGATAAGTGGAGTTTCGCAGTAAAACAATCCGTATGGCAGAAAACAATAAGTGGCATCTCTGGTGATTTTGGCTTGGGTATGAGATTCTTAGAACCTAATGATTTAAGAATAGCTTATGTGCAACCTAATTCCCCAGCCGGTATTGCTAACCTCAAAAGAGGATATAAAGTATTGAAAATTAATGGAATCTATGTCAAAGCTGAAAACCTCCAGCAGCTTAATCAGGAGTTTCAATTATCTAGCAGTCTCAATCTTGAGTTGATAAAGAATGACAGTAGCATTCTAGATATAACTCTGCAAAGGTCGGAATATAGTGTTGATCCTATTTTGCATCATGAAGTTTTCAAAAATGCTGTTAAAACAGTCGCGTATTTACATTTATTCACCTTTTCTCAGGAGGCCGCAGGACGGTTTCCTGACATATTCAACTCTTTTAGAACCGAAGGAGCAGAGTACTTAATTGTGGACTTACGTTATAACGGTGGTGGATTGCTCCCAGTCATGGAGCAACTTGCAAATCATATGGTTTGCCCGTCTGCCTACAATAACATCATGTATCAGGTCGAATATAACGATATCTATGAGTCTTCTGGTGCAAAGTATTTCTTTCATGAAGTATCGAACTCCAATTGTTTTAAAAGAATATACTTTATAACCGCCTATAAGACGGCTTCATCCAGTGAGGTGTTAATAAGTTCGCTTTTGCCATATTCAGATGTTAAAGTTGTTGGTACCCCTACTCATGGCAAATTAATGGGTATGAACACCATACCTTATGCCGATTACACTTTGGTACCTGTGGCCTTTAAGATTCTTAATCGTGATGGCTTTCATGATGATTTTAAAGGGATAAAACCTGACATTCCTATGATCGATGGTGTCGATAGTGATTGGGGAACTGATGAGGCATGTATTTGGGAGGCCATTAAGGACATATCAGGCACACAAAGTGAAAATGGACGATTAGCGAATGAAAGATATTTTCAGTCTCAAGGAAATCTAATTGAAGATGTACAAACATGGAATGGCGCATTTCTGCGGTGACAAAATATCTGGATAGGAATAGATATATCAAAGTCTTTGAAGCAATTTCTTTCTTAACTCTACTACTACTGATTCCTGTCCCTCATTTAGCTTTAAACTATCTTTTTAGTTATGGGGCTTTTGTCAATGAAATTTTGCACTTCATTGCTTTATTTCTTATAGCTCTCATTTTAATAGCATCCTTGTCTCGTTCGAATAGTTCACTGACATTTTTTGATGTTTTAATTCTATGTTTTGGGTTATTAAATCTGCTTAATTCTGATAATCTGTTTAACCTCAATGAAACTTCTTCGGTAATACTCAACTCTGTTCTTTGTTATTTCACCTTTAATTGGATTTTTGAGAAAATTGGAGAGTATATATGTTTTAAATACTTGACTCTTGGCATTTTAATAGCCGTAATGCTTCAGGCTACTTATTTTGCATTGCAATCATTAAACATCTTATTAAACCCAAATCATTTATTTGATGTAGGTGGGTCATTCGGGCATCCGGGCTATACTTTGGGAGTGCTTTCGTTAGGAATTCTAATGGTAATTTCGAATAATGCTTTTACAGAGTCCGATAAATATCTCCAGATCGCAATTATTGCTTCTTTTGTAACTATAATGCTTTTGTCAGTAGCTATGGGTGCCAGGGCGTCAATAGTAGTATCAGGGATATCTTTGTTTGTTTTACTCAACAGATATCATCCCTCTCTTGAAAGAGTGCTTAGAAAATATAAGATTGCCTTTCTCATATTAATCGCCAGCATAGGCTCTGCTTTATTTTTCCTAAAATCAGATTCGTTACAAGGTCGGTATTTTATATGGAAAAATTCTGTTCAGTTGATCGCTCAAAAACCACTATTAGGTTTTGGGTCAAATACATTTACCAATACGTATAATACTTATCAAATTGATTATTTTAGGAGCAGATATGGAAGTGAACAAGAAAAGCACTTAGCAGATTTTGTTATTCTTGCATACAATGACTTCTTAGAAACTGGCGTGGAACTAGGGCTTCCAGGCACTATTTTATTGCTGACCATTTTTACTATTTATCCTCTATACACCGTCCTAAAGAATGGTAATTGGGAATCTTTAGCTCCTTTTGTGGGAATCTTTATTTTTATGAACACCTGGGGAATTTTACACGAACAGGCATATGGAAATCTTGTTTTTACTTTTTTAGCGTTCTGGAAGCAATGTCGTTTAGTTAAGGATATGTAATAAGTAACTGTGTTTTATTTTTTTTCACTACTTTTAGTACTCAGGTATAAGGGGGGTATTTCTTCCCATTTTTCCGTTAAAACTACTTCATACAGAGAACATTTATCAAACGATATTGACTATGAGATCGACGAATCAACTTACAGAGGCCGTGCAAA
>JBCDKO010000260.1:0-6112 GCA_038746525.1 Bacteroidota bacterium
CCACCATGACCTCATTGAGCTCTTGAAGCAACCCCTCATCCAGTAAGGCGATATGGTCATAGGTGTTTTGATAGCTGTACTCCTTGCCTCTGCTAAGGTCACTCGGTAACACCCCCATGATGCCTCTGATGAGGGTATCATGATTGGCAATATGTTGCAGCTCATCATAGGAACTATTCATGCATCACCTCACCTGAGCCAGCACGAAGATTTCCCACAGGCTCATGTCCGTTCTTCAGGTGGGCTGCTTGCCGTTCATCAGGTGGGCTGAAAGCAAACCAAACACCTGGGTATCCCACGGAGGATTGACATAAACATGTTGCAGCGCAGCCGTCAATGCGGCAAGGTGACTTCTGGTTTTAGTAGGGATTCTTACTTCTGCAATGGGCGTACAGACCAGGGTGAGTGGAGGGTCAAAGGAGTTGCGCATGGTTGGAGAGGTTTTTAATAAAAAGAGCTGCTTGCAAGAGAATCAAATACCTTCAAATTTCACCCATTATTAACAAAAAAAATGAACGCGCTTCTCCCACACAAAACCTGAAAAATCGATCTTGGAAATAGTCAAAAGAGCGGTGAATCTAGCCGAACGAAAGGGCCAATTTCACAGAAAAACCTCACCGGGAATGAAACCTAACCTTTTTTAGGCGACCAAAATCGATGAAAATGGCACGATCAACTTTTCTTGATTTAGATTCAGGTCCAACAACAGCATAAATTCGGCCCCCTCATGGTGAAATAACCATTTTTTATCCCTTTTCTTACAGATGACACTATTTTATCCAAAAGCCAGATGAATTTTTGAAAAATTGATCAATCGATTCTATTCAGTCTTTCGTTAAAAGACTACGCTGTAAGCATCAATAATATGTTTTTCGTCTTTTCTTAAAGACTTTAGCTAAAAGTCAGAGACTGATCAATTCAGCCTCTGAAATACATCATTGGTAGTCTTGTGATAAGTCAATTACTGTAGAAAGGTTAGCGCCCGTGCCTTCAAAAACCAGCTCTGCAGACCCTCCGCCTAAGTTTCGGTACATACCATTCACCTCGTCAGAACGTATAATAAAGTGTATCTCATCATGAATTTCGATAATGGCTGCTCCGCCAAAAGGATTAAATGTCGGGAGGCCTTCAACTTTAGTGATTTGCTGCGTCACCATGTTTATTTCTGTCATGATAGCCGTGGGAGAAGAAACAATCAATGTGATTATTTCATCGAGCTCATTTTGATCAATATTGGCAAAATCACCCCCGTTTTCGACAAACAAGATTTCAATGATCCTTGGATCTAAAGACCCGTTGATTCCAGCATATCCAATGTCATTAGCAAAGTACTCGAATGAGGTAAGTAAAGCACCTCCCAATGCCAAGTCGGAATTATTTTGAAGTGGTACCTGGAAATTATAAGATTGATCGTATTCGCTTTGCCCAGTAGGGATTTTTAATATTGTTGCCGATATCGAGGGTAATCCTTCGCTGCTGAAATTAGGGCCGTAATAATTTCCATTTTCATCAAAATGGTTATCAATGGTAATGATGGGAGGATTGAGAAGGTTTGCTTCTACAAAAGTGGTGATACTAGTAGCCCGCATGGCCCCCAAATCTACGATGGCGCGGGGAGCACCCGGTAAACGTGGAACTGCGTCCAATGCTACAATCATTTCATTTTCCCCTCTGAAAGCAAATCCCGCAAAAGTGACATCTCCTTCTTCACGGCCCAGTTCTGAGAGAATGGACATATCAATGGAACCGGTTACCTCCATAGTGGTAGGGTTGAAGGTAGTAATTGTAGCATCATTTAAATCACGAAATACACCAAAAAGGCTATCGCGAACGCTTAAACCGCGTATATCTCCTACCGTCGTAATTTCTCCTACCACTTGCAAATCTCCTGATTCGCTTACTACAATTTTTTGAAAGCCATTGGAACCGTCCGTAGATTCAGTATAGATAATACTATTTATAACAGAGGCAGCACCAAATGATTGAAAATCTGCACCTTGAGTTACATCTATGGTGCCCGATGGGAGTTCATCATAGTATTGTACGAAAGTTGATCCGTCCAGACCACTAACCACAAGGTAGCCTTCTCGTAATCTCAATTCCTCTGCCGATGGATTTGCCTCCGCATTATCGTCATCATTACATGAAGTCATAAAAGCGCTACTGACAATAAATACAGGCAATATGATACAGTGAATTATTTTTTTCATTTTTAAAAAAATAAGTTGGTTCATGATTTATTATTAAAAAGTTTGTAATTCAATTTGAGATTGTAATTCCGCCTGGGTTTAGGTACTCGAAAGTTGTCGAATACCTCTTGGTTCATTACATTATTTACCTGAAGGACCATGGTCAAATTTGCCTTCGACCAGTCATACTTAAGGCCTAAGTCAACCTGGTGCTGAGTAGAGATTTCATTTTCAGGATTTGCATTTCGTTGATTCTGTATCGTTACCGCGAATTTATCTACGAAAGTATAGTACCCAAATACCTGCCAGTTGTCCTCATTGGAAAATGGACTGGTTCTCGAATAACGAATGGAAGTATTTAAAAACCGATTTGGGATGTTGGGGATCTGAGATCCGATCCCATTGGAGTTACTACTATTACGGTCGCCTTCTTTGGTAATGGACTGTGAAGTGTAACTTGCCGTGACGCTTACATCTTTCAAAGGATCGGCCTTAACGCTCAGTTCAACTCCTTGCGCACTTACCTTCGCCTCGTTGATATATTGAGCAGGTAAACTACCAACGGCCTGTAGTCTGATAAGATTTGTCTGGTCCCGAAAGAAACTATTAGCTTCAATGGAAAAGTACTTTTCATCATTAAAAAGATGTTTAAAGAAACCCCCTACATTGAGGTTATCGCTAAATTCCGGTTGAAGGGTATAATTGGGACGGATAGCAGTAAAGTCCCCAAATATTTCCAGAGCGGTGGGAATACGCAAGGCGCGTTCGTAACTAGCCCTTAAAAAGAAGTCTTCCTTTATCGAATATTTTACCCCTAAGCCGTAACCCGTTTCATCATCATTGAATGTAAATGCTCCCACCTCCACTCCAAGATTGGGATTGGGATTGAGGTTGGTCGTTTCTTGATTGTAATGATAATATTTACCGAATAGTACCGACTCCAACTTCTGGTTAAACCATTTGGATTCGTAGGAAATGCCATTAATAGACCTCAATAAAGAAGATGGATTGGCATTTGGGTCTTCCCGGACACTTCCAATGGGTTCAAATAAAGGATCTTCCCCTTTCACAGATTGATTACTTAAGAAAGAGGAAACTTTCATCACATGATTAGGATTAAAAGAATAAGTCACATTCAATCGGTGAATCCAAGAGGTATTTTCACCCTTTCGCCGCGAAGGCTCGTCAAGAAATTCTGCCCCATTGGACCATGTACCTATCACATTTCCGAACCAATCATAACGATTAGTAGTAGAGTCGTCAATTTGCTCGTGGGTACGAGCGTAATGCACACTGTAATCGATAGCCAATTTCTCATCTAAT
This sequence comes from Bacteroidota bacterium, assembly GCA_038746525.1. Classification (GTDB taxonomy): domain Bacteria; phylum Bacteroidota; class Bacteroidia; order Cytophagales; family Cyclobacteriaceae; genus Ekhidna. The sequence goes on from JBCDKO010000260.1 coordinate 3,513, forward strand.
AGCTGTTTTTTATATTTTATATTCTGGAGCAGGGCTTGATTTTCAGTCGTCAACTCACCAATCGGGCTATTACTCAAGCGGACACCGTGCTGTATCTCATCCTCTCGTTGGCTGTAGCCGATGCTGTAGGATAGCAGGTCTGCCCATTTCATATCTACGAGTCCAAATGTTCCTTGAATCATTGAGGATTCGTGTGCATCATGAAAGCGATCCACCTCAACCTCCACATTTTGGTTGTTCACAATCTGCTCTGCGCGTATTCGATAATTATTGTCTGAATAGTTGTAGAAACCCTGAAACGAGACGTAAGCATTAGATCCTATTGTTTTCCCGATGTTGAGCGTGCTTATGTGAGAATTAAAAGACCCAAACTGATGAGACGCTTCCAGGAAATCTTGGTCAATAGACTTAGTTACCACATTAATTCCACCAGCGAGGGCATCAGTACCCACATCAATAGGCATGACCCCTTTGTAAACGTCTATTCTTGCTACTGCATTCGCGGGAATATTATTCAATTGTACTCCTCCCCCCAACAGTTCCAGGGGCACACCATCGTAATACCTCCTCACAGCGTTACCCGATAGGCCGTTTAGCTGTATAGTAGCCGGACTTCCCAGTCCTCCAAACTGCCGGATTCTCACACCACTGGTTCGGTCCAATACTTTTATTACGTCTGAGGACTCATCCTGTAGGGGTGTTAGGTTGATGGAAGAAATCTGTATGGGCTGTTGTGATAGTACCTGGCTCTCTGTTTTACCTACTACGATCACCTCATCCAACTCATCTGCCGAAGCAATGAGACGTGTTTCAAAATCAGTTGTTTTTCCTCCTAAAACGGTTACTGTTCGCTCGGTTTGTTCAAAGCCAACACTGGAAATGATTAAGTGATAAGATCCGGCCTCCAGATTTTTTACAGCAAACCTGCCATCATTATTTGTGATATCGCCTGTATTTGTATCAAATAGCAAAACGGTCACACCCGGCAGAGGTTCATGCCTTTCATCTGTTATCTGACCTGTAAGGTGACCAATTCGAATCTCCTCTTTTTTCTTTTGATGGATCTGGATGGAAATGACCCGTCCACTCGCTTTAAAATTAAGTTCATCACTATCCCATACTTCACGGATAATATCGCCCAACCTGGTATTTTCAAAGGCTTTATTTACCCTCTTATTCTGTGGTACCTGACGAGAAAGGTAGTTGATGGTAGTACCGGTCTCTTGGATGATTTGCTCCATCGCCTCTTCAACAGAGACGTCATTGAAGCTAATGGTCAGCTTTTCATCCAGAACACTTTGCTGTGAGAAGACTCGAATAACAGGCAATAGAAATGCCATTACTATGATGCTGATTTTAGACAAAACCTTTTCTATTTGTTCGTTATGAATAAATTGTGACTGTATTGCCCTCAATGCGGTATTTGAATTGGGCTAAAAAGCTGATCTCATCCAGGGCGGACTTAAGTGAAGGGTTATCGAGAGATATTTTGAAATATATCAATAACAACTCCGGGTCTTCCACCTTGATTTCCACATCATACCAGCGTTCTAGCACCTTGATTGCTTCCTTCAGAGACTGATCATCAAACACCAGTTTGTTCTCCTTCCACGCAGTCAGTTTTGATGCATCTACTTCACTCGTGGCAATGCTGTGATCGGAGCTAAGTACCGCCCGGTCATTTACGGTTAGTGTTATATAGTTATCTAGCTGATCCTTTTCTGAGAAAATTACTTTTCCACTGGTCACGATGACCTCAGTTTCTTCCTTACCTTTTGTATTAATATCAAAAGAAGTTCCCAGTACCTCGGTTTTTGTTTCCTCTGTATAGATGATGAATGGACGCTCTGTATCTCTGGTGACATCAAAGTGGGCATGGCCGGTGAGGTACACAATGCGCTCATCTCCTTCAAATTGCTCTGGAACTCTAATTTTGGTTTCATAATTCATCTGTATGGTGGATCCATCGGAAAGGGTTACAGTTCTTTTCTCTCCTCTTTGAGTCTCAATGGTTTTTAATGCGAGCTTCTTTTCCTTACCTCCGGAAAGACCCAAGGAGTTGTCTGAAAGCGATTGGTAAGTGAAGAATCCTGCTGTAAACAAAATAATCGCAGCCGCAGCGTAACGCATCATGCGCTTATGCAGGGGGATAGTTCCATTATTTCTTGTGCCTGGTGCACCTTGAAACTCCGGTGATACCCGTGATATCCGAGACCAAAGCCGTTTTCTGTTTATTTTCAGGCTAACTTTATTTTGAGCTTCTTGAGAAGGATTTTCGGGTGTGTCAAACCACTCTTTTACTGCCTTTTTTTCCTCTTCTGTACATAAACCTATACTATGTCTTTCAAGAAGTTCTTTTGTGATTTTCATGTTTGTTTCCAGTATTAATGCTTACGTATTAATATGGACGTCTAACCAAAAGCAATGGGTACCCCGGAAAATGATTAAATTTTAAAATATTGAAGTAGGCACTTAGTAAATATTTTATTTTTGATGGCGGTATTGCTTGGTTAAACTATTGTTTTTCAGTAACTTAAAGTAATATTTAACGATCAAAATTATGGAGAAAAAATACCAAAGCCTCACCCTCTTTCAGTTCC
>JBCDKO010000261.1:0-6071 GCA_038746525.1 Bacteroidota bacterium
AAGAGGCTGCACTAGATGAACTTCCGTGTAATCAATCACCTGAAGCCCTCTGTTCGGTAGCGTAAAGTTAAATGTTAATTTAATGTTAAATCATAGAAAAATTATATGAATATGTTTGGTTCTTCTTACAGTACCTTGTTAGGTTAGTTTTCGGGACTTCTTTTTACCCACTGAATTAGTTCAACCTCAAATCACTTTTTCAAAATTCTGCCCAGGTAGATTGCTAATTAATAAAGTGGAGATACTAACGGCTATAATAGATTTCATGATTTAATCAGTACAAATGGTTAGAAAAATTTAAAACAACGTTTAGTTATAGTTTTAAATCTATTTTTTGGTTTTAGCTGTAGTTTTCTATGAAGGATAATTCTATCCACTCAAATGACTACTGCAGTAATTGGGTTATGCATTGTTTGCAATAGTTTTTTCCTTTTTTCCTTTCTTAATTAGCTTCAATGCCCAATCATAATGGCTTGAGGTAGCAGATATTAGATAAGAACCTAAAGAAGTTGTTCCTGTCCATTTGTATTTCTTTTTCTCATAAAGTTCATTATTTGAATGTTTTTTAATAATTGATCTTACTTTGTCATAGGAATTTTGTAAGAGCTCCCGAATTTGCTCTAAGTCAGTCTGATTATACTTTCTCCAAATCCATTTGTTTAGTTCTGGGACCATTTTCCAGGTGTATCCTTTTGCAGGAATGTCCGGTTTAGCTCCAGCCATTCCAACCGCATACCAATCCAACATCATTAAGTGCCAATGATGCAGGTGGGCAAGTACATCTCTAATATTCCGGTTCATGGTATTTGTTGAAAATTCAGCTAGTTGTTCTTCCTGTGTGTATTTGTTGATAAAATCATTGAGCTTTTCATAATTCTGTTGGCTCAAATTCAATAATTCGTTTTTCGTTTTGGGTCTAGGCATAGGTTTGGGCTTAAATTATTGCTAACATCAGGCTATCATCCGTAAGTTTGACATCTGAGCCAACTATAAAAGTATCAAATAGGCTAGTAAAGGCCTTGACCAGTAGCTTGGCTAGCTTATAGATAATAGCATTCGTTGCATTCTGTTTACGAGTTAATTATTAATACGCGCAAAAAGAATGTTTGCGTTAACAATATTTTTTGAGGTCCCAGGGCCTTCCATTTGTGGTAAGAACATGTCATTTCCTTCACTAAAAGTAACTTTTAAGTCAAAAGGAACCATACCTTTTTTCAAATTAACCTCAAACTTTCTTTCATCATTGCCAGACACTTTCTGATCATTGAGACTTAGTTGAATGTCGGAAGTTTCTGGTAATAGTATATGAAAAGTATATTTCCCTTCTTGTTGAATACTTATAAACCCTTCATAGGCTATCCCAAAATCTTGTTTTGTTTTTTGATGATAAGGTCGTAAGCATTCGCTGATACCTTCGAACGCTGGGTACAGGTCCTCAAGAGCTGCCATTGACTCGATCTTATGATCGTAAAACCGGAACTTTAGCCCTTTTATCAGTTGAGTGGCTTGATCAGAGGTGGTAATGCAAACTTTTCCGACAGCTATTTTTCCTGCGGGATCCATTGCTTCGATGTCTAAGATGACAGTTACCAAACCAAATTTTTTGTTTCTTCATCCCACGTTATCCAATCAGGCAGGCCCATTTGACCATTCGCTGATGCCCTAAACGCTAAAGTCTCACGGTCATCATCTACAAAGTAATCAAGTGGTAAGCGAATCGTAGTTATCTTGTTTAATTCCACCTGATAATCGGGAAGTTGTTTTCGGAGGTAGGGACTGAAATTTTTATTTATTCAATGTGTCCAGAAATGCCGTTCCAAACCAATGCAATGTGTTTTTACTCGTGTAGAAAAGATGTTTTCCATCAGGACTGATGGTTAATGGATAATCCAGGCCAGGATTATTTATATCATCTATTGATTTAGGAATTGTCCACTGATTATTCTTCCGAAAACTGACAAACAGATCCATTCTTGCGTAAGGATCTGTCCCCTGATGGCTACCCGGTCGCTCGGAAGGGAAGATCATATAAGATTCGTCAGGAGCAACTAAAATATTCCAGGTAGTATATCTACTGATTGTATGAATAGGGGCATCTAGCGGTTTGGGCTCTGAAAACTTCTGACCATTCCAGTCTGCCGAATAAAAGCTTTGAGGCATTCCTGATATTCTCCTTAAAAAGTAAAGCCGCTCGTTTATGGTCCATTGAGCCCCGAGCGTCCAGTCGTTAAAGTTTATGGTAGTAGTATCAAGTTGTGTTGGCTCGCTCCATCCAGATTTGGTTCGGTCAACCTTCCAGATACTTAGCGTTTTTTCAGTGTTTCCCGAATTTCTGTCGGAAGAAAATAAAAGCATGTTTCCATCTGGCGAAAAGCACGGCTCGATGCAATGATATTTTTTTGAAAAGGCAAAGGTGTCAGGTGCTGACCAGAGACCTTCTCCTTGTCTGATAAACATCAATTTTTAGTGATACCACTCTTTCCCGCTCTTTTTTCCAAAAATGACATATTCTCCTTGAGGATCAATGAGGAAGCCACCTTTCAGGTAGTTTTTCTCGGTGATAAACGGTTCAGCTTTCGCTGTTCTGGATTGTCCGAAGTAATCAAAACTCCTTTCTCTTTCACTACAGGAAATAGTTAAAATTAGGTGAACGAATAGTAATGCCCAGGTTAAGAATTTCAATAGCTTGAATGAAAGTTTCTTGTTTTGACACATGGTGTACAACTTCTAGCGAGCATGCACTTACATAAGATAAGTTATCTTAAAGATAGCAAAGCTGTTAGAAGTGCGCAACCTAGCCTTTCTTAATGGTATCTGTGAAACGCTGCATTTTAAAATCAAAGTCAATAGCTTGGACTTACATCGATATATTTATACAACGGTTTCATCAGGTATGTTTGACTACAAGTGTATTTTATGTACACCTTTTCTTCAAACATATATACGGAATTTTAAGGTTCAATTGACAGGTGGATGGAAGGGCTATTTTACTTATGATTTTCAATGTAGAATTTTATTAGAGAGATTAATTGATTGATATCATCTGCATGGGACCACTTTAAGTTCGGGTCAGAGGCACAAAAAGTGGTAGATTGATAGTATTTAGCTTGAATAAAGATATCTGCTAACCTATTTTCATATACATTGAAATCCGCCGTCCCATCACCTACAACAATAACCGTTGTTCCTTTAGGGCGTTTTTCAATTAACTGCTTAACAAAATATGATTTGCCTTGATGGCCACTTAATAGTTTAGAAGGCCTGATTCCCACTGCTCTACCAAACAACCAAATTAAACGATTTCCATATACGTACTCAGGTGCAATTCCCAGATAACTAGCTGCAGGAACAAGCCAATCTTTATAAGCATTGGATAGTATGAAGACCTCTGCGCACTCTCCGTTGATGGTTTTGATTAAATCTAAAATTCTTTTATCAATAGAGTTATGGACATTTCGTATATATATTTGAACATCACGTCTTGTGATAGAAAACAGACACCGAAGCATAAATGCAATTTTTCTTATCGCAGATAAATCATTCTTAAGTTTCCCCGGATTATTAAGGTAATCGAGCGCTTTATGATCTTTTGCTTCACTTAATGAGATATTCAAAACTTCTACTAGGCTCTCATGAGGTACTATCGTAAAATCAAAATCAAAGACAACAAGCACTTTTTGGAAAATATTCACCGGCACGAAATTTTACTGTTTTTTTTCCACAAATACCTTCTTATCCAAGTGATTGTAATTAGTAGACGGAATTTTTAGAAATTCAGCAATTTCTGTTTGAACTTCTTTGGCAAACTCCTCTCTTGTCTGATTTTCTTTTTTGTTTTTCTTGGAAAGCGCTGACACTTTGAAGCTGGTATAGGGTAACATAAATAACCTTTGTAATCTCCCTAAATAGGATAAATGTGTGGCATGAGGGTGTAAACCAAATGGAAGACTTATATCAATAACCAAAGGAATAACACTGAAGCCTTTACCAATGAACTCTGGATCAAATAGAAAAAGTCCCTTTCCATTATTAACGGTTTTTTCAGGTACAACAAACACAGCCTTCTTGGAAAGATTCTTTCTCCATTCTTTAAAATGTACTGCTAATTCTCGCTTACTTAATAGATTCCAGGTGGTTCCATTCATTTGCCCGATGACTTTATCAATAATAAATTTATTCAATGGCCCTTCAGGTTTATAGAGAAGTGTAGCAGTGTTTCGAACATTCAAGGATACAAAAATATCGTAAATACTTACATGGTTAGCAGCAACGATATTCCCGATGATATACTGCCTAAACTTATCTTTTCTCATGTTGTATGAGATTCTGATTCCTAAGATGAACAAAAGTAGATTATTGGTGACCTGATTTCCTTTTACAGTGAGCATGAAGGTTATCAAAAGATAAATGACCAGTAGCATAAACCTGGTAAGTCCGAGCACAATCCCGAATGGTCTATAAAAGAACCAAATTAAATGGGCAGCCTTGCTCTCATGACTGATGATGATGTCTTCTAAACTTACGTTTTGCTCGACATTCATGGCGATAAATGCTTCTAAATGGTCTTCATTCTGGAAGATAGTCTTTCTATACGAGCAATATTTCTATCTTTCACCCGGTCATATAGGCTTTTGGTATAATCGATTTTAAGATGTGGTCCGTACTTTGTTTCCAAGACAGGTTCAGTGAATGAAGCATAAAGTATTTTTTCATTCATACTAATAGCTTGCCGATTCTTGATATTTGTGAGCGTGTAAAATTGCATAAAGCCAATATTCTCAAATCCGTATTGAATAGCCAAAAAAAAGCTGATGAATGGATAGACAGTTCCCCAAAATTTTTTCTTTGCTCTACCTCCAAGATCAATACCATGTTCCTGATTCGAAAAGCCAACATATCCGATAAATTCTCCGGTTTCACTTTTTTCAACCACCCATCTGGACCACCCATAAACTGAAGCCTCTTTTTTAAATTTCTTTATTTCCTGAGCCGCTATTTCCTGAGTTCTGGTTTTCCCGTTAGAAATGAATCTCATAACTTCTGAATCGCTTATCAAATCTGCATAATCATCGATATCTTTATTCTGCCATTCGCGGATAGTAACTCCATATTTTGATGCAATTTCTTTCATTTATAAAATTTTAATTAAGGAGAACATTTTTTGAAAAAAAGATATCAATTCAAGTTTTCAGAGGTTTTTTAAACTTTAAAACATCTGGAATTGAAGAAAAACGAGTAGCAAATCTTCCATACTTTAAATAACAATTTCATCCGTATCTAGGAACTTACGAAGCTTAGAGAACACCAGTTGGTATTATTCGATAGCCAATTTATAATCCGTTTCATGTTTGAACTTTCCCCAAAAAGTCAACTGTAATCAATCGATCTTTCAATTTAAATAAATTAGCTGATAAGGTTAAAATTAAATCTTCTTAATTTGTTCGTTGCTGCCGATGTCCAAAAAGCGGTTATGTCAATTTCATATGTATCATATATTTTTATTGAGGTAGGCACTTAATAAATAGCTCTGACGAGCTGCAAACAAAGAAAATGGATCGTTCAGATAAAGCAACACTATGAATCGACAGATTTCTAAATCGAAATGTGCTCATATGTATGTTAACCTTCATTTTTTTTAATATTTACTAAATGCCTAGTTCAATATTTTTAATTACACGAAATAGAATTCACAATAAACCGCATCGCTAAGCTAAAGAAAGGGTAGACCGATCCATGGCTGGGCAGAAGGTATAGATTCGCCTATGAAACTTGATGTTCATTTCTTTTTTGGTATTTACAAGATTTGCAGTTTATAGCACATAAGGTCAGATAAGCTCACTGAGCGTATTTGTTATTTTTGACTCTTGAAGTAAGGTTTTAACATTAACAATGAGACCGACGTTTTATCCCCCCGGTCAAATGTGGTTTTAGCACAATACTGACTAACGTAAGCTAAGTTGCTGAATATCAGGGGTCATTTGCTGTGCGATTTTATCCCTCATGGCTTTTGAGAATCCAAGTTCATCAGGGTTTAGGCCTAGTTCTTTGATCTGTTTTCTCATTTTGCTTAC
>JBCDKO010000262.1:0-6030 GCA_038746525.1 Bacteroidota bacterium
CATTGGGATCAATGATCTGGAATTCATTGAGAGGGGGCTTGCTTACTTTTTTTCTCTTGTTTTTGGTGTTCATAGTGCTATGGTCTTTTAAATGAATCGTGCCCGGCTGACGCATAAATTTTAGTGGCCTACCTTAGGATTGCATGAATCAATTTTCGGGTCACCGACAGCCAGAGCCTGACTGCATCAAGGTTATTTACCTAACCGTGTTAAAAACGGCCTCTACTGCACCATAACTCAAACTTATCAATGTATTTTGTTTTAGGGAAAAACCCTTTTTTTGGATGACTGCTTTATTCATCTGGTCAATAAATGTGTTTACAGATTAGTTACTTGACATTTAAATGCGATCCCTAGCAAATTCATCACGTTTTTACCAGTAGTTTTTGAGGTCTTTGCCTGGTTATTTATCTATTCTCGCAGCATTTGATTGCTTCTTTGACCCTTTTTTGAGGTATGGACACACTGCTGCTGCGTTCACTAGATTGGATTACTTAAGTTAATCGCTCAAAGATGAGTTGGCTGAATAAGTGCTGGTAGACAAATGCCTGGATAGGCGATAATAGATACGACGTTTGGGTTTCCTGATCGTAGCCCCTACTTTGAGTAAACGGGTTCGGATGGTATTCATACACTATTTTTTAGCCTGCGTGACGTTGGTTTTACCGATCGTCTTTTTGAGCAATAAGAACAACTCATAGCAGTTTTGATGGCTCGAAGGATGATTCGATGACGCATTTCAGGGTCTTCCTTGATCTCTTCTTTGAGTTGATTGATAGAATCCTTTGAAAAACCCGCCTTTTGGCCCAACTCTTCGTTACTCAAAATTTCAAAAGCCTCATTTACGACCAGTAAACTACGTTTTTGAAATTCCGAAAGCCTCGATATGAACCAAAAATCCAGTTTTGCAAAGGATTCTGATAATCTTTTCGTGATGCCCAGTGTGTACTTTCGAATAATATGTGGTGTTGGTTTGTGATATAAAATCCTTCTGCTTTCAGCCACCCCCTTTTACAAAAGGGGATTAACTTTCTGATTCTTGAGTTTGCTGCTTTTTAATCACTGGTTTTAATGTAGGCTTTGGCGGTCCGGCGATCCGGTTCATTTTCAGTTTCTCACCCTCTTTAGCTCCCCTCTTGAGAGCCATCCTCGGAAGAGAGGCTGGGGGTGTGTTCTTCTTCGCCGGTAACACCAGTACGTTTAAGCTTCTTTACTTTTTTCTCACACTCCTACCAGATCATAAAACCCGTAACTGGCAGGCTAGTAGAAAAGAGGCGGAAGAAAAGCAGACGCTTCCTCGCGCAATTGTTTGTCTGGCGATAGGTTGCAAGAGGGCACTTACCCTGTCGCTAAAACCGCTTTTGCCCCGCAAACTGCATCGCCTCCCCCTTACCAAATCCATAACTAAGGCCTATGATGATGAAACGCCCCTGACGTGACCAATTATAAAGCGTAAAGTCCGGTTGATTTAACTGAGACTCAAAAATACGACTGGCGAAGACATCTCTGATAGACAAATTAAGCACCCAGCGCCCTTCAGCAAACTTCTGTCTGGCACCAAAATCCAGCCAACTCGTACCACTAATATCGCCCTGTAAGGTTTCGTATCCGGATTGATAGTTACCCGTAAATTCTACCTCAAGTGTTTTTGTGGGTTTGGCTTTTGCAGTAAAACGACCCCACCACTGATCGGTAGAAAAACCAAAGTCAAGTTCATCAAGCGTAGCATCTCTTTGAAAGTCATTATAGTTAAGATCCGTGGTGAGAATGAGCCACTTTGTCGCTTCCAGTTTTGCGTTCAATTCAAGGCCATGTGCCGCTGTAGTTCCCAGATTCGCAGGCCGGGTAATATTGATACCATCTTCGAAAAAAGTAAACCTGTCGATTGCCTGATCGGTGAACCGGTAATACCCGGCAAGGTTGACACTTAATGCTCCCAGAGTCCAAATCCCGGTCAATTCAAAGCTATCGGTATATTCCGGCTCCAGTTCCGGATTACCTGTGCGAATATTAAAGCTGTTTCTGATATTAAGGAAAGGGTTAAGCTCCCATAAACCCGGGCGGTATATTCTTCGGCTATAGCCGGTCTGCAGGCTTAGCTGGTTACTGATGGTATAACTGGCATGAAAAGAAGGGAAAAGATTGAGATAATCCTGTTCGCCTTCTTCATTGGTGTTTTCAAGAAGCGTTTTAACTCGGGCGTGTTCCAGGCGCAAGCCACCTTTTAAGCCCCACTTTTCATGCTCATAACCTAGGGTGGCGTAAGTGGCATTTACCCACTGATCAAACGAAAAATTGTTGGTAAATTCAGAAATTTCAACAAATTCATTGTCCTGTCGTTCGCTGACCAAAAAGTCGTTTCCCGTATCAGTGTATTGATACTGGGCACCAGTTTCTAAAGTGTAGGATTGGTGCACAGGACGAACGTAATCAACTCCAAAAAGGTATTCCGTTTCTCCAAAGTCTGTACGGGTACGCTGATCCCCAGCAAGTGCTTCCCCTAGAAGTACTTCCGTTTCGAAAGCGCTGGCCTGATCTTTTACAAAACTATTGCCTATAGCACTGAGGAGCAGCTCATGTTTTCGGTCATCTTCCGTTGTGGCGTTTGGCCTTGGAAATATATGCTGATAGCGCAATTCATATTGCCATTTTGGATTGGTGGCTTCTGTAGTTTCATCACGAATCCAATCATTGATCAATTCTCTGTTGGTATCAAATTGATTGAAACGTAGTGTACTAAATTCATCTTCCCACTCAAAGGCAAAATGCCCTGTCAGGGAGATCACCTTGTTATCATCAATATGATAATCGGTACCCAGAATTACGTTGGTGAATGTCTCATTCTTATCCGTATCGCCTTCACTTTCGGTGCTATTTCCAGTTTGAAGGTCTCGGTTACGGGATTTAAGATCAGCGGGGAATGTTCTGTAACCAGCGCCAAGTTGTCCGAATAGATTAAAATGTTCCGTCCGTTGGTTCACACTGAGTCCCAGGCTGTGATTGTTAGGGTTTCCGGTATTGAGGGTTACTGAGCCGTTTAATCCTTTTCGATCTTCTTTTTTAAGAATAATATTAATGATACCGGCAGTCCCGGCAGCATCATATTTTGCCGATGGATTGGTTATCACCTCTACACTTTCGATCATGTCGGCCGTAATGGTACCCAAAGCATTGCCTCCTTCAGCCGCCACTACCGAAGGCTTGCCGTTCACCAAAATCTGAACACCACTACTTCCTCTCAAAGCAATTTGCCCTTCAATGTTCACCGTGACCGAGGGTACGTTATTCAACACTTCCAGAGCGGTAGCACCGCTGTTGGTAAGGTCTTGGCCTACATTGAATACACGCCTGTCGAGTCTAAACTCTGTAGTGCTTCGTTCTGCCTGAACGGTTACAGCATCAAGCAATTGGCTGTCTTCACCCATCATAATGCTACCTAAGTTCCGAGTGCTTAGGTCGGCTATTGTTATGGTTCGAAAACCGACAAAACTTATTTCTAACCAGGCAGGATTTTTAGGTAGTGGTATAGCAAATGTACCGTCAGCACCGGTAATGGCACCTTGAATCAGACTGCTGTCGATTTTACTCAACAGCCGCACAGTCGCGTACTCAATAGGCTGGCCTGAAGTAGATTCTATTACAGTTCCCGTCAGTTGCTGACCTTGAAGCTGCCATGCCGATAGCAGCAGTATTATCATTATAATATATAAATGTTTATTTTTCATTTACTGAAGTGAAAGAGTGGTACAACGTTTACTATAGTCTTGACCATGATTTTATTAATTTATAGGTAGACATGAATTTAGTTAAGAATCTAATCTCTGCTTTTGGGCAGGCAGGCTGCTCATCATGTATCATCTTTGCATAATCCTGCGGCATAGGGTCGCCTACCAGGGTAAATCCGGAGACTACTTTAGCTATTTTCCATTCAGGCTTATTCAAGCTGCCGTCTATTTCAATTTGGCTTTCTTCCATTTGGGTTACATATATTTCAAGCGGCTGCTGAGGGGGTGGGAAGGTTTTGCCGGGCGTTCAAACTGGAGATAGTCACTAAAATGATGGCTATCACTGATACGCCTTTTTCAAGTATTATGCATGTATTTCTATTTATTGTTTCCATCATAATTTTTTCTGTGTTTTAGCAGCTTTGATCGATCATGAACATCACTTCATTTTTTAAGTACTTTTTTCATGAAATCATCTTTATAGCTTCTTCCTAATGGCACCATGTTACCGTCCTTGAGGTAGATCCGATTGCCATCTAAGCGTGATATCTTGTTCCGGTTAATGATGTGGGATTTGTGCACCCTAATGAAAATATCTCCAGGCAGTTCAGATGACCAGTGTTTCAACCTCTCGCTGGATACGATCCTTTCGTCCTTCATCCAGATCTCTGTACAATCCAGATCGGCACTTAATCTAAAAATGGAATCTAACTCCACTTTTCGGTGACCTTGCATCGTTTTGATGAACATATACAAATCCGTATTGATAGCCTTTTCAGATGTTAAAGCAGGTACTTTAGCAACAGCTTGCAGGAATCTTTGGAACGAAAATGGTTTCAGAAGATAGTCGACCAGATTAAGTTCATAGCCTTCCAATGCATATTCACTGTAAGCGGTTGTGATGATGACATATGGAGGATGCTGCAACGTCTTCAGAAATTCAATACCTGATATTTTTGGCAAATTCACATCGAGAAACATCAGATCCACATTTCCCGCTTTCAAAACCTCCATGGCAGATGTAGCATCATGATACGTCCCTAATAGCTGCAGATGACCTACATCAGCGGTGAACTTTTCCAAGATAAGCTGAGCATGGCGCTGGTCTTCTACTATAATGCTGTTCATGATTTCAGTATTTTTCAAGTTCAAGGCTTAGTTTAACGATAGCACGTTCTGTCGGGAAAAAGATCTGCTCCTGGACCAACTCCTCAAACGCAATCACTGACCCCAATAATAGCGTGAGGCCAACCGCGAATTGTACGTATTTTCTCCGATAGAGAAACCTGGGCTTTAAAAAATAGTTGATGATCGCTGCTATGCCGGCATAGGTTAGAAAGTAATAGATTTTGTAAGGGGAAATTTTTAGCTCTTCTCTTTCAAACGCATAGAACAGAAATACTACTACGTGTAGTAGTACTTGAAATAGCAATTCTGTTTTGTTGTTTTTATCTGACATGGGCAATGTGAAACTACTACTCAAAAAACGATAATGAAAAATTTTCACGCATACGACTTTGAATCTCAGGTCAACAACAATTGACCGACCGTAAACGACAATCATTTCATATGTATGGGTTTAGTTTTTATCGGCCACATGGAATTCGCGATAAACATTCATCATCCGGTTGGTATAAATTCGGTCTCGAATGTTTCTGCTCATTTCCTGACATGATCTGCATAAAAGAGAAGGGAATTAAGGCAATTTTTTATCTTTATTTATTTTATCCTTCAATCTTTACCTTCCCCAAATCCAGGCTATCGTTCATATTTGAGCGATTGCTCATCAATTTTGAATTGCCTGCGTTGGTTGTCATAGTGGCAGTCTAATACTTTACATCTCAGCAATACACCTATGTCCTGCACCTTCTATGGAAGCGGGTTGCCAGCTCCGGGTATTTGTCCGGTATTTCCTGTGGGGTAAGTTTCACAATTTTGAAAACAACGATGTTCAGTGCATATACTCCTTTTTAACCCAAAAAATTCGGGTGTTATTCATTGAGATGATGTAACACGTCGAATATAAGGTAATTGATTTCGAATAAGAGGACAACATCGTTCCCCAAATTTGAGGAATCAACAATCATTCAGTATGAATAGTAAACTATGGTAAATCAATTACTTGGATCAACTCATCACTATTTGCGGTGAATAATGCAGTCATCCAAAAAAAGGGTTTTTCCCTAAAAACAAAATACATTGATAAGTTTGAGTTATGGTGCAGTAGAGGCCGTTTTTAACACGGTTAGGTAAATAACCTTGATGCAGTCAGGCTCTGGCTGTCGGTGACCCGAAAATTGATTCA
>JBCDKO010000263.1:0-5904 GCA_038746525.1 Bacteroidota bacterium
ATCTGGAAAGGCTTTTGCTCCTATCAGGGGATATATTTCAACACTCAACAAACAAGACATTAATATCCTTGAAGGATTACAAACTTTATGCTCCGCTCCTCAAGATGTAATCTACCAGTTTGATTCTAGCTGAATAGTAACGCTATAAACTTCAGGCTTTATAGGTGGGGTGACTTCAGCTGCCTCCGCCTCTTTTAAACAATTTTTTTACTTTATTCTTGGCCACTTCCTTAGCTTTCTTTTTTTGAGCTTCTATCACCGCATTGATAGAGTCTTGAGTAACTTTCTTCTTGCTTTCTAAGGCTGTTCTGGCAGAATCTGCTGCTGATTTTGTCTTTGCCTCAGCTTTCGCTTTTTCTTCTGCTAGTTTCGCTTCAGCTTTTTCCTTTTCTTCATCGACCTTGGAAGTTATCTGTTCCTTAAAAGCAGTCACGGCTGAAGAACTTCCCTTTGAACTGGATAAGCTTGTTTTGATCAATTTTATTTGTATATCATCATATGTACCTTCTATACCTATATCAATGTCTATTTTGTCTGAAATTAGCTTTTTTCCACCAGTAAGTGAACTCGTTGCACTGTTTAATGCATTACCTATAGCTCCTGTAGGTATTTCTTTGATAAGCATAGAATAGTTGAGTTTACCGTCTAGTGTATTGCTCCCTCCAAATGTTGCTTGTTGTCCTTTTACATTTAAGTCGAATGGTTCTACAAAAAGATGCCCGTCTTTAATTTCTGTTTTGATTAAAACGTCTTTGATGGAAATGTTTTTTTCTGAATTTGAATTTGATTTAAATGCAGCAATGGTATTTAATTTTGATATAAACTCACCCCCGGATAGAGAAGCATGAGCCACGTTTACTAGGCCTACCAAGTTTATCTTATCCATAATAGGCATCATGTTATTTCCTAAAAGCCCAGTAACGTTGAAATCAGTTGAAAATTTTCCAGAAACCTGTTTAGCTATAGGTATATATTGCTGTATTGTAGAAAAAGATTCAAATGCATTAGCAATGGATAGATCTTTTACTTTAAGTCCAAAACCATATTTTGGCTCTACTAAATTTTTCGTGGTGTAAGATCCAGATAGTTCAAAATCTCCATCAAGCATATTGAAACTATTTTCATTTAGTAGTATAGCACCGTCTTTAATTGTGACACTTCCATAAAAATTTTTGATGTTTAAATTGGTAAAAGCAATGTTCTGAATGGATGAAGAAAAAGTGAAGTCGATGTTTTCAGGTATTCGGATAACCTCAAGGGAAGACGTATCTATATTTCTTTCTACCTCTTCAGGTTCGCTTCCAGGAATAAATTCATTCAGATCTATCAGATTGGAACTCAATGAAAGAGAACCTACCAAAAGCTCTTCTTTTAATGCATAGCCTAGATAGTTTTTAACGCTACCTGTCAACCTGAAATCGGAACTTCCGTAGGTAGCATCAAATTGCGATAGTGTTATTTCACCAGGATCAAAATACATATTAGCTTCTGAAATGCTAAACCCTTGCGGAATGTCAGTTGATTCAAAATAGAATTCGTTTATCTTTAGACTACCTGAAGCTGGAAGTTTCTCGTATTCTTCAGCTTCCACAACAGACATTTGTCCTGATGATTTAAGACTCGCGTTAATTTTTCCTTTTATAGTGATGCCTTCTGTTGGTATGATCTTCGTGATTTTTTCCAAATCAACATTTCCATCAATCCCCAGATCCCAGGTATAGTTTTCTAAATTTTTGAATTTTAGGTACGCTAAAAGTTTTTCCCCATCCACGACCATCGAAAATCTATTCACATTAAAACTGGTCTTAGAGAGGTCAGAAGATGGGTAATCAAAAGTTGTTTCGATATTGATTTGCTCCATAGGGATATCATACTCGGAATAGGTGATGCTACCATCAGAAATGCTAAGGTTCGCAGCAACCTTTGGCATGGATGTTTTACTGAAAGAACCCTTTACTAAACCATCAAAATTAATCTCTCCGCTTGCTGTTAGTCCATCAAGATATTCTTGGTATACACCAGGAACCAAAGAAATAATGCTCCTTAGATTAAGATCATTTCCTGCAAAATTGATATCCATATTAATGTCTTTATCAGGCATACTCAAAAATCCATTTACTTGAATAGCAAAATCATTCATAGCTATCGTGGTTTTCTTAAAAGCAAACTGCATTTCTGATAAATTCATGCCAAGCGTTACATCTGCCTCTACTCGTTTGTTGGAGATGTATTCAACTCCTTGATGGCCTAGTGAGGCAGACTCGATATAAGTGCTAGTGATAAGATCGAATTCGTTTAAGGTAAAATTTCCGGTGCCTTCATGATTCAATCCTAGAAGTGAAGTATAAAAATTCGTGGATTGATCCAGATAGATGACAGATCCATTTTTAATGACCCAACGTTCTATGCCAATGCTTACAGAAGTTTCCTCCGAGGAAACATCGCCATCCTCAGCACGCTCTTCTTTTGCTTTATCAGATTCTTTGGTGATGTTATAGTTTGCTTTTCCATTTTCTAATATTAAGACGAAGATTTTTGGTCTGTTAAGTAGGATTTCTTCAACCATGATCTGACCTCCCGCAAGGATAGACATTAAATCAACGGTTACTTCAAACTTACTGACAGATACCAGCGTGTCTTCTGAAAATTCTTCAACACCTACAATTCCAAAATCCTCAATACTTACAGTGATATCGGGAAAACTTTTTATCAACGAAAGACCAAGAGCATCAGGGTTATAGTAGACTTTAGCATTAAGACTTTCATGAATGGTTTTATCTACTGCTTGCCGAATATCATCTTTGAAGACCACTGGTAGAATCAAAATCGTAAGCAATAAGAGTGAGAAAACAACTCCAAGAAAGACAAAAAACTTTTTCATGTGTATAAATTTATTTCTAATGGCCACATGGAATTCTCATAATCTTATTCATCCTTGGTTGTACGCTAAGGATTTAAGTTTTATGCTCATTTCATGTCTTTTGATTTTATACCAACACAATGCTTATTAAGATAAGAAATAATAAGCTATGGATTTAACGGAAGGATGATCTTTTATTTTCTAAGAGTAACGAAAATATCATCTATCAATTGAAGCTCAATTTTATTTTCTGAAAGTGACGTTATTTTATAGGTTATGCCACGTGTTTCGGGATCATTGATGGAAAATAAAGTATCATTAGATACTTTCCATGATTGAGTATGCTTTAGGGTATCTACAGCAAAGATGCATCCAGGATATCCATTATTTTGGATGGTCAGACTGTCATTAGTGAAAATGAACTTTCCATCCATATAGAATTCCATATCTTCAATTCCTCTGTAAGAGGGTGACTCAGGAGGGGTTTTCCATTCGGCAGTCCACTCACCTACCCATGCATTTGGTTTTTCGGAAGAGGATTCACCGACACAAGAAGTTGTTATTAAAATCAATAAAGAATAGATTTTTTTCACAGATCAAAATTAGTTATACATACAGAAAAAGTCTAAAAAACCGAATAATCTCCTGATAAAAAGGGCTGTTTTTCAAGCTTACCTTTTAAATAGATACCTTCAAATTTATTGAATTTCAAATTCTACCCTTCTGTTTTGAATTCTGCCTTCGTTCGTATCATTTGAGGTTTTGGGTTGTGTTTCTCCAAAGGCCTGATAGGATAAGCGATCTCTACTAATCCCACTTCTAATGAAGAATTCCATTACTTCTTTTGCCCTAATTCCTGAAAGATACATATTGTAATCTTTATCTCCGACTGAGTCGGAATGACCTTTGATCAAAATCGTTTCAATTTCACCATCTTTCAAATATTTTAATATCCTGTTTAGCTCTGGATAAGAAGTCTTTTCAAGTTTAAATTGGCCAGAGCCAAAAATTATATCATTAAACGTTATCGCTTTTTCCCTTTTTATAGAGAAAACATTTAGCTTGACCGTAACAGTATCTGATTTACTCAGATTAGTAAAATCTAAGTCTTCATATTCCGGGATGTACTCTTCTATCTCGCTAATTAACCTGTACTTAGTTTTTTCTTTAACAGTAAAAATGAATTCTCCTGAGTTGTTTATGGTTGCTCTTCCTATGTCCGTACTATCAGGTAAACATTCAATTAACACGTTGCCATTTTCCACCGGTTGCTTGGTTTTGCTATCTACTACAGTTCCCATTATTGTAATCAAGAGTTCTTCTTTTGTCAATAGGTGATCTACCGAAGATGCAAGACGATTTTCAGCAAGACCATCCACAAAGAAGTCTTCAACTCTGAACGTAAAAACATCAGAGTCTTCACCCTCAGGGTATCTGGTAAAATAGAGGTTTTGACCAGTTAGAGGAATGCTAAAATATTCATCGTTGCCTTCTTTATTGATTCCAGGACCAAGATTTTCAGGGTGTGACCAACGAGTCCAGGAATCATCGAGCCTAAAAGAAACATACACATCTGCACCCCCATAACCTTTGTATCCATCCGTTGAAAAAAACAATGTTTTTCTATCCTTGGCCATAAAGGGTGATTCATCTTCCCCCGTTGTATTGATGCTTTCACCAAGGTTTAACGGTTCTGTCCATGATCCATCTCCTCGTTTAAAAGTCACATAAAGATCTCTTGCACCATATGTATCCTCTCTCTCAGCTGAAATAATAATTGTTTTTCCATCAGAAGTAAGAAAAAAATCCGCGTGTGGCGAATAATTGTATTCATTTTCTATATCAATACCTATTGGATCACTAAAACGATCTCCCTCTCTGATAGATTGTGATACTCCTGAATACATTCTCCCTTTCTTACCGTACCTATTTCCCAGTAATAATATTTCTTGACCATCTATTAAGGAGATTGAACTGATGAAGTTGGGTCCAGGATTATTCAATGGTGGTCCAACATTTTTTGCAAGCATCCATTCCCCGGTTTCCTCATTTAGTTCAGAAACCCAGATGTCTTCTTCATCATTTATCCCACCTACATTTTCTGGATGAAATTGTCGGGAAAAGTAGAGTTTTTTACCATCGGGTGAAATAAGAGGACTTTGTTCTACATATTCACTATTTACATTGGTGCTCAACTTTTCAGCATCAATATCGCTATTTACTTCGATAGCAAGATTGATCAAAACATTTATTGGGATATTGGAAGCAGAAATACCAATTGCATCAATCGCGTTATATCCGCTGTTTATACTACAGTCAAGGATAATACGAATAGCTTGTATTTCGTAGGAGGTTTCTTCGAAGAAAAGGTTCAAAAACCTACTTTCTATTTGCAAATCCTGAGGGGTGAGTTCAAATAGTTTATATTCATTATAATCTTTATCATATCCATAAACTGCTTTTACAGCACCAGGATTTTCTGATTCGGCGATTGCAACCTGTTTTGCTTTGATCGGATTTCCGAAAGAAACCATGATAAACTCTTCTTTGGTCTTCTTTTTTGGTCTCCATGCATTTGGGCTTTCACCTCCTTGGGGGGGAACATTAGGCCGATATAATGACTGAATAGCTGAATACTCATAAGGTGAATACTCTGAGGATACATCTACTACCTGAGTACCCCAGGAAACCATTTCTTGAGCTGTCACTGCATTGATCCATATCTGGCTAAAGAAGAGCAAAAAAATCTTTTTCATATGTATTATCCGTTTTTAAAGGTCACATCGGTCTGCTAATGCAGGAATGTCTTGATATTACTTCAAAATAGAAGTTTATGTTTTATACAGGTATTCATTCTCGGTAATTTAACAATCTCTATATGGACATTTCATATAAATTAAATTATTGAAGTAGGCACTTAGTAAATATTTTATTTTTGATGGCGGTATTTTTGGTTAAACTATTGTTTTCCAGTAACTTAAAATAATATTTAACGATCAAAATTATGGAGAAAAAATACCAAAGCCTCACCCTCTTCCAGTTCC
>JBCDKO010000264.1:0-5895 GCA_038746525.1 Bacteroidota bacterium
AATAAAATTACCGATATTTTCTATCTCGTAGATGAATTTTGCCATCATTTTGATCAATCCATTCAAAAACATACCCTGGGAAATAAGCCCAAGAGGAAGCCTAAAATGAGTCATAGTGAGGTAATCGCCCTTATGGTAATTTTCCATAATGGCTCCTTTTGTAATATGAAGCACTTCTACTTGCACTATGTTAAAGTGCATTTGAAGCATTTATTTCCTCATACATTCTCTTACAATCGGTTTGTAGAATTGATGCAATCTGTTGCCTTACCGATGACACTATTTCTTAAATCTCAGTGCATGGGAAGTGGAACAGGCATCTCCTTTATTGACTCTACCCCTATAAGAGTGTGCAAAAACAAACGAATCAAACGAAACAAAGTGTTTAAAGGAATAGCTACTACAGGTAAATCAACGATGGGATGGTTTCATGGATTCAAGCGTCATCTGGTCATCAATGATAAAGGAGAAATACTCAACTTTATGATCACTCAAGGACATGTGGATGATAGAGAACCTCTTAAAAATCAGGCATTTGTGAAAGCGCTTAAAGGAAAGCTTTTTGCGGATAAAGGATATGTCTCTAAAACACTCACTCAAATCTTGTTTCTTGATGGACTTCATCTCATTACAGGCATTCGCAACAACATGAAGAATGTCCTCATGGAACTAAAAGACAAAATCCTGCTCCGAAAACGATCTGTCATTGAACCCATCAACGACGAATTGAAAAACATCTGTCAGGTAGAACATTCTAGACACAGATCATTCAATAATTTTATCACTAATCTAATCGCTGGACTTATCGCATATTCATTCTTTGATAAGAAACCTCAGATCAAGTACTCCCCCGAAAAATCAACCCAACTAGCCGCTTTTTAAAATCGAACTGAGGTTTCTAGGATCTTTTGTTGCCATTTTGATCTCAATGACAAGTATTATTTCGGGTTTTTATCCCTTTTTATTTTTCAGTGCATTCAAGCCTATATCAACGATGAAAGGTAAATCTAAAACAGGAAATAGAGGCATAGGATTAAGGAATGAGATGCTCGTAGTTCAATATGCATTATCGCTCATTCTCATTGTTGGCACGTTCACTATCTACAATCAGCTTAATTATTTCCGAAATACAGATGTAGGATTTGAAAAAGAAAACATCTTGATTGTGGAAAATGTGGATTGGACAGGATCGCAAGAAGAATTTAGGGATGAGATAGCGAAGATCAAAGGGGTAGCAGGCACTTCACTTAGCGATTCTTCACCAATGTATATTTCGAATGGGGATCAGTTTATTCCAGATGAGCCTAATGCAGGTTCCATTCCACTCAATTTTTTGGTTGCAGATCAAAATTATCTAGACTTACTAAGCATGAAATTGGTTTTGGGTCGCTATTTCGATAAATCTTATTCAAGTGATTCAGCAGCGGTATTGATCAACGAAACTGCTGCCAGAACAATAGGATTGGAGGTAAATGAAAGTATTTTGAACAATAAAACAGAAAATCACACCGGTAAGTATCATATCATCGGTGTGCTGAAGGACTTCAATTTTTAGTCACTTCATGCGCCAATAGAACCTTTTGCTATTTTCAACTCGAAATCAAAAGCTAGCTTTTGCCCGCTTACCAGAGTACTTGTAAAAATGAGAACTACTGAGGAAAACAAGGAGCTAGTAATTGAAAAAAATAGAAGCCAAATGGCAGGAGTTTCTATCTAACCGTCCTTTCGAGTATGTTTTACTTACAGATCACTATTTAGATTCATACAAAACTGAAGCTTGTTTTGGTGATGTTCTGTCCTTTTTTGCCGTTTTAACCATTATTATAGCCTCCTTAGGACTGTTTGGGATCGTTGTGTTCGCTGTAGAACAAAAGCTGAAAGAAATAGGTATAAGAAAAGTTTTGGGCGCTTCCCTTTCCAGTTTAATATTGTTATTCTCCAAAAACTATGTGAAACTTTTAATAATTGCCTTCGCCATTGTCTCACCAATTGGATATTACTTCATAGACAACTGGCTATCCGATTTTTAATACCGAACTCAGATAAATCCTTTGCTTTTTGTACTGTCATTCGCCATCCTTCTATGTATCTCCCTTAGTAGCGCCATTTTTCATACCAATCGAGCTTCAATGATGAATCCCGCAGAGGTATTGAAGGATGAATAATAGTATCCTTTGAAGAACTTAATTTAGCCCGAAAATTCAGGTGTTATTCATTGAGATGATGTAACACGTTGAATATAAGGTAATTGATTCCAAATAAGATGACAAAATTGTTCCCTAAATTTGAGGGATCAAAAATCATTCAGTATAAATATTAAACTACGGTAAATCAATTACTTGAATCAAACTGCCACTAGTTGTGGTTAATTATGCGTGTTAAAATACCATGGTTTTCTGCACTTAGATCAGGATTTTCAAGTTTTGAGTTACAAAGAGTTGGAGATTACGCGGGCCGCGTAGGTCGGGCCGCGCAGGCTTGAAAATAAGTTTTTAAAAAGATGCTAATTCGTAGAAGAGAGATTGAAATAGCATGTAGTAATGATGTGATTGAAAATTTGATTGCTTATTACCAATAATTTAACTCTTAGTGAATTAATTACTTATGGGCACTTCTAAAAACCCACTTTCAATTTTTGAAATGATCTTTTTTCCTGATACTTCGATGTCAAAATACTTATTTAACGCTGCTAAACTCCATTTTTGACGTCTTGTCTCAGAAAAAAACGCTACCTTAAATTCTTGAACTGAGTTTTTAGAGGTGCCCTTATTTCAAACTAAACGTTATTTGGGATACAGATTAACGGATTTTGTACAGAATGGTGTTCAATAATGGTCTATATATTTTTTTGTGCCTTTTCTAAAGATCAGATAATCAATTGGTTACAGTGTTTGGCATTTTTTCTGTTAAACTTGAGTTATTCCTCTAAAACCAAATCCTGAATGACCACATCAATCAAACTTTTCTTTAGAAATCTTAGGAGAAATAGATTATTCACTTTAGTAAACATACTCGGTTTAACGGCAGGTTTCTTTACTTCCATGCTTATATATCTATATGTGCAAGGTGAGTTGAGCTACGATCAATTTCACGAGAAAGGAGATCGAATCTATCGGATCAATCAAACATTTATTTGGGGCGAAGACAATCCTAACCAATTTTCAAGTACAGGACCAGGAGTAGCTTATTCCATCATTCAAGAAATACCAGAAGCGGAAGAGGTGGTACGAATTCATACCGCTTATGTGCCTCCGATCACTTTTGAGCTAAATGGACAAGAGAAATTTTTTAAGGACGAGGAAATATTCGCAGCAGATTCAAATTTCTTTAAGGTTTTCGATTTTCCCTTACTGTATGGGGACGAGAAATACGCCTTAAAAGAACCTCGCTCCATTATTCTAAAGTACGAAACTGCAATTCGATTTTTTGGTGATTTAGACGTTATAGGAGAGCTTATTTCGATGGGAAAAGGTGAGCCTTATATCATTACAGGTGTATTGGAAAAGATAGAGAAAAACTCCTATTTGGATGATTTCGATCTTTTGATATCTATGAATAGTATCCCTCGCGTGGCAGAGGCCAATTGGAGTTGGATGTGGACCACCTTTGAAACGTATGTATTGTTTAAGGAAGGGATAGATATGAAGGCTGCGGAAGAAAAAATAGTGGCCCTTCCCGAAACTCAGACAGCTCGAACGCTGAGTGTCATGGGTTACACCTGGGAAGAGTATCTAGAAGCCGGTAAGGAGTGGAATTTATACTTACAACCCTTTAAAGATATCAGGCTTCATTCTGCTAATGTCTACAATCGGTTGTCAGATCCTGGAGATATCAAGATTGTTGCTGCATTGATAGGATCGGCCATTTTTCTTTTGATTTTATCATGCATCAATTTTATCAATCTCAGCACAGCACAATTTACCTCCCGGGCTAAAGACGTAGCGCTTCGTAAGGTACTAGGAGGGACGAAAAAGGTTTTCATTCAGCGTTTTTTCGGTGAATCATTTGCCTATTGTATTATCTCTCTGGCACTTGCCTTTTTCTTGACTTTGTACGCCATTCCTTTTGTCAATCAATCGTTGAATGTTGATTTATCTTTCGGCGCAGCGAATCAACCATTATTGGTATTCTTTTTCACTTTACTAGTAGCTATAGTAAGTGTGATTTCTGGTTTTTACCCATTTCTGTTTTTTAATGCATTTAAGCCTACCTCAGCGATGAAAGGAGAGTTTAAGACAGGCAAAAAGGGGCTAAAGCTGAGAAATGGTATGTTAATTGTCCAATATTCGCTTTCTTTTATTCTCATCCTGGGAACATTTACTGTTTACCGGCAACTCAACCACTTTATGAATGTAGATGTAGGTTATGAAAAGGAAAACCTATTCATCGTTAGGAATGCACATTGGACTAAAGCTGAAAAAGAGTTTGCTAACGAGCTGGCTCAATTACCTGGTGTCACAGGAACTTCACTTTGTGATGCTACGCCAACCATCATTTCAAACGGTGATCAATTCATCCCGGACATTCCGAATGCCGGTTCATTTCCTCTCAATTTTGCTGTAGCAGACAATAATTATCAAGATGTACTCGGGTTAAAACTTATCGTGGGTAGGTTTTTCAATAAATCTTATTCAAGTGATTCTACAGCGGTAATTCTTAACGAAACTGCCGTGAGATCGATAGGATGGAAACCCGACGAGACCGTGCTTAACAGAAAAATTGAAAATCACTCTGGAACGTATCACGTCATTGGAGTGGTAAAAGATTTTAACTTCTGGTCGTTACATGGACCAATTGAGCCTTTCGGAATTTTTGATGTAAATACTGCAGCCGGTTACGATCCTTTAAATATGGTTTTAGTAAAAGCTAAAGGAAATGATAATGAGTTCAAGGAGTTACTTGGAAATCTTGAAATGAAATGGAGAGAGTTTGTGCCCAACCGTCCATTCGAGCATACAGTGCTTTCGGAACATTATGAAGCAGCATATCGAACCGAGGCAAAATTTGGTGATGTACTTTCGTTTTTTGCAATACTTACGATCATCGTTGCTTCATTGGGATTATTCGGGATTGTGGTGTTTTCTATCGAGCAAAAGCTCAAAGAAATTGGTGTTAGAAAAGTATTAGGAGCTTCTTTGACCAGTTTGATTATCTTATTCTCTAAAAACTACATGAAGTTACTCATCATTGCTTTTATTATTGCTTCGCCAATTGGATACTACTTAATGAAACACTGGCTATCTGACTTTGAATACAGTATTCAGATCGAGCCTTTGGTCTTTATTCTTTCGTTTTTGATATTGTTAATTATTTCCTTGGTGATATCTGTTTTTCACACCACTAAAGCTTCAATGTTGAACCCGGCAGAAGTG
This sequence comes from Bacteroidota bacterium, assembly GCA_038746525.1. Lineage (GTDB taxonomy): Bacteria > Bacteroidota > Bacteroidia > Cytophagales > Cyclobacteriaceae > Ekhidna. The sequence continues at coordinate 5,373 of JBCDKO010000264.1, forward strand.
CTCAAAGATGAATGATTATTGGAAAATGATAATATGCGTTTGTAAAACTTTCTGGTCTTTTCCAAAGTAGTTTAGCTCCAGGGAGAGGCCTTTTTCGCTTTTGGAAATGTCTAGCTTAGCAAAGTTGGGTTTGTATATAATCTTTTTTTCGCGATATCTATTTTTTTCTGGGCCCTGAATTATTCCAGGGATTTGTTAGACTACTAGTGTCTAATTGCTTAAATCATCTATATTATTTTTAAGTTGACTTCCTTTCACTTCCCGTTTTCTCCTGATGAACGGCTTATGGTTTTGATTATATGCCTTTGTATATGCCTCGATGTGTTTTCGAAGGTGTTCTTTGCTACTAAAACTTGCACCTGAGAGCGATTTCCTGGAAAAAATACCAAACCAAATTTCCACCATATTTAACCAACTTGCTGAAGTGGGCGTGAAATGAAAATGAACCAAAGGATGAGCCGCCAACCAATCTTCATTTTTCTTGTGAGTAGAGTAATTAGGACTTGCTGAGAAAGTCACAGGT
>JBCDKO010000265.1:0-5884 GCA_038746525.1 Bacteroidota bacterium
CTGAAAAAGCTCGATTTCCAGATTTTTCAACTAGTCACAGGTACATCAGCTACGTCGTTCGCTGCGGATCGAAGTATAAGCATACATCTTCACCTTGCTGCCTAGTATCTGATACACCTGTGACTTTCTCAGCAAGCCCTACCTATACCTGTTGGAAAGGATGCAATCCGAAAAGGAGGTTGCATCCTTTGACCTTTGAATTAAAGCAATAATTGCCAGGAATTCTACGCTCCACCACTTTTCAATGAAGCATTGGCTGTTGATGAAAACTTCCCTCTACTTTCAATTACTTTTCTATCTTCCATCAAGATACGGATGGCTTCCATGATCTGTTCATCCCGATATTTTGAAAGTAATGCCCTGAGATCTCTCATGGTTCTTGGGGCATCAAGTACTTGTTCCACCTGGTCGATAGGGATTTCTTTAGCAGACAATTTTTTCTTTTTCTCCAGGTCATTATCACAAATACCACAGGTAATAGAGGTATCTTCATCAAAATATCGCTGAAAAACCTGAGTACGACAATTCTGTGTTTGTAAATAATCAATGACTGCCTTTGCTTTCTTTTTAGCAAGTTTGCTTCTCCACGCTATTTGCCGGCTATCAATTGGCAGTTGCTCGGGATCCATCCTGGGGGTAAGGAAGGTGATCGTAGGTGAATCTATCGCTGACTGATAATCAATCACTTTCTGGTCAGCTAAAAATCTAAGCCATTGCCTAACATGTTTCTCATCAGTTTTCAGTAAAGCCGAAATATCTTTTTCTTTAATTTTTAAATAGGAATTAAATACCCCTCCTCCATACAATCGAAGTAGTGTTTTTATAAGTGGGTCTAGCTTAGGATGGGCCACCTGATACTTGTATGTTTCGCTTTTATTGAGAAGAAAAATCAATTTAGAGGCTTCAAAAAAACCGTCTGTCAATTGAATGAGTCCTTCATCGCCCAACTTTTTCAAAGCAGAATAGGTCTCGATAACCTGCAAATTGTATGTTTTGATAAACTGATCGTATCGAAATGGAAAGCTGGAAAAAGCATGACTACCTATGGCAAGCTTGTAATAATTAGATAATGACTGATAAGTTCGTTTAAGTTGTTCAAATGAAACTGTATTTCTTTCTGTTCTTTCCTTCAGTTCAAGGATATCTTGCTGATGGAAAATAACCACTGCATAAGCTTTTCTTTCATCTCTTCCTGCCCTTCCTGCTTCTTGATAGTAGGCTTCTAGTGTATCAGGCAGATCTAAATGGATGACCGTCCTCACATCAGGCTTATCTATTCCCATCCCAAATGCATTTGTGGCTACCATCACTCGAATGCGATTATAGATCCAGGCATCTTGTTTGTTAGATCTTTCTTTTCCTGAAAGTCCTGCGTGATAGTAATCTGCTGAAATCTGATTTCTGGTGAGCACATCTGCGATTTCTTTTGTTCGCTTCCGACTTCTTACATATACTACACTCGTTCCCTGGACATTATTGAGAATATCCAACAGTTTCTGTTCCTTATTTTCCAACTCAAAAGCAGAATACGAAAGATTAGCACGGGCAAAGCTTTTTTGAAAGATCTGCGGATCATTCATTTCCAGTTTAGAAATGATATCCTCTTTTACTTCCTTCGTTGCAGTTGCAGTCAAAGCGATAACTTTCGATACGTGCAGCTCATTTTTAAAATCAGCAATTTCCAAGTATGGAGGACGGAAGTCATAACCCCATTGAGAAATACAGTGCGCTTCATCAATAGCTAGCAAACTGATCTTCATTTGCTTAGCTCGCTCAATGAACAACGTAGTTTTCAATCTTTCAGGTGAAACGTAGAGAAATCGATAATCTCCATAGATACAGTTATCCAATGCAATGTCTACCTCACGTCTTTTCATTCCTGAAAATACAGCTACTGCTTTGATTCCTCGTTGGTTTAACTGCTCTACCTGGTCTTTCATCAAAGCTATAAGGGGTGAGACCACAATACAAATACCATCTAGAGCCAAGGCAGGCACCTGAAAGCAAATAGATTTACCTCCCCCGGTAGGCAACAATGCCAACGTATCCTTTCCATCTAACACCGATTGTATAATTTCCTCCTGCATTGACCGGAAGGAAGTATATCCCCAGTATTGTTTCAGAATCTCAACAGGTACCATCATGCCCTAATATTACCAAGAATACCCAACAACAGGGGTCCACATGGGTTGATTAACAAAAACTTAAAAATGGGACTATTTGGCAAAAAATCGGAAAAAGAAAAGCTCCAAAAGCAATACGAGAAGCTCATGAAACAATCATTTCAACTATCAAAGACCAACCGTCAGGCAAGTGATGAGAAAGCCGCAGAAGCAGATGCCATTCTCAAAAAAATGGAGGCACTTCCCTAATGGGTGTAAAACGTCCCTGGAATATTGTTAATGTGCCAGTGTATAGCCTTGCTACTTACAGAGAGAACCGAGTTAATATGAATATCTGCACTTATGTGTCAGCTGTGAGTATGAAACCCAAGCTTTTCATGGTAGCGATTGATTACACCACGCTCACCTTCAAAAACCTTGAAAAAAACGAGCACAGTGTTCTTCAGATTTTACGTAGAGATCAGCAACCATTGGTGAATCTGTTAGGTAAGAAGTCCGGGAAAAGTATCGATAAACAGGAAAAGCTTGAAGACAAGAAAGCACTGGCAAATTGGAATGGAAATAGAGTATTGGATAATGCATGCGGCTACCTACAAATGACAGTAAAAGAACGAGCTAACATTGGTGGAGACCATGAACTGTTCTATTTTGAGGTAAAAAAATCAAGCACTAAAAACGAGGAGGGAGTTCTTATGTTTCAGGATTTAATCAATGAAGGAATTATACTCTAATTGCAATCCAGAGAGTAGAAAATAAAGTTAGACACCCTTCTGCCAAGTTAGAACAACAACTAAAATGGAAGAACTAACTGAACGAGACAAGAACAGAATTATAGAAATGGCATGGGAAGATCGCACTCCTTTTGAGGCCATCAAATACCAATTCGGTTTTCCCGAAAAAGAGGTAATCAAACTTATGCGATCTGAACTCAAGCGAAGCAGCTTCAACCTTTGGAGGAAACGTGTGAACTCGGGTTCAAGTCAAAAACATTTAAAGAAGCAACCCGAAGATATGAATCGATTTAAATGTACCCGGCAACGGCAAATCAGTTTAAATAAAATCAGTAAACGCTAATGTTTAGCACGAACTATCAAGATATACTCAAGCAAATCGATACTATTGATCCCATTGCTTATGGGAGGACAAGGAATTTTATTGATGGAGCAGTTACAAAACTCTCACCTTACATCTCGCGAGGAGTCATTTCTACTAAAGAGGTTTTTGATGCTGTCCTGGCCAGAGGATTTCAACCTAAGCAAATCGAAAAATTTATTCAGGAGCTGGCTTGGCGAGATTATTGGCAACAGATATGGGTAGAGAAAGAGGATGAGATCAATCAAGACCTTCGAAGGGAGCAACCTCATGTTCATCATTGTAAAATGCCTAAATCTATTATTGATGCTACCACAGGAATCCAGGCGATTGATCAGGCCATTGAAGATTATTATGAAACGGGCTACTTACACAACCATATCCGCATGTATATCGCGAGCATCACTTGCAATGTGGGTGGTAGTCACTGGCGAGTTCCTGCCCAATGGATGTATTATCACTTGGTTGATGGAGACTGGGCCAGCAACGCACTGAGTTGGCAATGGGTGTCCGGCGCTAATGCCGGCAAAAAATACTATGCTAATCAGCAAAACATAAATAAGTATTGCTATACTCATCAAAAAAGAACTTTCATGGATGTGGCGTACGGTGAGTTTGAAGTCATGGAAATACCAAAAATGCTTCAGGAAACAATAATCCCTGATCTAAAAACACCACTGACTACAAAGAAAGAAATCTCCATCGACCCAGATAAACCAACATTGATCTATAACTTCTACAACCTGGACCCAAAATGGCACGAAGGAGAGAACTTCAATAGGGTGCTGTTACTGGAGCCCTCTGTTTTTGAAGTGTATCCGATCTCACAAAATTCACTGAATTTCATGCTTAAGCTCTCTCAAAATATCATTGATCTCCAAGTGTATATTGGTGAGTTTGATGAATTGACACGTGAACATTTTACGCAGGAAGTTATTTATAAAGAACATCCTCTAAACAAATATAAAGGAAAAGAAGAGCCTCGTGATTGGATGTTTGATGTGACAGGTTACTATCGATCATTTTTCGCGTTTTGGAAAAAGTGCCAAAAAGAATTGAAACAATGGAACCAACCAACGTTGTTTGGCTAAAACGAGATCTACGGACTCAGGATCATGCGGCTTTTAGTGCCGCCGAAAAAGAGGGGCTTCCTTATTTTCCGATCTATATTTTTGAGCCTTCTGTTCTGGCGCATAAAGACGCGGCGCTAAGACATCAGCAGTTTGTCTATCACTCTCTACTTGAGATGAACAAGATCTTGAAAGAATACAAGAAAGGAGTAGAAATCTTTTATGGGGAAGCTCATGAGATTTTCAAATACCTGACAAAGCAATTCAATATTCAGAAAGTCTTCTCTCACCAGGAAACGGGCGTTGAGCAGACTTGGAAGAGAGATCAGAAAGTAAACACCTTTTTGACTCAAGAGGGTATCCTATGGAAGGAATTTCAGCGTGATGGAATCGTTCGAGGCATTACTAATCGTAATGGCTGGGATAAGAATTGGTTTATCACAATGGCTCAACCTTTGATCGAAAATACCTTTTCAAAGTCCGATCTTCCTCCGTTGAATCATCCATTTCTAATTCCACTAGAATTTAAAAATCAACTAGAAGACTATCCTTCTGATTATCAACCGGCAGGTCAAGCCAATGCCTGGAACTACCTGTCCTCGTTTGCCAATGAAAGAGGATTCAATTATAACCAGCACATTTCAAAACCAGCAGAAAGTAGAACCTCCGGAGGGCGTATTTCGCCATTCTTAGCCTGGGGCAATCTGAGTATCAAACAAGCCTACCAGCATGTGAAAAATCATGAAAACTTTGGCTCAAATAAACGGCCGTTTGGAGCGTTTTTAACCCGCCTTAAATGGCATTGCCACTTTATTCAAAAGTTTGAGGTAGAATGTGAGTATGAACATACCTGCATCAATCGAGGCTATGAATCGCTATCTCATGAAAGTGATCCGGACAAGCTTCAATCGTGGAAAGAAGGTAGGACAGGATTCCCGATGGTAGATGCATGCATGCGATCAGTTACTAAAACGGGCTGGATTAATTTCCGTATGCGAGCGATGATGGTCTCCTTTCTCTGCCATCATTTAGATCAGGATTGGAAAGATGGAGTTTATCATCTAGCACAGCAATTTCTGGATTACGAACCAGGTATTCACTATCCCCAATTTCAAATGCAGGCTGGAACTACAGGTATCAATACGGTTAGAATATACAATCCAGTTAAGCAGAGCAAAGACCACGATCCCGAAGGGTTGTTTATAAAAAAATGGGTGCCTGAGTTGGAACGGGTATCTATAGAACACATCCACGAACCCTGGTTGATGACAGAAATGGATCAAACACGCTGCGGAGTAGAGATTGGAAAGGATTATCCCTTACCGGTCGTAGATCTTCAAAAGAGTGGAAAGAATGCTAGAAATAAGATTTGGGGTCACCGAAAAAACCAAACAGTGAAAGAGGACAGTAAGCGCATCCTCGCAACACATACACGAGCAAATAATCGGGTTCCTTAATTAGGGCTTGCTGAGAAAGTCACAGGTGTATCAGATACTAGGCAGCAAGGTGAAGATGTATGCTTCTACTTCGATCCGCAGCGAACGACGTAGCTGATGTACCTGTGACTAGTTGAAAAATCTCGAAATCGAGCTTTTTCAG
>JBCDKO010000266.1:0-5875 GCA_038746525.1 Bacteroidota bacterium
ATAAAAAGCTCGTTGCTGTGGCTTTAGAGCGAAAAAACAAAGGAATCGGGCGGATGTATGCGCGGGTAATCAAAAATGGAAGCAGCCCATCCTTACGTCCCTTTTTTCATGATCATATAGATAAGAACGCTGAAATCAAAACCGATGAATGGAGCGGATATCGTCCACTTAAAGCTACCTTCCCTCATCTCATACAGAGCGCATCAGGTAAGAAAGGGGAGCACTTTCCCCCAGATGCATCGAGCGATCATGATGTTCAAAGCCTGGCTCCGTGGCACCCATCATGCCGTGGAACATCTGCAAGCCTATCTAGACGAGTATTGTTACCGATTTAACCGCCATCTGATGAAGGGTCAACTATTTGACCGTCTGATGGATAGAATGGTGGCTCATAGCCCGGTCTATTGCAAGAACTTGAATAGTTACTAAGTGATTACTTCATTAATATTTTATTAAAAGTACGAGTTAGTTAAGCTGATTTGGGAGAATATTTCTATAATAGTAAGACCTTTAATCTAATTATGTAAGATGGCAAGTTCCATATATGTAACCACCGCTGAAGCACACTGCGGTAAATCACTGGTATGCTTGGGAATTATAGAACACATTCTCAGGAAAACTCGGCGAGTATCGATTTTCAGACCCGTTGTCACATCCGATTCTCCTCGCAAAAAGGATAAAAACATAGACCTTATTTTATCACATTTTCATTTAGATCTCGATTATGAGGAAACGTACGCCTTCAGTTCAAGAGAAGCGCAAAACCTTATCTCAAGAGGCCATACGGATAAGGTACTAGATAAAATCATAGAAAAATATAAGGCATTGGAAAAGAAAAGCGATTTTATTTTATGCGAGGGAAGTGATTTTATATCAGAGAGCAGCAGCTTTGAGTTTAGTTTCAATGTACGAATTGCAAAAAATCTTTCTAGTCCTGTACTGATCATCGGTAAGGGTGATGGCGACCGATCGATAGAAGATACATTGCGACCATTACAATTAGCGATTGAAAACTTTGTTGAAAATGATTGTGAGGTAATTGGCGCCATTGTAAATCGCGCAAAGGCCGAAGATGCACACGAGTTAATTGTAGCTATGGAGGCAGATTTGCCCATCAAAAATCTATTCCTCTCAGCCATCCCTGAAAATAGACTGTTAAAGAGCCCAACCGTAAAAGAAATCAAAGACCATTTAAACGCGAAAGTTTTGTATGGAGAAGAGCTATTGGACAATCAAGTATTTCTGTTCTCGATAGCGGCAATGCAACTACACAATTATTTGGAAAAGATAACAGAAAACAGTGTGGTAATTACTCCAGGAGACCGGGGAGAGATCATATTAAGTACGATCACCGCACACCTTTCTGAGAACTATCCTAAGATCGCTGCGATTTTGTTGACGGCGGGATTAATGCCTGAAAAATCCATTCTTAGGTTGCTGGAAGGTGTTACGAATATCATCCCGATTTTACTAGTTGAGCCTAATACCTTTGAGACAGCCATGAGTCTTAAGGATATTCATTCGCATGTAACCCCAGAAAACCAACTTAAAATAGCGGAGAGCTTGCGAATTTTTGAAAGATATGTAAATGTTTCCGGTCTTGAGGAAAAAATCAGCACGGTAGAAGCAAGGGGAATGACGCCTCGGATGTTCCAGTTTCTTTTAACTCAAAAAGCAAAAGAAGGCAAAAAGCATATTGTCTTACCAGAGGGAGACGATGAGCGGGTCTTAAAGGCAGCACAATTTTTAACAGATCATGATATTGTTAAGCTCACTCTTTTGGGAGATAAGGACAAAATCACCGAGCAGATTTCTAAGTTAGGACTTAACCTGAATGAAGAAAAAATAACTATTTTGACTCCTTATGATGCCTCCGAATATGAAAATTACGTCAACACTTTTTATGAAATCAGGAAAAGTAAAGGGGTCAACCTTGATATAGCGCACGATCTCATGAACGATGTTTCCTATTTTGGAACCATGATGGTTTACCATGGACATGCAGACGGTATGGTCTCCGGTGCCGTTCACACCACCCAACATACCATAAGGCCTGCGTTGCAGTTCGTTAAGACTAAACCCGGGTTTTCTATTGTATCTTCTGTTTTTTTCATGTGCCTGGAAGATCGGGTACTGGTGTATGGTGACTGCGCCATCAACCCAAATCCAAATGCTGAAGAGCTAGCAGAAATTGCCTTATCATCATCACAAACAGCAAAAGCTTTTGGTATAGAGCCTAAAGTGGCCATGCTTTCTTATTCTTCCGGGCAGTCAGGTCAAGGTGCAGATGTGGAGGTCGTAAAAGAGGCCACGGCCATCGTAAAGAGAAAAGATCCAAAGCTTAAAGTAGAAGGACCGATACAATACGACGCAGCTGTTGATTTTGAAGTGGGCACTAAAAAGGTCCCAGGGTCTGAGGTGGCTGGTCAAGCTACCGTTTTGATTTTTCCAGACTTAAATACAGGAAATAATACCTACAAAGCAGTACAGCGTGAGACCGGCGCCATTGCTATTGGCCCAGTATTACAGGGCCTCAACAAACCCGTCAATGATTTGAGCCGTGGCTGTACCGTAACAGATATTATCAATACCGTCATTATCACATCCATTCAGGCTCAACTCGACTAAACTAACGATAATGAAAATACTTGTCTTAAATGCTGGCAGTTCTTCTATCAAGTTTCAATTGTTTGATATGGATGAGCATGATGTAATAGCTGGAGGATTGGCAGAAAAAATCGGGGAAACAGCAGGTGCTATTACTTATCGAACGATTAAAAACGGGTCCGAAAACCATACCATGAAAGAACATATAGTCATTAAAGACCATCAGGCAGGTTTAAGTAGGATCTCTGAACTGTTGCTGGACCCAGAAAAAGGGGCATTGGAAGATGCAAATCAACTACAAGCTGTTGGCCATCGGGTGGTACATGGTGCCGAATTATTTAGCGAACCGGCAGAAGTTACTGAACAGGTGATGAAAGATCTAAAAAAAATATCCTTCCTGGCCCCGCTTCATAACCCTGCTAACCTAAAAGGTATTGAGATAGCCAAACAAGTGTTTCCTAATGCCAAACAAGTAGCTGTTTTTGATACCGCCTTTCATCAAACGCTCCCGCCACATGCATACCGGTTTTCCATTCCTAAAAACTATTACGAAGAACATGGTCTGAGGGTGTATGGATTTCACGGAACCTCTCATGCTTACGTCTCTAGAACATCTGCTGAATATCTTGGAAAAGAACTTCATACGTTCAATGCCATCACAGTTCATTTGGGAAATGGATGCAGTATGGCCGCCGTCAAAGAAGGAAAAAGTGTAGATGTTTCTATGGGTCTTACACCTTTGGGTGGTTTAATCATGGGTACTAGAAGTGGAGATGTAGATCCATCCTTGCTATTGTTCATGTCAGATAACCTGGGTTTGAGTTCCAGTGAAATAGACAAAACGCTAAACAAAGAAAGTGGTCTAAAAGGATTAACCGGTGATAACGATTTGCGGAACATCCTTGAAAGATATCAACATCAGGAAGAGGATGCACAACTGGCTATTAGCATGTATGCATACCGTATTAAAAAATATGTTGGCGCCTACATTGCTGCTCTAGGAAAGGTAGATGCTTTGATCTTTACTGCCGGGGTCGGTGAAAATAGTGCTTTAATCAGGGCTCTAGTATGCGAAAACATGGAGAACCTGGGCATAAAAATGGACAAAGAACAAAATGAAAAAGTAGCTAAAGAAACAAGGGTGCTTAGCGATACTTCTAGTAATGTGAAAATACTGGTTGTTCCAACTAATGAAGAACTGGAAATCGCTGTTCAGACGATGCAATTTTTATGATTTTGTTCAATAGATATCAGTTTAACAGGCAAATGATCTCTAAGGCCAACTTCACCAAACAGTTCAAAGGAAATATTAGAAAGCCTCGAAGGTTTTTGGATCGTATGTTTATTGAGAATAGTATTTATTTTCATCCTTAATTCAGGAGTAAGCTGTTTCTTATGTCTGCATAAGTTATTAAAAAGAAATAACTCTGATTGATGCTGTGATGAACAAGAGAAACTTCTTTATACAAAGATTTTCCTTTTACTTCAGATGTGTATCGGTGTTTTTTAAAGAACCTCATTAATACACGGATATAGAAATGTACTGATGCTAATTTCCAAGTAAAATCCATATTTTCAAACTAATATTTATTCTCGGTTGGCTAAATAATCCTTGTTATAGAAATTTAAAAGTAATGCTAGCTTAAGTTATTCATATCAATGAATGTTTTCTCCCCACTAATATTTTCTTAAATTGGCACAATTGATTAAATCATCCCATGATTTTTTATACCATCTACACCAGTACACCTATTGGAGAAGTAACAAAAGAAATTGTTGATAAAATCACCGAGAAATCTATCAAATGGAATAGCCTACATGGTATCACAGGCATGTTGCTTTGTCTTGAAGATCGGTATTTCCAGTTTCTAGAAGGAGCAGAAGAAGATGTTAAAGAAGTTTTTGAGATGATCAAAGGAGATCCTCGGCATCACAATGTAACTCCTAGAATAAAAGGATATTCGAACGAGCGTGTTTTTTCTGAGTGGTCTATGGGCTCATGGATGTTGTCAAACGAAAAATTGCAAAATCTTTCCGCTTTGGGAGATCTCAATGAGTATCTTCAAAATCCAGTAAATACCAACCTCCAATCTAAAAAATTTGTGACGATGATGAGTAACATTCTGCAGATCTGGCTTGCTCACGAACCCGAACGAGCTAAGAGATTAAGCAAATAATGTTTTATCTTTCGTTGGTCACACTAGTCCAACCATGATTTTTTACCTTGTTTATACCAGTATACCCCGAACTGAAATGTCTGCCAAAGTCCTGGAAGATATTGCGCGATCTTCCGCAAGAAATAACAAAAGCAAGGGCATTACAGGCATTCTCCTTGGAATTGAAGGCAGGTATCTTCAATATCTCGAAGGCGCTCATAAAAATGTACTTGATTTATTCGAAAAACTAAAGCAAGATGGAAGGCACTATGAAATCCATAAGTGGATACAAGGATTTGCCGAGCAGCGAATTTTTTCTGAATGGTCGATGGCCTCCTGGATGCTCTCAAATAAGCAAATTTCTGAGCTAAAGTCAGTATCTGAAATTAGAGATTTTTTAGATTCACCTAAAAGTAAAAATTACCCCTCGCAAAGATTCCTTGAGATGATGAAGAACTTACTGGATAGTTGGATAGCTCATGAACCGGAGCGATCCAGAAAACTAAAGCATTGAAATGGTCTATTCGAGTTTGCAAAATCATTGAAATAGTAAACACGATAAAGAACATTATTCAGATCTTTTTCTGTCTACGTATTATTCATTTTTTGATGGCGTAGAGATAAAATCAATAAAGGGATTGGTCTATGAAAAAGTCTCAGATGGGTAGAAAAAGATTTATTGAAGTAGGCACTTAATAAATATTCAAGTTTTTGCAGTAGACCGGGCTATGAGCTACCATTCTATCCATCAGATGGTCAAATAGTTTATCCTTCATCAGATGGCGGTTAAACCGATAGCAATACTCGTCTAGATAGGCTTGCAGATGTTCCACAGCATGATGGGTGCCACGGAGCCAGGCTTTGAATATCATGATCGCTCGATGCATCTCGGGGAAATGCTCCCCTTTCTTACCTGATGTGCTCTGTGTGAGATGAGGGAAAGTGGCTTTAAGCGGACGATATCCTTTCCATTCATCGGTTTTGATTTCAGCGTTCATATCAATATGATCATGAAAAAAGGACGTAAGGATGGACTGCTTCCATCTTTGATTACCCGCGCATACATCCGCCCGATTCCTTTGTTTTTTCGCTCTAAAGCGACAGCAACGAGC
>JBCDKO010000267.1:0-5872 GCA_038746525.1 Bacteroidota bacterium
GGCCTGCTGAGAAACGTTTTTTCAATTCAAAAAACACGTTTATGTGGTCAAAAGATACTGTTTAGTAAATTTCTTTTTCAATAGGTGCAAGGGTTTCGAGCAGATGCTTCCATTTTCGGTGCACTGAAAAAGCTCGATTTCGAGATTTTTCAACTAGTCACAGGTACATCAGCTACGTCGTTCGCTACGGATCGAAGTATAAGCATACATCTTCACCTTGCTGCCTAGTATCTGATACACCTGTGACTTTCTCAGCAAGCCCTAATTACTAAGTGTCTGATTCATTAAAATAATTCAACGAGCGGATCCCGGCAAACAGCGATAACATCTGCTTAAGTATATAATGTTCTGCGCTCCGTTATTATCGCTTTTGCGTCTCTGAGAAGAACATTACAATATCGCTTTTGGAGCGCATAGATAATATTTTTTGACAATCTTGCTCATGGCTTTAATATTAGGAAGGTCGGATGCTTCAGCTACGTCGGTTATAGTGCCGTTTTTTTTCAATATTTTGATTGATTGACCTGAAGCGATGTAAGCTGAATTGCTCACATGGCCTGTTTTCACGAAATATCTCGATTGATTTTCTTCGAGGTTCCATTTTTGGTTCAGTTTATACACCAAGTCGTCAGTAATGATTTTTCCTATCTCATCATTTGAAAAAGAAATTCCTAATAATTTTCGTTCTAGCAGCATTTTGCTGAGATTTCTTAATACAAAATCATCATGTTCTTGCCAGAACTTAATGGATCCCCAAATATCATTGTCATCAAGTACCGAGTAAATCTCTAAAATATCTGGGTCTTCCTTAAAATCAGCAAAGGTAATATTCCTTTCCAGGAAAATAGATAGAGCCGGAGTAGCCATTAAAGACGCTCTTCCTTGCACTAGTTCTTTGGCTCTTTTGATAAGTTGTATCAACATTACTTCAGCGCATACCGCTGTCTTATGGAGGTAAACTTGCCAGTACATTAGCCTTCTTGCACTTAAAAAGTTCTCAACACTATAGACTCCCTTTATATCTATTACTAATTGGTCACTGAAAACATTGAGCATTTTAATAATTCTCTCCGATCCAATAAAACCTTCATAAACCCCAGTAAAGAACGAATCTCTTTTTAAATAATCCAGTCTATCAATATCTAGTTGACTGGAAATTAACTGATGCAAAAACGGACGTTTATATCGATTCTTAAAGATGGTTAGTGTAAGATCCAGCTCACCTTTAAATTCTTTGTTCAGTCTTTCCATCATCCATATGCTTACTTGCTCATGACTAATGTTTTGGAATAGGGAAAACTCTAGAGTATGAGAAAAAGGTCCGTGACCTATATCATGTAGGAGAATAGCTAATATACACGCCTGTTTTTCTTCTTTGTTTATTTCAATTCCTTTTTCCTCTAAGGAATTAAGCGCTTTTCTCATGAGATCCATCGCGCCAAGTGCATGATGGAAGCGTGTATGAATGGCGCCTGGATAAACAAAATCAGATAATCCTAATTGTTTAATTCTTCTCAACCTCTGGAAGTACTTGTGTTCAATGATGTCGAAAATGAGATTATTTGGGATATTAATAAACCCATAAACGGGATCGTTTAGTATTTTCCTTTTGTTCAATTGAATAAGTGATTTATTTAGTGAATGCTAAACGAAAATTATGCAGCAATATAAAATCTTGTGGGCTGATGATGAAATAGAACTACTAAAGCCGCACATTTTGTTTCTAGAGCAGAAGGGATATCATCTCGTGCCCGTAAACAGTGGGTCTGATGCATTAGAAGAGATAGATCATCATCCGTTCGACATTGTTTTTTTAGATGAGAACATGCCAGGTATGAACGGGTTAGAGACTTTGAATTATATCAAGTCTACTCATCCCAATCTTCCGGTAGTCATGATAACAAAAAGTGAAGAGGAGGAAATAATGGAAGAGGCGATTGGGGCTAAAATTGCTGACTATCTTATCAAGCCTTTAAACCCAAATCAAATTTTACTATCGGTAAAGAAGATCCTGGATAATAAACGGATCATTTCGGAAAAAACAAATAAGGACTATCAAAAGGAATTTCAGCAATTAGCCATGCAAGTAATGGATGCGCAGGATTATGAAGACTGGGCGGATGTCTACAGAAAATTGATTTATTGGGAGCTGCAAATAGATGAGACCCAAGATAAAAGTATGGTGGAAGTGCTCCATGCCCAAAGAGTAGAGGCCGATAGTAACTTTTCAGACTTTATCATCAACAATTACGAAGATTGGATCAGTAATCCTGATGTAGATAGGCCACTGTTGTCTCATAACCTCATCAAGCAAGAAGTATTTCCATTGTTGGAAGACAATCCTGTTTTCCTAATAGTAATTGATAATTTGAGGTATGACCAGTGGAAGATTCTCGAACCCGAAGTGTTAGAATTATTTACAGTGGATTCAGAAGAGCTTTACTACTCCATACTACCAACCACTACGGCATATGCGCGAAATAGCTTATTTGCGGGAACTACTCCGGTAGAAATAGCAAAACGTAGTCCTGAGTTTTGGATCGACGAAGAAGAGGACGATAAAAAAAACCAATTTGAGAAAGAACTTTTAGAAATCAACCTTTCTAAAAATCGAATTACTAATAAGTTTTCATACCATAAAATACTAAGAGCAGAGGAAGGAAAGTATTTGAGTGAGAGCATTTCCAACCTCATGGGCAATCGTCTCAATGCAATTGTTTTCAACTTTGTGGATATGCTCTCGCATGCAAGAACTGATATGCAAATGATACGAGAGCTCGCACCAGATGAGTCTGCATACAGATCCCTTACGAAATCTTGGTTCTCCCATTCTACGCTTTTGGATACCTTAAAGGCACTTTCCACTCGAAAAGTGAAAGTAGCCCTTACAACAGATCATGGAACCATACGTGTGAACAAGCCTCAAAAAATTGTTGGAGATAAAAACACCAATACCAACCTTCGGTACAAGGTAGGGCGAAACCTGGCCTTTGATGAAAAGAATGTATATTTTCACAGGGAAGCAGAACGAATTGGACTGCCAAAGTCTCACATGAGTAGCACTTTTGTTTTTGCAAAAGAAGATCACTTTTTCGCTTACCCAAACAACTTTAATTATTACGCAAGACACTATAAAGATACTTTTCAGCATGGAGGAATATCTATGGAAGAAATCCTGGTTCCGTTAGTGATTCTTAGCACGAAATGAATTACCCTAATTACGTCAAGGAAGAATTACCTGAAATTTCTAGAAAGCTGCTTAGTAATTTCAGTCAAATTAAAGTGTGGTGTTTTTACGCTGAAATGGGAGCGGGGAAAACAACGCTTATCAAACAAATATGTAAGGAATTAGGGGTTATAGATGAGATGAGCTCGCCTACTTTTTCCATTGTAAATGAATACAAAAGCCTCAAAATGGGTATGATCTATCATTTTGATTTTTATCGACTTACTGAAATGAAAGAGGCGATCAATATTGGAGTTGAAGAATATTTGTATTCTGGAAATTTCTGTTTGCTGGAATGGCCCGGGCTGGTGGAGCCCCTTCTACCAGAAGAATACCTGGAAATTAATATTAATTTAGTAAGCGATAATGCACGATCCTTAATGGCCTTACCTAAATGAACGACACATCTAAATCCGGTTTTGCTCAACTTGCAAAAGAACAAAGCTTATACCCACAGGAAGCCCCGGCAAAAATTTCCAAGAGCAACCAATCCATGCAAATTGGTGTGCCCAAGGAGATCACAAGGCAAGAAAGACGGGTTCCACTAAAACCAGCTTCAGTTGGAGTGCTAGTTGCAAATGGGCACGAGGTAATTATTCAGTCAAAGGCCGGTAATGCCTCTAATTTTTCAGACCAGGAATACAGTGAAGCAGGAGCTAAAATTGCCTATGGTCCTCAAGAAGTATTTGCCTGCCACACAGTATTGAAAGTAGAACCACCAAAAATCCAAGAGATTGATCTCATGAAGCCAGGTAGTACGCTTATATCTGCATTTCAAGTAGGCAAGCAAAGAGCAGAATATCTGGAAGCAATTAATAAGAAAAAACTTATTGCAATTGGGTATGAATTTGTGCAAGATAAAAAAGGGGGGTTACCACTCATCCGTGCGATGAGTGAAATTGCGGGAAGTAACGTAATGATCATTGCCGCCGAGTACCTAAGCAGTACCAATGAAGGCAGAGGGATTATTATAGGAGGGATTACCGGAGTACCGCCGACTAAAGTGCTCATCTTAGGAGCTGGAACAGTAGCCGAATTTGCTGCCAGGGCAGCTTTGGGACATGGAGCTGAAGTACGTGTTTTTGATGACAACATCTATAAAATGCGCCGTCTAAAACATTTGATCAGTCAAGAGATTTATACGTCGACGTTTGATTCGTCTATTATTGAAAAAGAGGTACGAGAAGCAGACGTATTAGTAGGAGCGATCAGAATGGAAAAGGGTCAGAATAAAATACTGATCACCGAAGAAATGGTAATGGAAATGAAATCAGGCTCGATCGTTATTGATGTGAGTATAGATCAGGGGGGGTGCATTGAAACCTCGGAGATGACCAGCCACGATCATCCTGTTTTTGTAAAGCACAAGGTAACTCATTACTGTGTACCAAATATTGCCTCAAGGGTGGCTAGAACAGCCTCACTTGCGATTTCAAATATTTTCACACCTATTCTCTTGGAAGCGGGAGATTTTGGAGGTATGGATGAGATGATCTACAGAAAGCAGTGGCTCCAAAAAGGAGTGTATTCTTATAAAGGTACTTTAACTAATCTTGATCTAGCTAAACGATTCAACCTAGCATTCAAGGACTTAAGCTTATTTATGGCGGCAAGGATTTAATACAGTAAATGGATGAGATGATGTATTTAAAAGTCGGAATAAACCTAAACACGATTGAAACAACGTATTTCGGACCAGGATAAGCCCAAACACGTATGAAACAACGTATTTTCGGACCAGGATAAGCCCAAACACGTATGAGACAACGTATTTCGGGTTGCTATGAGCTCAAACGTCCGTAAAATAGCAGATTGTCCCTTCTGCCATTCCTTCGACATGCATGAGACTGGATATTTTCATTTGATGTACTCTTTTCGTAAGTGTTTTAATTTCCGGCATTCTTGATCGATTGCCTCTGACCATCCTTCATTCATATCTTTTCAAGATTTATTTCATCTGTATTCAGTTTATGTTCAATCGCACATATTTAACCCGAAAAATTCGGGTGTTATTCATTGAGATGAAGTAACACGTTGAATATAAGGTAATTGATTTCGAATGAGAGGACAACATCGTTCCCCAAATTTGAGGAATCAAAAATCGTCCAATATGAATATTAAACTACGGTAAATCAATTACTTGAATCAACTCGCCACTATTTGTGGTGAATAATGCGGGTTAATTCGTGATAAACCGTATCGGCAGATCGATTCATCCGACGGCAGTATCAATTAGCCTTCGAATCTTGATGCTCATTTCATATGTATGAATTTATGTTCCATGGCCACATGGAATTCTCATAAGGGCACCTCTAAAAACTCAGTTCAAGAATTTGAGGTAGCGTTTTTCTGAGACAAGACGTCAAAAACAGAGTTTAGCAGCGTTAAAGAAGTATTTCGATAACAAAGTACCAGGAAAAAAGATCATCTTAAAAATTGAAAGTGGGTTTTTAGAGGTGCCCATAAACTTATTCATCCTTATTGATATGCTAAGTAGGGCTTGCCGAGAAAGTCACAGGTGTATCAGATACTAGGCAGCAAGGTGAAGATGTATGCTTATACTTCGATCCGCAGCGAACGACGTAGCTGATGTACCTGTGACTAGTTGAAAAATCTCGAAATCGAGCTTTTTCAGTGCACGGAAAA
>JBCDKO010000268.1:0-5782 GCA_038746525.1 Bacteroidota bacterium
ATCTTCAGATAGCCATCCAATAACTTAGTGCATAGATCAGAGAAGAATTCAGACTTGATTTTATACCTGGCCAAGCTGAAAGCCCCACCTCTAACTGGGATAGAAAGGATGCGCTGCAAAGGACCGCCGATCAAGTTAAACTCAACCGGCTCTTTGAACAAATGCAGAATACCTATCACTACGCAGGCAAACGGAAGAGACCTGTTTCTGGTGAAGTGTTTTCTTCCTTTCTGTAATGGTGAACTGTCCGGGAGTTATAGAAAAATGCAAAGATTTTTTTTAGATGAAACCCCAGATTTCATCTCTGATTGATTCTTGGTATTTTCCATATCGTTTTTCTTATGCTTCTAAGATAATCAGAAGTCGAGGGGTCTCAAAATGAGGCCACTTTTTTCTTAACTAAAGAGCATTGCGGCAGCCCCCCACAGCCTGGAACGATCCGCTTTCTTTTTTTCCCTTTTTTCTTTTCGAAAAGGGCATCATTAAAATCAGATAGTTATGAAATGCTTTATTCTCAAACGACAAGATCAGTACAGCTTCATGTTTATTGAAGAAAAAGACCTGGAATCGTTCCACAAACAACACGGCCATCAGATAATAATAGAAGTAAATGACCTTCAAGAAGCCCTGATACAGTTCGGAAAGCTCCCTCGTTAGGGGGCTTTTTGCTACCTTCACCATCCACCAATGGGCTGCTTAAAGCTTACATATGACCAACAGAGAGAGCCTTCACCATTTTTAGGTATTTGGAAGAGAGACCGCCTAAAAGAAAGCGAATCTCATTTTTTTGAGGGACTAGACCAAAAACGGGGACAGCAGAAAAATTGCATAAATTACTACCCCGGCGGATTTACCTTTAATGAGCATCAAAGAACTGCTTCAGTAGAGAATAAATGGAAGTTCCAGAGTAAAGAATGGTTACCAGAGCTACGAGTTTATGACTTTGGTCCAAGAGGCTGGGATCCACTTATCCGGCGAACCAATGCGCAAGATATACTGGCAAATAAGTTCCCGGATCAATCCCCGTATTCGCTATTTAGAAATAATCCGATTCGATACACAGATCCGGATGGACGTGCGCCAATAGATTCTAATTGCCCGAATTGTGTGGCAGATGATCAGGTGTTGTCTTTATTGTACTTGAACTTTATTGCTGCGAGAAAGAATGTGGCAAATACAATTGCAGGCTTTATAAAAGCAGGGCTGAATGTACCTTTTATTTTTAGGAATGAGTTTTCAGTGATGACCGGAGAAGATGGAGTGCCTTTCCTGTATGAGAGTGGACCACAGATTACCGATAAGCTTTCGGCAGCAGTCTTTGGAGCAATTGATGGAGCCTCTTTGATTCCAAATAATGTTACTGGTTTCGTAGCAAAAAATGGAGCAGGGCCAACGCTTGGGAGTAACATAAAGAATGTAGCTAAGTCATTCTTAGATTCTAAAGGATTTAGTGGTTTATCAAATACGGGTACTGTCAATCCTTATTCAATAAGGTTCAGTTAGGGAAGTATTAAGTCTACTTTTAAAGATGGAAGAAATGTAACTGACTTGACCAAAGGGATTAAAGGATGGTTCAATTGATCCGAGCTCAGTCAGCCCAATCAGAATTGTTGAAAAAGACGGGCAGGTGTTCTCTCTTGATAATAGAAAGCTTAAGGCTTTTCAAGATGCTGGGGTAAATATTCCATTCCAGAAGCTGGATCAAATCCTTGAAAAAGAAATGTTCAAGTTTAGGGACTACCTAAATGGATTGACAGATGGTAGTTCAATAACAATAAGAGGGAATTAAAATGGACATCTACGAATTTTATAAAACCATAGAAACACGAGAAGACTTCAAGGAATTTTTGAAGCTTTTACAAGAAGATTACAAGAATAATGGCTCTGAATGGGAGAACGATAGTTTAGAGCTTTTTCTGGAAGCACTTTATGGCTATAATTAGAATAGTAAGGCAGACGAAAAACCATCTTGGAAAGAGTTTGCAGAGAGTCTACTTCCAGCAAAAGTTTACGAGTGATAGAATTAAACAAGCTTGGTGATTCTGTAGAATCTAAGAAGGATTTTGAACTATCCACCGCAGCGTTACGTACTGCTCCACATGATTATGAGCAAATCTCACTCAATGACATCATCGCAGACCGAGAGGGATATATTTTGGCTTACCTGAGTAATGAAAACAATGAAGCAGTGAACATCTTCTTTGATGATATGGCAGTGTATCATGGGAAAACGAATGTGGTTCAAGCTCAAAATTTTTATCCTTTCGGGTTACAGTTTGGAGAGTATCAAAGGACAGCTAGTACGCCTACTAAATGAATTTTTAATAAGTATGAAGTACAGCCAGAATTAGGTACATATCTAGCTGACTTTAGAATGTATGATCCCTCCAAAGGGAGGTTTTGGTCAACCGATCCAATTATTAAGTATGACTTGAGCCTATATTCATTTGCTGCAAATAATCCTATATTGTATATAGATATTATGGATCTAGATACAATTAGGGCAAGTAGTGATCAGCCAGTTACTCTTGATGATGTGATTTTACTAGATGATGTTACTGTTACAGCACAAAGGATGACAGATGAAGAAAAGGCAGAGCATGATAAACAGCAGATAAAAAATTGCGACATATATAGTTATGAAATCGGAGATAGGGTTTTAGGTCAGAGAGATGGTATTCCTGGCTTAGAAGACTTTTTTGGTCAGAGAACTTATGGGCCATTTAATGTAAATGCAGAAGGATATATAACTGGATATACGCCTACAACTGGAATTGCCCCTGCTCCAGGAGTTGGAGCAATAAAAATTGGATCAGCAGTAAAACAAAGTCAAGCTCTTCTTAAGATATCAAGAAAACTTGGTAAAAACCGCCAATGGAGAAAAGAGGTTAATAAGCTTATCCGTGAATTATCAAGAGATAATTTTGGGGCAGGTAGAGGGTCGAAAAATCTCTTTGGCAAGGTTCATGAGAGGTGATGGCGGGGCTAGAGTTTATTTTATAAATAGTGAAGGCGGAGCAAAAATCGTAGGGTATTCGGATAAGGCCACTCAACCTGTAGTAATAAAAGAGTTGCAGAAGCTATAGAAATAATTGGCGAGGTTTGGAACCCTCAAGACGACAATATTGATGTCTTTGTTCGATTTAAAAACAAAGAAGAATTTGTAGGATCATTTTTTATTCTTGAGAATATCCAAAGGCTCATCAAGGAGAAATCCGTATCAAAAGAGAATTTGAGTGGGTTATACTTTTGGTCTAGCAATATGATTATAATCGAAGAAGTTACTGAAGAAAATATCAAATTATCTATTTATGATATGTTGAAGGAGGGCACCTTTTTTAGTGCTTTTAATCCAACAATTAAGCTTGCATATGAGAGAGTGAAGGTAGAAGCTCATATATCTCTAAATGATGAATAAAATCAAGACCCTACCTCCGCTGGTTCGAGGTGTGCCGAGAAGTGAAGCTCGGGAATAAGTTCTTTCACATGCTGTACTTGAGATGGTGGTAGGCCCACCGAAGGCGGCTTGCAGGAGTAGCCTTCAAACCACTCTCAACAGTCGCTCGGCTGTGACGAGTAAAAAATATGATCTGAATGAGAATGATCATTAAACAAAAAAAAGAAAAATAATGGTTACTCGCTACCAGCTAGCGATTGGGTGGGGTCCTTTTGGGCTAGATATTGTAAAGGCAGGAAGTGATCAGCCTGTGACTCCAGATGATGTCATACAATTAGACAATGTAGTAGTTACGGCTAAACGACCCGGAAAGAGAATAGCAGGAACAACCTATTTTGTTGGCCAACAAGTAATGAATCCACAAAATGGAATTCCATTCTTAAATAGTCTTTGGGGATACAGGGATTTTAAGGGGCTTCAAGTAGATAAGTTTGGTGAATTAACCGGATCTCATACTCCAATAATGATGGAAGCTCCAGACTTTGGAGGTCCGGGTAAAATACGGAAAGACTATGGTTTGTTTAGGTTGCTTAAAAGTGGTCTTCAAGGAAAAAGTCTAAAATGGATAATTAAAAATAAGCCTAAAGGATGGAGGACAATAGCTAAAAATAATGGAAAGGGTTGGAAATGGATAGATGAAAACGGTAAAGAGAGACTTCTTTTTGAGCGAGGTAGTGGTACCAATTCAGCTTCTAATAAATGGTCTTGTCAATCAAATGGTTATTTCAGATGGAGGAATGAGAGTGGCGACTATTTGGATTCTGCGGGGAAAGTTATTCCAAGAAATGATCCAAATCAAGGTATTGAGTTTCCTGCTTATCAATGTATATGGCCTGATAAGGAAAGGCTATTTCCATGGGATCAATACTATCAACTTCAAAATGCTCAAGACGTATTGTGGAGGATTTCCAGCCAGTAGCGAAAAGCCACGATCTGGCGCGAGCTTGTAGCTTGTGTCCAGATACTATATTAGTGTGTGAGCGTGGGCTTGTGCCGAACGAAAGTGAGGGGACGTTTGACTTTCAATATCATATTCTAATCACCTGGGCAATGTGAGAGTAACGTTTAGCACCACGCCGGAGAGCTACACCGTAACGGAACCTTTGAGAAGGGAGATCCTTCGTCAGGCTCGGGCGGCTTCCAGGACTTACACCGGCATACGAATGCAAATGCCAATACCACTGCCGGAGGCGATGAAGTAGCCTTGTTGCAGGCTGGGGAGACTGGTGCGGATGATCTTCCTAAGCATAGACAAGCGAGATACGATAGACCTTACTGTGAATGCGAACTACGAACGTGCGCCAACGGGGAACGCATTTTTAGGTACTGCGTATGATGCCTTATTCAGCTCGTTCGATGCAGCGTATGGCAGCGGAGTTGAAAATGGAGTGAGCAGCTCGTCCAGTGTGTTTGATGAGGCACTAAACGGGATAGATATGTCGGGCAAGGGCAACAGCAGTACTGCAGCGCAAGGAATCGGCATGCATCAAACCATTAGTCTGAGCGACATTATAGCGGATCAGGAAGGCTACATTTTGGCTTACCTGAGTGATGAAAATGCAGAGGAAGTAGCCATCCATTGGGATGATTTTACAGTGTATCATGGGAAAACGAATGTGGTACAAGCTCAGGCATACTATCCTTATGGTGGACGATTTGATCAGTATCAAAGAACCGCTTCTACGAAGAATGTATTCCTTTACAATGAAGGAGCCGAACGCTTAGAGGATTTTAGCTTCAACCTTGATGAAACGAAGCATCAGATTTATGATCCGTGGGGAAGATTAGGCTGGTGGCAGATTGATCCAAAAGCAGACTTGGATATCAATGTGAGCTGGTCCTCTTATAACTATGCTTACTCTAACTCGATTAGATATAATGATCCTTTAAGTGATTGTCCAAAATGCTTAGAAGGTTTAAAAAGGCTATTTATTGACCCCGTAGTTAATGCTAGGAAGAGTGCTGCGAAGAAACAAGCTGTATTTGGAAGTGGAACAAGATTAGGACCTACTAAAAATATTACTGGTAATTACTTCGGAGATGCGGCCTTTAAGCTGGCTGGTGGAGAAACTTTGCAGAAAGCTTTAGACGGGGTTCTACTAAGTTTTATGTGGGTATAGGTCAAGTCCACCGTGGGAAAATAGGATCGCACTGTTGAAGTTTTCCAAGGATCTATGTCCTCTGGCAGTCATCTTAATTTCTTGGAGTTTACCATTAATTCGTTCGGCCATCGCGTTGCTTTTGTTGTAAGTCATTGCGTTAACTATTCCCTGCATGTGTCTATCGAACATATCTGCTACTTTGATGAGATGTCCGATCCCACAT
>JBCDKO010000269.1:0-5689 GCA_038746525.1 Bacteroidota bacterium
CCGTCATAGCTGTTACTCTCGTGTTTGGCAGTTTCTGATTCTGAAATTGCGAAAATTGTGATGCCTTTAGCATTCTTAAGATTTTTTCTAAGGAATTCATATTCTTCGTAATTAGTGAACGGTCGCTTCAGATATTTCCACTAAGGAATATCTGGTCGAAATTCATACGGGAATCTTCTTATATCCAGATTGTTAGCGTCTAAGAAACTTAGGCTGTCTTTTATACTTTTCTCAAGAGAATCTACGAGAGTGAAGACTGATATAATAGAAAAAATGCCTACAGTCACTCCAAGAAGTGAAAGAGTAGTGCGCAGAATATTTGTTCGAATTGCGTTCCAGGCAAATCGAAAACTTTCAAAAACGAGTTTAAGGGCGATCACTTGTTTAGCTTTAGGTTGTAGGTTAGTCAAAACCAAACGTCACTTTGATCTCGTAGGTTCTGAAAAACATCTTCACAATTTAGATTAATGCATGCAATTCCAATGTCATTAACGGAATGAATATTACAAATAGCTAATTAATTTTATGGGGGTAAAGTATAGGGGGTTCTTTAAATTTCATTACTTAAGAAGAAATAAGTTTTGACATCCATAATATCTTAAGAAATGACCAATTCATCAAGCAATGTAAGGAGAGGGAAGTCTCCTTTACAAGGGATAGGATATGGACATTCAGCACCTGAGTAGTATATCATGACCCTACTTCGACGAGCACTCTAACGCGAACTGGTTGATTTCATTGATGACCTTCAGTCGAGTGAAATGGATCTTAGTAAAGTGTAAAAGCGAGGTGGCATTTTGTAAAGCTCGTAAGCATTTAAAACCTATTGCCTTTGTCAAATTGTATGATGAGATTAGCAATTTCCTCCTTAAAAGTACCATGTTTAATAATGTGGTAGTATTGATATGTGGAAGTTTCCGCATATCCAATAATAGTTAGTCAGAATTAAAGATGCCTCGCACCATTTTTGAAAATATCGTAATTCAACATTTTAAGGAAGTTAATTCAATAACTTTTTGTCAATATACACCTATCCGATTTTTTGAAATACTTTATATTGAGAAAGGCACAGGAACCATTGTCATCAATAATCATAAGGTGAAGTACAATGATAACCAGATTTATATTTTGATCCCTAACGATCAATATAACATTGAAATTGAAACGCCAACTACAGTTTCTGCTGTAAAATTTCTGAATAGTTTTTTCAATAATTCCTTATTAGATGAGCATAATTCACCGCGTAAATTATGGTTTAAAAAAATAGAAACCATTTTACATAGTGCTAATAGAACTTCATTCTTACATATTCAATCTAAAACAGACGATAGTAGTATACACGCATTATTTAAGGTGTTGTGTAATGAATACAATAATGAAGATTTAAGAAATAAAGCTGTACTAAAACCTACTTTGCATGCAATTTTGCATATTATTTCGAGAAACGTAAGTTTTATATCCTCTGAAGTATCTAGCTCTAAAGTTCAAGATATTATAAACTATATCCATTATAATATTCATGATGCTGAAAGATTATCAAAAAAGACATTAGCAAAACAATTTCATATTTCAGAAAATTATGTGAGCCAATATTTTAAAGATAAAATGAATATTGGACTTAAAAAATATATCATTAACCACAAGTTAAAACTAGCTGAAACAAGACTAAAGTATACAGATCTAACTGTTACTGAAATTGCTCAAGAACTAGGTTTTACGGATAGTAGCCATTTAGATAAAACATTTCTTTCTTACAAAGGGCTAACTGCAAAAGCATATAAAGCAAGTTTAAAATAGTACAATTAAGCTATTCCTCGTTTTTTACTAAAACCTCTTTTTTTCTTACCAAATCATAGGTATGCTCTTGAAATAACTTTGTATTGTAAAGCTTAATAAACACCTATTATGAAAAAATCGCAAGACGTATTTGAAAGCTATATGAAGGCTGTATATACATTAAATCCGTCAAAAGTATTAGAAGATTATACAAATGATGCAATATTCATTACACCAGATAATACTTATAAAGGACGGGAAGAAATATTCTGTTTCTATGAAGCTTTCCTTCCAAAATTTAAAGATTTTCATTTTAAAACAATCAAAAAAGAAACCCGCAACGATGTAGTTTATTTTGTTTGGAATGGTAAAAATGAACATATCGATGTTTAATTAACAACTGATACTTACATCACTAGACGGGAGAATAAAACAACATGCACTCACAGGGATCATCAATTGAATAAGAACATAAATCATTAAGAACATAAATCATGGATTACAAAAATTTCCAAACATTCACAGCAGAGCAAAAAGAAGGAATCCTTTACGTAACAATTAATTTTGGACCAGTTAATGTTCAAGGGCAAGAAATGTTAGCAGACTTAAGTAGCCTTTGTTTACGCTTAGAGCGTGACAGAAGTGTAAAAGTAGTCGTGTTTCAATCCTCAAATAAGGGATACTGGGTGTGCCATTACGACACTAACTTGTTGAGAGATATGTCTCAAGAAGCTGTCTCAAGAAACGAAGTAAAATTACTGGACTTACAAGCCGTTTTAGAGCGTTTAAGCAATGTGCCACAAGCAACAATTGCTAAGATTGAAGGCTTCGCAAGAGGTGGTGGACATGAAATGGCATTAGCCTTAGACATGCGATTTGCAGCAAGAGGAAAAGCTAAATTTATGCAAATGGAAGTAGGAATGGGGATCTTACCATGTGGTGGTGGAGCATCTCGTATGGCTAGACAAACAGGACTTGGAAAAGCTTTAGAAATCATTCTAGGTGCAAGAGATTGGGATGCAGATGAAGCTGAAAAATTTGGAACTGTAAACAAAGCCTTAAATGCTGACGAGATTGGGCCTTATGTAGAGGCATTAGCAGAGCGTATTGCTAAATTCCCTGCAAAAGCTATTGAGGCTTGTAAACGTGCTGTTTATGATTCAATTGACTTGCCAATAGCAGAAGCTTTAATTGAGGAAGCTTACCAATTGTACCAAGCAACCAGCAAAACACCAGCAATTAAACGTTTTACTGTAGCCGACGAAAATGGAGCTCAATTCGATCACGATAATCAAAAGAATTGGGAAAATATGTTAATGGATATTCAAGAAATTAATTAAATAATTGATTAATAGAATCCTTTGAAAAACCCGCCTTTGGCTCATTTACGACCAGTAAACTACGTTTTTGAAACTCTGAAAGCCTCGATTTGAACCAAAAATCCAGTTTTGCAAAGGATTCTAATATATTTTCTGATAATGCATCTATACCATTCTATCTTGCAATTGGCTGATCAAACATTTTTGCGCCATAATCATACCAATCTAGCTCTTCAATTTTCTTTTTACCATTATACTTAAAGTTCCGTGTAGTACTCGCTGTCCTTTCGTACTCATTAAAAGTTAGGCCAAATGGACAGTAATCTTAGCATTTTTTAGCGTCGCACTTTTTTTAGTACCCCTTCCAAAAAAACAACACCGTTTTTTAAAGCCCTACCCTGCAGTACTCAAACCAATAGGATCGATTGCACGTTTGAAGCCCTATTAACACTGTTATCATCCTCTAACAGTGCTAACAGTATTAATTACATGAGAGACTTCACTTACTGCCGACTTAACAATATCGGCAACACCATCAGGAGCTCCGAGAGCAGGACCAACTCCTTTTGCTTCTGTCGAGATGGTGATATCGTTTTCAGTTGAAAATTTTCCAACGATTCCTTGACTTCCTTTTGAGTCTTCGGTTTTAACTAATGTTTCCCCTCTAAGATTGCTTCGGGATCCCTCTCCTCTGGTATCTGGTGTATCTCCGGTGACAAACTCATCGGCCGCTTTTAGTCCACTGTTTATAGCATAGCCAACGGCGTTTACAGAATTATTTATTGCATTACTTACCTGATTGACTTTACTCTTAAAAGCTCGTGCGATACCTTCTCCAACACCATTTGCTCCGTTATAACAATCTTCAATTATATCTACCGAAAACATGCCCGTCGGATCAGTAAATCGCAAGGGGTTTCCTCTGAATAATGAGTAAGGTGATTGATCTGGGAACTGATCTGCCAAGATGTCTGGGGCATTCGTTCTCAGTGTGTAAGGATCCCACATTCTTGGACCAAGATCATAGCTCATCACCTCAGACACCCATTCGTGCCCTTGGAACCTGTACTTAACTAGCTCAGAAGCAATACGCACAAACTCAAAAAAAATAGCTCTGTGTGGATAGTAGTTCATGGCGTAAACAATGTTAGTCTTCCCATGATACACTGTAAAGTCATCCCAATGGATGGTTACTTCCTCCGCATTTTCGTTACTAAGGTAAGCCAAAATGTAGCCTTCCCGATCTGCAATGATGTCGTTCAGACTGATGGTATGATGCACAATGATTCCTTGCGCTGCGGTAGTGATCTGCAAGAAG
The DNA here is from genome assembly GCA_038746525.1 of Bacteroidota bacterium. Classification (GTDB taxonomy): domain Bacteria; phylum Bacteroidota; class Bacteroidia; order Cytophagales; family Cyclobacteriaceae; genus Ekhidna. The sequence goes on from JBCDKO010000269.1 coordinate 4,414, forward strand.
CCCGCTCGCACATAGTTCATCTCCTGATCAAAGAAGATGTAGTTCAAAAAGGCTCTCGGTGAGGTATTGCTAATGCCCTTGCCCGACATATTTATTCCCTTCAGTGCTTCATCAAAAACCGTAGAGCTACTACTTATGCCACCCTCAACACCTGAACCATACGCTGCATCAAAGGAGCTAAACACAACACTATAAGCTGTACCCAAGAAGTTGTTGTTGCTCGGTGTGGTCTTGTAGTTGGCGTTCACAGTCAGCGTTACTGTGTCGCTTTTTGTTCATGGAGAGGAAGATCATCCCGCCCGTGTCTCCGCTTTGGAGCATGGTTACTTCATCACCACCAGCCGTAGTGTTGGCACTTGCATTCGTTCTCTCTTAGTGAACCAGTTCCACTTGTTCGACCCGAATAAACTTCTGCCGTCTCTGGATTGATTTTTGTGTAAGTCTGATAAGTCTTTGTGGCATCAACAACTTCATCGCTAGATTAAATAGCCTCTCTTATGACCTTTCCTTCCGTCTTAATACCATCTCCAACTACAGGAACAAATCCAACACCAGCTAATACTGCACCTACTCCGTCTCCTTCTGATATCTCAAAATGAGGCCACTTTTTTCTTAACTAAAGAGCATTGGGGAACGCCTTCTCCGTGAGGGCTACACGCTATTAAATCACTCGCGCTTTATCTGATTCACTATAAATGGGGGGCTTGCCTGAACGAGGTTGATCTTGTAAGCCTGTCAACCCTAGCTTTTTGTATCGGCCTTGCCACTTAATTGATTACCGGCCTGCTCATGTTAAGTTGTTGCTGCATTTCATCATAACTCTTGCCCTGATCACAAGCTAAGATGATTTGAGCCCTTAAAACATCACATCTTGGTAATTTTTGCGGCCGAGACCGGATCGTAAGCTCTTCACGGTCGTCTTTTGATACGGTAATACTTCCTATATTTACCATGAAGCAAATATAAAAAAAGTAAATCTATTTAGTAATTTCTACACTAGTGTTTAATTGTAATAATAACATATATTATTGTTTATCTTTGTACGTATGGGAAGACGTGCGCCAACAATCAAAATACGAGAAGAAGATCGAGCCACTCTGGAAAGATGGTCAAGATCAAAGACTGTGAGTGCCTACCAACATGAAAGAGCAATCATGATATTGGAAAGTGCAGCGGGAGTTGCGGTCAATGAGATCGCTAAGCGATTGAATACCTATCCAAATAAAGTGATCGTGTGGAGAAATCGCTATCAGAAAGACGGATTATCAGGTCTTCG
>JBCDKO010000270.1:0-5687 GCA_038746525.1 Bacteroidota bacterium
ATTTTTCAATTCAAATCTTCGATGTCTACGGCTCATTATTTGTATATGCGGGCAGTATATGCAGAGACAAAATTTAGAGGGGGACTTTTTGATGTGATACCGGGAAATGCTCCCTCCAATATGAGTAATAACGGTCTAGGTTTCTTTTCGGCATCGGAGGTGATCAGTCGCACATTTACAGTTAAAAAAGAGAATCTGGAACCATAATGAATCTAATGATATGTTAAAAAAGATTGGTTTGCTTTTCGCTCTGTTTTTTCTGGTTTTCCTTACCGTTCAGGCCCAAAGTGGTTTATTGGAAAAAGAGATTGAATTGGATAAAACCTCGGGTTCCATAGCACAACTGCTAGAGGAGATCAGCGAAAAAGGAGGCTTTACTTTTACGTATAGTAATCAGATTCCGGACAGCGAATCCGTTAACCTGAAGCATAATACAGGGACCGTTCGAATGTTTTTGGATCGGCTTTTTCCGAAAAGAAATATTCGTTATACACCACTCAACAATAGAATTACTTTAAGCCTCATTAAGAAATCCTCCGCCAAACCAAAGCTGGTCATCAGTGGCACGGTTTACGATAAAGAAACCAAAGCGCCACTACCGTTTACCCATGTTTCAATGCTGAGCAACATGCGGGGTACAGCTAGTAATGTGAACGGTGAGTTCAGGTTGTTGCTACCCGAAGCATACAAGGAGGATAGTTTACGGTTTAGTTTCGTGGGATACCATCCACTCATAAAAAAGATTACTGAACTGCCTGAGAACGCTAAAATCTATTTGACAGAAGACAAACGCGTGTTGGATGAAGTAGTATTTAAGGATTTAACTACGCTGCAAATAATAAAAAAAGCCATTGCCAACATACCAAAAAATTACCAACAGAAAACCAATATCACTCAAGGCTTTTACCGGATGACCGCTAAGCGGGAAAATGCTATTGGTCAATTGTCAGAGGCCGTTTTTGATATTTATTCGGAAAAAAATAGGGAATCCAAACCACAGTTTAGACTAGAAAAGATGCGCCTTCTAAAAGATGAAAAAGTCACTGAAGGAATTGATATGGGGCTCACACCACGTTCTGTGATTAATATCGACCTCATTAATAACATCGATAATATAAACCTATTTAATAAGAAAGGGCTCAAAATGCATGATTTTACATTTGAGGAGACCATTATCTATGAGGGTAGGCCAGCTTACGTTATTTCTTTTGATAGAAAGGATGGACTTAAAAAGGTAGGACGAAAAGGGAAAGTATACATCGATGTTGAAACCTTTGCTTTTCTTTATGTAGAGCATGGATTTAGTCCAAAGGGAGTACAATATGTCAAGTTTGGCAGTGGCGCATTTAGGGCACTCATGGTTATTTTTGATATTCATATAGGGATTAACCAAGACGATACACAACTTTCTTATAAGGAGATTGATGGCAACTACTACCTGAATACTGTTAAGTCAGATACGCAACTAAAATTGCGGAGTGACGGAAGGCATTATGAATTTAAACTAGACATTCATATTGACTATGTAGCCACCAATACACTAATAGATGAAGCTGAGCCATTCGCTAACGAAGAGACCATTGGCCAACAGAAGCTCATCGAAGGGCAGGAATCACAATTTGATCCTGACTTCTGGAGTGACTACACCATTCTTACTCCTGAATTGGATTTTAATGAAGTTGCTAAGACTGTTGAAGCCAATAATGAAGCTGAAAAGCTCAAGGAAGAAATCGAAGATGCGTTACGCAAATTTCCCAAAGATGATGCAGCTAGGATAGATTCTATTTTGACTTTTTACAATCGTAAGAATTTGTTTAATGGTAATGCATTGATTGCTTTCAAAGGGCAACCAATTTTCCAAAAGAGTTACAATAACTCACTGGTCCAAAATGATTCAAATACCCAATTTAGAATAGGTTCTACGGCTAAAACCTTTACTTCTACACTCATACTTATGCTTGAGAATGAAAGTAAGTTAAGTTTAAAGGACACAATTGGCACTTACATACCTGATTATCCGCACGGTCAAGTGACGATCGAGCAATTGCTTTCACACCAGTCAGGTATCCCAAATTACCTTCAAAATACTGATCACATTTTACGTGTATTTGAAGAAGAACTCACTACAAAGGAGTGGGTGGAGACTTTTGGGAAAGATATATTAGACTTTGATCCGGGAACTGATTTTAAATATTCAAATACTGGATTTTTGCTATTGGCGCACATTGCAGAAGTGGTAACAGGAGAAGATTTCGCTTTTTTGTTAAAAGCTAAAATATTTGACCCTCTGGGTATGAAGGATACCTATTCTGGTACACCCGGTGCGGGTAGAATTGTTCCCAGAGGGTATTACTACGGACGGTTGGAGAAGTTATATGCACTTGAAAACACTAAAGGTGCCGCTGGAGTTGTGTCCACTATAGCGGATCTTCTCAAATGGAGTCAGGCGCTTGAATCTGATGTCCTCTTACCTAAAGAACTATTGGATAAAGCTTACATGCCCAGAGCAGCTTACACCGACTGGGATGGTGATTACGGCTACGGATGGATGCTGGACAACTACATGTTCAAGACATCAAAAAAGCATGAAATTAGATATCACCCAGGGACTGATTATGGCTTTTATTCTATGTTTCTAAAACAGCCTGATGAAGGTATTACCATTATCTTACTGTCTAATACGGGGGATTTTCCTCGTTTTGAGATCACGGATTTAATTTTGGAAGAATTGAACTGAAGAAACTCTAAATTACTCGGTTTTTAGCGCCTCAATAGGATTGGAAGAAGCCGTTTTCAGCATTTGTGATCCTATGGTTAAAAGTCCAATACCAAGCAAAATGAATATACCTAGAAGAACTGTACCTAATCCAAAATCTACTTTTACGGTCATGAAATTCAGCCAAAAATTGTTCAATACATAGGAGATGGGGGCGGCTATCGATATAGCTATCAGCAACAGTTTTAGAAACTCTTTAGAAAGTAGGAAGGTCAGACTCACATTGCTGGAACCCAGGATTTTTCTTATCCCTACTTCCTTCGTTCTTCGCTCGGCTGTATAAATGACGATACCAAGCAAACCCAAACTGGCGATGGTAACGGCTAAAAATGCTACGAATCCAACGATACTTACAATATCAAAAATACCCCGGTTATTGTTGGCTAAATTTTCATCGTAAAACTCATAAGTAAATGGATGGACTGGATCGATGGATTCCCAGGCTAAAGACATGTCCGCCAATATTTTTGAACGATTCGTGGAACGGATAGACAGGTTCGCCATGGTAAAGCGTTTAGGATTATTATAAATGATTAAGGGACTTTTGCTACGCCCGTTAAAGAGTAAATGGAATGTAAAATTTTCAATTACACCTATGACTTTCACGTATTTCCCATTGTACATCTCAAACGATTCACCAATAATTTCGGCAGGTACCTGATAGCCTAAAACCGATGCTGCCTCTCGGTTTATGACTATGGTAAGCCCATCATCGGTCAGTGGCTGTTTGATATTCCCCGCTATCGTCTCAAAATCTAGTACATCAATAAATTCTGAGTCAGCGCTAATGGCAATAAGAGTTTTAGGTTCTTCCTCTGTATTTACTTTCAGCGCCATATTCTCCGTTCTTCCGGTTGAGGGTAAGTATTCACTGCCTGAAATAGTACTTACACCAGGGATAGAGGAGAAGGAAGCTTTTACCTTTTCATAATCATTACTTTGGAGATTTACCGTCAGTATATTTTCTGTTTCAAAACCGTAGTCATGCTCCATTACATGTCTGAATTGATTATGGATCACAATCGCGGTGATTATGAATAGTAACGAAACCACAAATTGCAAAACCGTTAAAGACTTCCTCAGACTCATTTTCGTTTTTCCGGAAGAGGCAAGCGCTTTTAGAGCTTGAACGGGTTGTTGTTTTGATAGGCGCAACGCTGGAAAGATTCCGGCGACCGCGCCCATAAAAATTGCAAAACCTAAAAAGATGCCATAGATGTAAAGGTTAGCGGCAAGGTCGAAGTTGAGATATTGATTTACCCATAAATCCATGAAAGCAGATTTGACAAAATATAAAACGAGGTTAGCTAAAAGAAGCGCCAAAAATGATGTAATGATAGACTCACTTAAGAACTGAAAAATAAGATCTTTTCTTCGTGCGCCTGTTACTTTGCGAATACCAATTTCTTTTGACCTTGTAATCGCTCTGGCGATCGATAAATTTGTGTAATTCAGACAGGCCAAAAGGAGTATAACGAGCGCCAGTAAAGAGAGAATGTAATAGACAGGCATGGGCAGACTTATACTTGGCGCATTATTTAACAGGGGACCCGGCCGAAAGTCCAATATTGATTGCGAAATCAGGTAGGACACCTGCATTTCTTCTAATTCACTAAATTTTTTATGGGACAGATCGGACAGTGCCTGAGACAGATTTTCTTCTGACGAGGCTTCGTTGAGTACTACATAATTATAGGCCTGGTAGTAGTTGCTCCAGTTTTGTGAAAGGTCATATACCATTTCTTGTTGATACAAATTATTTAATGATGATTTGGATACCAACACATCAAATCTTAGATGCGTTTTGTAATAGTTAATGGGGATAACTCCTGTAATCGTGAAGGTACCCCAGAAGTCTGGTGAGCCGCTTTCATCATCATCAAAATCCAATCCTCGATTGGTAAAGTCGACCGTCTTCCCCAACGGGTTAGAATTTCCAAAAAGCTTTCGGCTTATCTCCTCACTGATGATCATGGAGTTTGGGTTGGTCAGCGCTGTAGTTGGGTTCCCTTTGGAAAGTTCATAGCTAAACACCTCGAAGAAATCAGGATCAGCGAAATACCCAATCATTTGAGTGAACTTCTTTTTGTAAACGGCATCTCCCCCTATACCTCGTCTTAAAGAGGTGGTATGTTCGGCTAGTGAATAATTTTCATTGAAAGCTTCCAATGTTGAAAAAGGTGTAGTGGCAGCCGTTGTATTACCATCGTTATGAGCGGTCAGGATACGGTATATCCTGTCCTTCTTAGAGTGAAATTGATCATACTGATGCTGGTCTGCCAGCATCAGTATGATCAATAGGCTGACAGACATGGAGACGGCTAAACCAAATACATTGATAAAAGAAAATACCTTATATTTTAGAATATTCCTGAAACCTACTTTAGCGTAGTTTTGAAGCATTACGGTGTTGTTTGAGTTGTCGAATTTGAGTTTTTTGATTACAGAAGGGCGGATTAGAAAAACTACCTCTTTTATATATATCAACTTGGCAAACCATGTTCCTTGAGTCGCACTGTTATAACTAAAAGTTTCCTCTAAGTCCCCTTCAATTTCTTCCAAAAGGTCAGATGCACAGAACCATCTCAGCAGTTTTCTGAATAGTTTTGGAGGTTTAACCGGCTTGTTGGCTTTACTCAAAATTAAAGGATGGCTTGATACTACTTCGGAAAGATTCCCGTATCATTTGTGCTTCTTTCAATGCGTTCTGACCGGAGGCTGTAACACTGTAAAGTCTTTTTCTACGGCCCCCTCTTTCTTTGGTAGCTTCACCAAACGCTGACTTTAGAAAGCCTTTTTCTTCAAGGCGGCTCAAGGCCGAGTGTAGCGCTCCACGTGTTATATCCCTCCCGGCTACTTCTTTTATTTTCTGTTGGATGGAAACGCCGTAGGCTTCTTCGCCCAATGCCAA
>JBCDKO010000271.1:0-5623 GCA_038746525.1 Bacteroidota bacterium
CCTATCTAGACGAGTATTGTTACCGATTTAACCGCCATCTGATGAAGGGTAAACTATTTGACCGTCTGATGGATAGAATGGTCGCTCATAGCCCGGTCTACTGCAAAAACCTGACTATTTACTAAGTGCCTACTTCAATAAATTTTTCTAAAATGATTATTGAAATAATAATAAGAAAAGCACAATTTCTTCTGATACAAAAAAATTAGGCTAACTCTCTTAAATCAACAGGTACCACCTTAGAAATACCCTCTTCCTGCATGGTCACTCCATAAATAATGTCGGTACTAGCCATGGTTCGTTTATTATGGGTAACTATTATAAATTGAGAATCTTTTGAAAACTTTCGAATGATTTCGTTGAATTTATCAATATTGGCATCGTCAAGGGGAGCGTCTACTTCGTCAAAGATACAGAAAGGAGCCGGCTTCATCAGATAGATCGAAAATAGGAGCGAAGTAGCTGTTAATGTTTTTTCTCCGCCAGATAGCTGATTTATAGTTAGTGGTCTCTTTCCTTTTGGCTTAGCGATAATGTCAATGGAACTCTCTAATGGTTGTTCCGGATTCGTTAAAATCAAATCACAGTCATCTTGCTCTATAAATAGCGTACGAAATACTTTGATGAAGTTATTTTTTATTTCCTGGAAGGCTTCCATAAAGGTTTCCTTGGCCACTTCGTTTATCTCGCCAATGGTGGTGAGAAGTGATTCTTTTGCTTTTAGCAAATCCTCTCTCTGATCTTTAATAAATCTATGTCGTTCTTTGATTTCTTCAAAGGCCTCCATTGCCATCGGGTTGATGGGTCCCATGCGATCAACACGGCTTCTAAGCTTTTCTACTTTTGTTTTTAGCTCTTCTTCATTCAACTTTTCGTAATCTGGGATATCTTCTCCTGCTATTTTAGATAGATCTACATTAAACTCAACAGAAAGACGTTCTTTAATAGAATTAAGTCTGATTTTGGTATCATTCAACTTGTTATGCCACTCCATCAAAGCGTGATTCATCCCTTCTTTTTGTCTTTGAGTCTCTCTTAGGTTTTTTTCTTCGTCATCTATTAGTCCTCTTGCTTCATAATATTCCCTTTCTGCTTCGTTTACGCCTACTTCCAGTGATTCTTTCTCTTCGTACATTCCTACCAAATCATCATCACTCTCAGTACTTTTTTTAATTAGCTCATTTAGGTTAGTGGTAGTAGAAGCTAGATCATCTTTATTTTTTTCAATTCTACTGATCGAATTTTCAAGTGATTCTTGTTTGAAAGAGATCTCTTGTAGAATACTATCAAGCTTGTTTTTCTTTTGGTGAAACAATACATTCTGTTCATTGTAATTAGAAGATTTCTTATCCTGTTCATTTTGAAAATGTGCCGCTTCTTCTCTTTTGACTACAAGGTGTGTTTCCAGTTCCTTAAGTTTATTCGATGTGTCTTCTACCTGTGGTAGTAGTAATTCCAATTCATCTTGAAGCTGTTGGATTTGCTGTTTTATATCGGTTCTTCGGTTCTTGCCAGAGACGAGCAAATTTGAGAATTGCTCTTTCTTGGTTTGGATTGAAACATAAAGTTCATTGATTCTATTTAGTTCTTCTTTCAATTCTTCCAGTTGTTTGGATTTTGAAGACTGTTTTAATTCCTCTAAGAGATTTTTTAATTGTGCAATATGGCTTTCTAATCGGACTTGTTTTTCTGCGAGGTCATTAATCTCTTTTTCTAGTTTTTTGAGGTTTTTAGCCCTTCCTATCCGCTTTCCTTCAAACAACCCTATAGAGCCACCCGAAATGCTATATTGACGATGTATGATCTTGCCGGTGCTATCTAGGAGTACAATATCATCTTCTCCTGTCGTTTTAACTGGATTATTGGATAAAAAAAAATTTCCAAGTAAAAAATGAATCAGTTTTTTATACTTTGGATCGTATTCGATAAGCTTAAGGGCGGAGGTGGAATTGGGCAGATTAGTAAGACTTAGGTCAAAATAGCTAAGCTTATCTAGTGCAAAAAAATTAGCTTTTCCACGAGTTGCCTCAGACAATAAACTAACTCCCTCAAGCGCATCTTCCTGTTTATCTACAACATAATAATTCATATATGGCTCCAAGAAATTCTCAATGGCAATCCGGTATTTCTCGTCACAGCTAATGACATCGGATAGGAGGGGAGCATTTTTCCATTTCGGCTTTTTTTTTAGGAACTTGATCGCTTCAGGAAAGCCTTCCAGATTATCTATTAATGACTTCGTTAGATTAAATTCATTTTGTTTTGAGTCAATGTTTCGGTTTACTAAAATAAGCGACTCCAGTGAAGACTTTAAATTATTTTCTGTTTTTTCTACTTTTGAATTTATTTCTGCTTGTTCGATTTTTAATAAATTATAAATTTCTTGGTTTTGCTTCTTATTCAGTTCAATCTCCGTAAGCTTATGTTGAAATTCCTTAAGATTCGCACGATAATGATCAGCATCTTCGCTCGATTGTGTTAGTTCTTTGAATAATGACTTTAATTGAACATCCTTTATTTCTGTCTCTTTGTTGAGCTGAAACTGTTTCTCTTTATCTTCAGTATAGCTTTGAGTAAGTGTATTTAGTTTTTCTCGAAACTCACTGGTTAATGATTTTTGTTTTTGATATTCTTCTTTTAGTTGCTCTACTGAAGTAAGCATTGAAGCCACTTCAGATTCCGCGTCCTTAGCTTTGGATCTCAGTCCTTCTAAAGAAATGGAAGCTTTTTCATTACTCTGTTTATCCTGGCTAATTTGCTCTTTTAGGGTTTCTATCTTATTTTGAAGGTATTTCTGACGCTCATTTTTAATTTTTTTATCACTTTCATACTGACGAATCTTGCTCACATGCTCATTAAGCGTTTTTTGACGGGAGGACAATAGCTTTTCTTTATTAATCAGGTCGGTTTTTGCTTTTTCTATCGCAGATTCTTTTTCACTTACCAACGTCGTAAGCGCAAACTTTTTGTCGTTTTCTTCTCGTATATGATCTTGAATGGTATCAAAATGCTCCTGCTGATTGTCCATGGTTTTCTTTGCAAAAGCGATACTCGAGCTTTTGTAATTCTCTTTTAATTCGTAGTATTTCCTTGTTTGGTTTGCTTGACGCTCTAAAGAGTTTAGATTTTTCTCTATTTCAAACAGCAGATCCTCTACTCGTTCCAGATCAGTGTCTGTATCGCCCAGCTTTTTGAGTGTCTCTTTTTTCCTGATTTTAAATTTTGAAATACCTGCGGCTTCATCGAATAAGGCTCTTCTTGAATTTTCCTTGTCACTAAGGATATCGTCTACCATTTTGAGTTCAATAATAGCGTAGCTATTGGAAGCAATGCCAGTATCCAGAAAAAGGTTAGTGATATCTTTTAGCCGGCACGTTACGCCGTTAAGTAGGTATTCGCTTTCTCCCGATCTGTAGTATCTCCTGGTTATAGTGACTTGAGAATACTCGGTAGGGATCAGATTTTTAGTATTATGGAAAGTGAGAGAGACTTCTGAGAGCTGGGTTTGCTTTCTGGCTTTCGTTCCATTAAATATTACGCTTTCCATCTTATCCGATCGAAGAACCCTGGATTTTTGTTCTCCCAGTACCCAACGGATCGAATCCACTACGTTAGATTTACCACATCCATTCGGGCCCACGATACCGGTTATTCCTTCATCAAAGTTGATGATTACACGATCAGCAAAACTTTTGAATCCCTTTATCTCAAGTTTGGTTAATTGCATCTATATCCGATAGAATTTTCACTACGCTGACAAAAATAGAAGAATAGAGAGCAAGATTTGATTTTAAAACCGCTTTTATAGGCCAGCTAGTTGTGTAAGTTTTTCAAGTTAAAACAGCCAAGCGCATTTATCCTATTAGCCTATCTATTTATTATTGCAAATCAGAATAAATAGGAGTTTTCGCTAGTAAAAGTGAATTAGAGTGCTTTGTTTTGAGATTCAGTACAAGGATAAGAGAGCCATAACCTTTGAGAAAGAAGTTAGATTTTGCTATTTTGGTATGAATGAATCTGAGGAATAAGGTTTTGTTGAGAAATCATTCCCTAAACCAGACAAAAGTTAATCATTAGGTAATGAGCTTAAATAACCCTACAATACTATACGTAGATGACGACTATTTCAACATCACTTTGTTCGAGTTTAATTTTAAAAATCAATTCAATATTGTGAATGCTAACTCGGGTAAGGAAGCGCTTAGATTGATCGAAGAGAATTCTAAGATTTCTTCCGTAGTTAGCGATGTAAGGATGCCTGAAATGAATGGGATAGAATTGATTTCGAGAGTCAAAGAACTGAGACCCGATCTTCCCTGTTTTTTACTCACTGGATATGGAGGTAGTCAGGAAGTAATAGAAGCGATTGAAAAAAATCTTATCGTTGGTTATTTTAGTAAGCCATTCGATAAAGAAACGGTCATTCGTACGCTGAAAAGCACCATTAATGCGAATTGATTGTAAGTGTTGTTAATTTTCGCCAACTCCTCTTTACCTTAGACGTATGGACGATTTTAATTTTTGGTGGTACATTATTGCTGCCGTGATCTATTTTCTGTCAAGGGGTAGAAAAAGGAAACAAGCCAAACCCAATGGGCCGGCGTCTGATGGAAACCCTCAGAAAGGCGAACCAAAATCTTTTAAAGAACTCTTGCGGGAGATAAAAGATGGCCGTCAAAAAGAGGCGGAAGACCCTTTCTCTCAACGGCAAAGAGAGACTCAAAACGAATTGATTGAAAAAGAAAAAAGAGAAAAATCTATTAAACTAGAGGGTGAAAGGAGGGTTTTTGCGGATGAAGAAAGCAAACGAGTATACGAAGAATCTATAAAAATGGCCGAGGGCACAAATTTAAAGTCAGAAACGGATGAGCATTTTGCAGGTTCACGATTATCTAAGCAAAAAAACAGGGTTGTTAAAAGCACATCATATACGAAAGAATTAATGGATGGAATTGATCTTAATGAAGCAAAAAAGGCGATTATCTATTCGGAGATATTTAATAGGAAATACTAGGCAAACAAGGAAAATAATCATTAGTTGTTGGACTCATGGGATTAATCATTAGTTGTGTGGAAAGGCTGATGAAAGTGATTTTGTGGTGTCCTATACCCTGGAAATAGAAATCCCTTGAGCTGTTAATCGGTAAGCTGGAAGATATAATAAATAAACTTTGAAATGTTAATTATGCCAAAAAAACTTCATTGGTTTCTAAATCATATCATTTTAATTTCGTCTCCTTAATAATAAGGGTACTATTTTCATTAAAGAGCATCTCTAAAAACTCAATTCAGGAATTTAAGGTAGCGTTTTTTTCTGAGACAAGACGTCAAAAACGGAGTTCAACAGCGTTAAAATAAGTAGGGCTTGCTGAGAAAGTCACAGATGTATCAGATACTAGGCAGCAAGGTGAAGATGTATGCTTATACTTCGATCCGCAGCGAACAACGTAGCTGATGTACCTGTGACTAGTTGAAAAAGCTCGATTTCGAGCTTTTTCAGTGCACCGAAAATGGAAGCATCTGCTCGAAAACCTTGCACCTATTGAAAAAGAAATTTACTAAACAGTATCTTTTGACCACATAAACGTGTTTTTTGAATTGAAAAAACGTTTCTCAGCAGGCC
>JBCDKO010000272.1:0-5591 GCA_038746525.1 Bacteroidota bacterium
CAAACACGTGCTGCTGCCCCATATATACACACTTTTCCTGCCAGTAAGGAGTTGCTTTGAACCCCAGAGGAGTACGACAAAGCAAAGGATGCTTGAGGATCTCCAATTGGCCGTAGCTACTGTTTATCGTTTTTTTTCTGCTGTCCCTCTCCTCCCCAACTACTTGCTGCAATACTTCCCGGCTGGTTTGCTCCACAAACTTTACCTAACTTTTCTTCAAAAGCATACGCATCTTGCTGGCCTTCTTGGGAAGCCTCCCATTGTTCAAAACGTTCTGAAAAAATGGCGATAGCTTCTCGCTTCTTACTTGATTTTGATTCCATCGTTTCTTTTAAAGTTCATCATTGATCACAAACTTTACAAATCTGTCGTACACCCGTTTCAAGTTGAGATGATTCACATGATTTTATTGACATACTTATTTACCAAACATATTTGTTAATATATTTTGACGGTTTTATGTGTTAGTTTTCTAATTTTACGGAATTAGAAAATAAAAAATTCGAGGGGACAATCTGTCCCCTCTTTTATTATACACCATGGAAGAACTCAGAATTAGGGAAATTGTAGAATCAATTCTTGGTGAAGACCTTTTTCTAATAAAGATTTTAATAAAAGGAAACATTGGAAATCGGAAAGTACTTGTTTTCTTGGATGGTGATGATGGAATTTCCATCGATCAATGTAGTAAAGTAAGTAGAAAAATCGGTGCCGAAATTGAAGCACAGGACCTAATGCATGAAAAATATACATTAGAGGTATCCTCACCTGGTCTAGATTTTCCTTTGGTTCTAGGCAGACAGTATCGAAAGAATATAGGCAGAGAGTTAAAAGTGGAGTTATTGAATGGTGAGAAGGTAGAGGGAAAACTAATTCAAGCAAATGAAGGAAAAATCTCACTTAACACTAAAGAAGGGAAAAAATTTTTCCTTCACCATGAAATTAAACAATCAAAAGTGAAAATATCATTTAAATAAGTGGAAGCATCAATTTTAATTAATTCGTTTGCGGATTTTGCTAAGGGTAAGAATATAGATCGACCCACGATGATTCGCATTTTGGAAGATGTATTTAGAACCATGATCCGTAAAAAATATGAAACAGATGATAATTTTGATATTGTAATCAATGCTGATAATGGTGATTTAGAAATTTGGAGATTTAGAGAGATTGTGGATGATAATTCTGAGGATATTTGGGATCACGATAAAATAAGTTTTTCTGATGCAAGAAAAATTGAACCTGATTTTGAAATAGGAGAGGAAGTAGCTGAAGAGATCAAGCTCGAAGATTTTGGAAGAAGGGCAGTAATGACTGCCCGTCAGACGTTGATTCAAAAGATCAAAGACCTTGAAAAGGATATTTTATTTCAAAAGTATAAGGATCTAGTTGGTGAGATCATACAAGGTGAAGTCTATCAAGTTTTAGGAAGGGAGCTTTTATTGACGGATGGAGAAGGTAATGAACTCACTATCCCCAGAGGTGAGCAAATTCCTAAAGACAGGTATCGAAAAGGAGACACCGTTCGTGCGATCGTTCACAGAGCAGAAATGGTTAATGGGAATCCAAAAATTATCTTATCAAGAACCTCACCGGTTTTTTTAGAGCGCTTGTTTGAAGCAGAAGTACCAGAAGTGTACGATGGTCTCATTACCATTAAAAATGTGGTGCGTGAACCAGGAGAACGCGCTAAAGTATCCGTTGAATCTTACGATGATAGAATAGATCCAGTAGGAGCATGTGTTGGCATGAAAGGATCAAGAATTCACTCTATAGTAAGAGAACTCCAAAATGAAAATATTGATGTAATCAATTATACAGATAACCTTGAACTTTACCTATCTAGAGCCTTGAGCCCAGCAAAAATTACAAGCTTGAATATTAGTGATGATAAAAAAAGGGTTGCGGTTTATCTTAAGCCAGACCAAGTTTCATTAGCAATTGGAAAAGGAGGACAAAACATAAAGTTGGCAAGTAAGCTGGTCGGTATGGAAATAGATGTCTTCCGCGAGCTGGATGAATCTTCAGAAGAAGATGTGGATTTGGATGAATTTACAGATGAATTGGAAGATTGGGTTATCGATGAATTAAAAAGAGTAGGTCTGGATACCGCTAAGAGTGTACTCAAGCTTAGCAGCGATGATCTTGTGAGAAGGACAGATTTAGAAGAAGAAACAGTACATGAAGTCATTCAGATTTTGAGTCAAGAGTTTGAATAGATTTACCTTTGTAGGTATTATATGGCAGAATATAGACTAAGTCAAGTAGCAAGAAAGCTTAATGTAGGTAAGAATACAATCCTGGATTTCCTTCAGGAAAAGGGGTATAAAGTGGATTCTAATCCCAACTCAAAAATCCCACAGGAACAGTATGATATGCTTGCAAGAAAATTCGCTGAAAGCGCTCATGACAAAGAAGAAGCATCAGAACTAACCATTGGTGGAAAAACCGATGATATGGTAATCAAGGTAGATAAGAAAACTGATGAAAAAATAGATGATGAAAGAATTCTAATTAAAGACAACGTTAGTTCCGCAGAAACCGAACCACAAAAAATATCTGCTAAGAAGAAATTAGATGGCCCAAAGGTGATTGGTAAGATAGATCTAGAGAAAAAGAAACCAGAACCTAAGCCTGAACCTAACACCGAAACGAAAAAACAAAGTATATATAAAGAGAGGACAAAGGAGAAAAAGGTTCCTACCCGAGAAGTAGAACGGAAGGTTGAAGAAAAACCGAAGAAGCAATCCCAAGAATACAAAGTAGAATCAAGACCTGTTGAAAAACGGGAAACTGAGGTGATAAAAGCAAAGGCAGATTCGTTGCGAGGATTAAAAGTTCTTGATAAAATAGAATTACCTCAAGATAAGCCAAAACCGGTAGCTTCTTCGGATTCCAAACAGGATAGAAAAAAGCGGCCACGCAAACGCATTCAATCTGAAAGAGCAAGATCCCAGGGAGTAGGTGGGAGTAAACCGAACAATGATCGTAATAGAACTACATCGGGTAGAAAAACAGAAGAACTTTCGGACAAGGAAATTCAAGATAAGATTAAGGCCACTCTAGCTAAACTTAGCGGAGGCAGTGGTAAGTCAAGCTCACAACGATCAAAATACAGAAAAGATAAGCGGACTGCAAAGGCTGAAGCAGAAGAAGAAAAACAACTTCAGGAGCAAGAATCCTCAAAAACACTTAAAGTCACAGAATTCATTTCAGCAAGCGATTTTGCATCACTTATGAATGTGACGGCGAATGATGTCATTTCCGTGTGCATGTCTTTAGGTATGTTTGTTTCTATCAACCAGAGATTGGATGCTGAAACAATAACCGTAATAGCAGATGAGTTTGGTTACGATGTTGATTTCTCAGAAGCGAAGGAAGATACAGAAATCGTTGAACGGGAAGATGATGAAAGCCAACTTGCAAATCGAGCTCCTATTGTCACCATAATGGGGCATGTAGATCATGGTAAGACCTCGCTACTTGACTATATAAGAGATGCCAAAGTAACTGAAGGTGAAGCTGGAGGTATTACACAACACATTGGCGCTTATGATGTTATGACCGATAGTGGAAAGCGGGTAGCATTTCTCGATACTCCAGGTCATGAAGCATTTACTGCGATGAGGGCACGTGGAGCTAAAATTACAGATGTTGCAATAATTGTGGTTGCCGCCGATGATTCAGTAATGCCTCAAACTAAAGAAGCCATCAATCATGCACAGGTAGCAGGTGTTCCTATTGTGATAGCCATTAATAAAATAGACAAACCAAATGCGAACCCTAGTAAAATAAAAGAAGATTTATCTAACATAAATATTTTGGTAGAAGATTGGGGAGGCAAATACCAATGTCAGCATGTATCTGCAAAAACAGGTGAGGGAATTGATGAGCTTCTTGATAAAGTTCTCTTGGAAGCGGAACTTCTTGAATTAAAAGCTAACGCAAATAAGCCGGCCATTGGATCAGTAGTAGAAGCTTCTCTTGACAAAGGCAGGGGCTATGTGTCCACTATAATGGTACAAGCTGGAACATTGCGAATAGGTGATGTCCTACTTGCAGGTCCATACTTTGGTAAGGTCAAAGCGATGTTTGATCACAGAGGCTATAAACTCAATGAGGCCGAGCCATCTACCCCTGTTCAGGTTTTAGGTCTTGATGGTGCCCCTCAAGCAGGTGACAAGTTCAATGTAATGGGGAGTGATCGTGAAGCTCGTGAAATTGCAACGAAAAGAGAGCAGATCCTACGTGAACAAAGTATACGCACCAAGAAACACATTACTCTGGATGAGATTGGGCGTAGATTGGCCATAGGAAATTTTAAGGAGCTTAATGTAATTGTTAAGGGAGATGTTGATGGGTCTATTGAAGCCTTATCAGACTCGCTATTGAAGCTATCTACCGAAGAAGTTCAGGTAAATATTTTACATAAAGGTGTAGGTCAAATTTCAGAATCGGATGTATTGCTTGCTTCTGCTTCTGATGCGATAATTGTTGGTTTTCAAGTAAGGCCTTCTGCCGGTGCGCGCAAAATTGCTGAGACAGAAGAGATAGAAATCAGGTTATACTCGATCATTTATGATGCTATCAACGATGTAAAAGATGCAATGGAGGGAATGCTGGAGCCAACCAGTGAAGAAGTCATCACAGGTAATATTGAAGTAAGGGAAGTATTTAAGATTTCAAAAATAGGAACTGTTGCCGGATGTTATGTGACTGATGGTACAGTAAAAAGATCGAATAAGGTAAGGTTAATCCGGGATGGTATCGTTGTTTACACGGGCGACATCAATCAGTTAAAACGATTTAAAGATGACGTGAACGAGGTGAAAAATGGTTATGAGTGTGGAATAAGTATCAAAAATTTTAATGATATCAAAGTGGGAGACGTGATTGAAGGATTTGAAGTGAAAGAAGTAAAAAGGACCCTTTGAGTAAACACTAAAAATAGAAGAATTGAAATAGCCTCTTAATAAATAGCTCTGGCAAGCTGTAAACAAAGAAAATGGATCACTTAGATAAACAAGCGCTACAAATCAACAGATTTCTAAATCCAACTGTGCTCACACGCATGCTAAATCTCATTTTTAATATTTTATTGAGTGCTTACTTGAGTAGAAGAAACTTTGAAAACCACTTCAATAAAGTTTTTAATCCGGGCTAAATACCTATAAACATAATTCCATGGCGTTGTAATGCCACCGTAAAGGACACTGACAAGACTTTTTGAAAAAGATCGATTTCTTGCTTTGTAGGTTAGTACAATTCATACTTAGCAAAATCACATTCCTGTCCCGGGTTGCAAATTTTGATCTTAGTTGAAATCTTTAAATCCCCTATTGTTTCGGAAAATCTTATTGGGAGGATAGACGATTCTCAATATTATACCGTTACGCTTGCGTCAGACAAAAATTTAGTCAAAATGAAAAGAATTACACCACTTTTTATTGTTGCCGCCATTACTTTATCGTGTACGAATAGTGATGATTTAAATGTTGTATTAGATACTTCGGGCGTAGTAGTTTTAAATTTTGTAAACTCAGCGTCTCCGATAGCTAACTCTGAAATACGAGTTTCTAAAAATTCACAGA
>JBCDKO010000273.1:0-5578 GCA_038746525.1 Bacteroidota bacterium
AAAGGTGCGCCAGGAATTCAAAGCCGGGGAAGATCGAAAATATGACCAGAAAATCAACCGAACCCATGCACTGGCCACTATGGTGGATATGGGCGTGCCTCTTTTAGGAAGAAAAAGAATCAGAGACTCCATCGAAGCATTTGATAGCATGGTTTATCACACCAGAGAAATTGTACGTCCCGACCGATCGAACCCCAGGCTGCACAAACCCAAGAGATCTTATTATCAAAATTATAAACCACTATGAAAATAAATGCTTAACTAAACGACATTGGATTGTATACGTAAAATCCAATAGAATTTGGAGTGTTAAATTTCTATCATTTCAACTAAAGACCTCTAATAATAAGTTTCAGCAAAATTTAGATAATAAATACATCCTCAGATGTGATTTTTTTAATGTCCTATGTAAAGGTTGATCTATCAACAACCAGATACAAATTTAGGGTTGTTTTGATTAATTCAGGTAGATGAAAACTCACTACATCTAGCTATTGTTTCACAAGAAGTCTTTTATGACCTTCGCGCCACCAAAAATCATTCACAAATGAAGAGGCGTTTTTCTATCTATCTATTCACAGGTATACTGTTGATTTCGTTTTCATACAGCCAAGAGATACAGGGTCAGATTGTTGATGAAGAAGGAATTGAAGTCCCTTTTGCCACTATCGGCTTAAAAGGTACAGGTATAGGAACGGTAGCTGATATTAATGGAAAATTCAGTTTATCTCTACCAAGGCCCGGTATACACCAATTGGAGATAAGTTCTTCTGGTAGTAAAGTGACGGTTTTGGAGGTTACGATCATTAACGGGGAATCATTGAAACTTGGAAAAATTAGATTGGAGTCTAGCATTGGTCAGCTATAAGAAGTAACTGTTTTAAGTAAGTCGCAGGCTACTATGGTGCGTGAACAGGCTTACGCCGTGGAGGTGGTAGAATCAAAGGGCTTTGAAAACTTAAGTACCAACGCCAATGATATTCTGGGTAAAATTTCAGGAGTTAATATTCGGCAATCCGGAGGTCTTGGCTCACCGTTTTCTCTGTCGTTGAATGGGCGGCTCACCGGAAATCAACTACGAGTTTTTCTTGATGGAATCCCAATGGATTATTTTGGTTCTTCACTATCGCTTAATAACTTTTTAGCTAATCTAATCAACAGGATAGAAGTATATAAGGGAGTAGTACCTATTCACCTATCCTCTGATGCCTTAGTAGGAGCAATCAATGTATTAACAGACTCTGAGGATGATTCTTATTTAGATGTCTCTTATTCCGTAGGCTCTTTTGAAACCCATATTGCTTCACTAAATACCCAGTTCAGACAGGAAAGATCAGGATTCGCAGTAAGAGTCAAATCGTTTTACAATACTTCACAAAACAATTATAAAGTGCCTGTTTACCTTGTAAATTGGGATACAGGCAAAGAAGATGATTTAGAAACATGGGTAGAGCGATTTCATGACAAATACAACTCAAAAATGGCTTGGGTAGAGACGGGATTTTTAGGGACTTCCTTTGCAGACCAACTCTTGGTCGGAGTCCTGTACTCTGATAATTATAATGCAATTCAGCAAGCTGTAAATGCGATTGGGCAAGCAAAACGGCCTTACGGGCAAGTAGCTAAAGAAGAAAACAAGATCATTGCGAATTTTTCATACAACAAAGCGGGATTGTTAAATGACAAATTAAATGTCCGCAGCTATTTCGTGGGAGTTTTTTCTGATGAGGTCACGGTAGACACAAGTAGCTATTACTTTAGAAATAGATGAAAACGGAGATATCTATACTTATTCTTCTTCTTCTCTTGCCTGTGTTTATTTTCCAATACCAGCCAATAACTCATCTATTTTAAGAATCAATGATGATGAAACAGAGTTTGACCCAGGTTTCCACATAGACTTTGAGACATTAAGTGGTGGCTATAAAATCAACGATATGTTTTACGTGGGTAATGGAAAAGCTGTCTTGAGAGTTTTGCAGGAAGATGAAACAAATCCTGATTATTTGTGGGCAACATATGCCCCTACCTCTTCTATTCCACTTCTTTCTACCGGTATTATTGACTTAACAAGCCAAACATTCACACTTCTTGAAGATGTTCCTTTAGCAGGAGGTGGATGGAATGCAGCATATTTAATTGAAGACGGGAAATTATATTTAGGGGTAAGTAGTAGCAGTTATGCTGGTATTTATGAAATTGATCCCGAAGCAGGAACAGCAATAGCAGGGGCGACCATTGAGGGTAACTACGCCAAAGGTATTCTCTCTCTAACTGAATAAATTTTGAGTGTAACTTTTAAAGGCTTGGAGAATCTAGGCCTTTATTTCTTTCCTTCGATCAAGAAAAAGCAAGTCTTTCAGTCTTTCCTTTATAAACTTCATTACTCTGTATCATTCAAGATGTAGTTATTGAAAAGGATAACACGTGAGTTTACTTTGTAATTGATTCAGACCCAACAGCATTTCATTGTCCAAATTTCAGAACTCCTGACCTGACGTAAAAAATCAATGCAGCAAAAACATCATAATAATTGACGGAATTTCCCTTTTTAAACGATAAAGGATGTTTTTGAATTTAAAATGGTACAGGATTAAGACAAATGGATTTACGAGACACATCTATTTTTAGGGAATTTAAGGGTCGAGTCAGGATTTTTGAATTTGAGTCATGCATAGCGAGGCGAATACCACTTGGTGTGTGTTACAATCAATTGCTTGTCAAAAAGACTTTTCTCAATCCTCCTATGCACTAAGTGAGCTATATGAATCCTTTGAAAAACCCGCCTTTTGGCCCAACTCTTCGTTACTCAAAATTTCAAAAGCCTCATTTACGACCAGTAAACCACGTTTTTGAAATGCTAAAAGCCTTGATTTGAGCCAAAAATCCAGTTTTGCAAAGGATTCTATATATGTATTGCTTTTCCGATAGGGTAGTTTTTATGGTGTGAACAATTGATTTTGCCAGATTTTTGAGAAATCCATGCATTAAGTGAACTCTACAAATGGAGAAAAACTTTATGGAAATTTAATGATTAGGTTTTTGGATCATACATGATACTTTCTGTAACAAGTTTGTGGTCGATTTTAAACTCTTTCTTGTAGTTGATAATGTCTTGAGGTAAGCTGTGTTTTTTCCACAGACTTGGCAATTGTTTTCTCACTTCTTTTCTATTTCGAAAATCCCAATATTTTTCCTTGGCATACTTCGTGGCTAGGCTATAATTTACGATGGGCCAGGGATAGTTTATCCCAAGCTCTAGGTTGTAAAAGCTTTGTTCCATTGGAGAAAGCTCCCATGGGGTAGCTATTAGATTTTCTGGCACATTCTGTAGCTCCGGAACCCATCGCTTGATAAATACACTATAGTCATCGTACTTTTTCGCCTGAATGATAGGATTGAATATTCTTAATGGATGATATCCAGTCATTCCAGCTTGCATTTGAAATTGCGGATAATGAATGCCGGGTTCAAAATCCAGGAATACGTTCGCCAAGTGTGTGGCACCTTTTCTCCAATCTTGCCATAAGGTGAAACTCCAAAAGGTCGCAAGCATCGCCCTCATTCTAAAATTCAAATATCCAGTGGTTATCAAACATCGCATGGATGCATCTATCATGGGAAATCCAGTATGCCCGGTAGACCAGGCTTGAAAATACTCTTCACGGGATGGCTTTTCTAATTTCTCAAATTCGATGTTGATAGGTTGTTTTTCTATTTCATATTCGGTCTCTAGCTTTTGGATGTAATGGCATCTCCACCAAAGGCGATTGTGAAATTGGTCAATGTTCTTCCCTAAAGTGGATTTTACCGATAGGGTTTCCTGAAATACTTGACGGGCGCTGATTTGGCCATGAGCCATATAAGGGGACAATCGGCTGCAGGTCTTTTGGCTGTAATGAGGTCGTGCTAGATTGCGGAGATAAGACTGTGCCCTAGTTTGAGTAAAGCTAGATAGTAACTCAAGTGCTCTGGTCTCACCACCTAATTGAAATTTGGGATTAACGGCCGTAATGTTACTTGATAGTTCCAGTTCGTTTTTGTTGAAATAAGTGCATGGCACTTTTACCAGTCTGAGTTGGTTCACATTTACCTTATATGGAGGTGCATGCATGTATGAATCCCACCTTTCCTGCCAGTTTTTTCGATCTTTAAGGTTGCGGTGAACACCATCACGCTCGAAAACTCTCCAGATAATCCCATGATTGCGGCACCATTTTCGAACAGACTGATTGAATTACTCCCCATTTATAGGACAGTTATTAAGCAAAGTTAAGTTAGATATTTAAAGATACAATTATTATTATAATATATAACGTTATGCAGATGAGGGGGTCTGGGGGAGACTCGCAACTTGTGGATAAATGTGGATAAGTCAAGAGATATCATGCTGCCTTCTTTTTTGCCTGTTGATAGTACATCCCAGGAACCTCATCATTGATCGAACTGTGTCTCCTTTCATGATTGTAGAACTCGAAGTATCGCTTCAATCCCTGGAAACATTCCAGGCCATCCTCAGCGGGATTGAGATAAACATGCTCGTATTTGAGACTTCTCCAAAGCCTCTCAATAAATACATTGTCAATCGCTCTGCCTTTGCCATCCATGCTCAGCCTGATACCGAATGCTTCCGAAGTAACGAAGCTTGTAAAGACTTCTGAGGTAAATTGACTGCCTTGGTCAGTATTGAGGATTTCAGGGGCACCATGAGCCTCTATGGCTTCTCTTAGCGTTTCTTTGCACCATTCAGCTTGCATGGTATTACTCAAAGACCAGCCCACCACAAAACGACTGTAAAGGTCAATGATGGCCACCAGGTAGAGGTATCCGCCTTTTACAGGGATATAGGTTATATCCACTCCCCAAACCTGATTGGGTCTGGTAATCTTCATATTTTTGAGCAAATAAGGGTAGATACGGTTCTCTTTCGAAGATTTAGAGGTATTGGGCTTCGGGGCCAACCCTTCAATACCCAGGAGCTTGTAAAGCCTTCTGATGCGCTTTTCATTCACTTGGTAGCCCTGATCCTTATTCAACCAGACAGTCATACTCTTCACACCTTTGAAAGGATGTTTGAGGTGTTCTGCATCAATAACCTTCATCAACTCCAGATTGAGATCGCTCTCTTTCTTTGGCTGATAGTAGTGCATACTTCTGGCTACAGAAAGTAACCTACATTGCCTTGCAATGCTTAAAGAGGGATGATCTGCTAAAACCTTCGCTCTTCGCTCTTTGCTGCTGTGGTTCACTGCAAGGCTTTCTTTAAAAAATCAATCTCGACTTTTTGCTGACCAATCACTTTATAGAGCTTTTCCGTATTATCTTCTTGTTCGGTAGTCTTTGAAGTACTATCAAAAACCGATTCAACTTTTGACAAAAACTCGGTCTTCCACTTGGAAATTTGGTTGGGATGAAGTTCGTGTTTCTTGGACAGCTCCTGTACTGTGGAGCGTTCGCTTAGTGCTTCCAGCACTACTTTCGTCTTGAATTTTGAGGTAAACTTTCTTCTTTTCATTTCAGTAAATTTATAGGGTTTAATAATCCTTAACTTACTGTCCGATTTTTGGGGAGTAATTCA
>JBCDKO010000274.1:0-5498 GCA_038746525.1 Bacteroidota bacterium
CAATTTTTCTTCGAGGTATTATCGTCAATTAAACTTTAAAACATGGACGGGTAGGGTTAACGCAAAGTATAAGTTAACTGATAAACACGAGTTGACGTTTAACCACAACATCATTTCAGAAAACCGCATAGGGTCAGATACTTTAGAAATAATCTTTGGAACGGATATAGACCCGAATAGTTTGCCTTCTGATTATACGAGAAACGTGTCTGGGCTTGGGCTGTCTTCTGTCATTTTAAATGACAAGATAAAAAATGTTGTTACCGCCAAGCGTTTCAGCGTTAGTACCGCTTCCACTTCCCGTCTTCAAGGTGGATTTTTTATTGATGGCACATTAGTAGAGGTAGAAAAAGCGAGTTATGGGATTGGCAATTCTACTAAAGTTAAAATCGGGTCAAACCGCTTTATCAGAGTATCCTATGAATATGCAACCCGGATTCCTGAGAATATTGAGTTCTTAGGAGATGGTCTCTTTGTCCTGGGCAATCCTGGACTCAAACCTGAAACCAGCCATAATGTGAACACAGGTTTCTTTTCCAACTTGGGGAAACAGAAAAAGCACTGGATAGATGTCAATTTATTTTATCGCTTTATCATGGATAATATCTTCTTAGAGCAGGCAGGGTTTTCAGAAGCAGTGTTTCGTAATCAAGACGATGCAAGGGTATACGGAGCAGAGCTTTCCATAAGGGGAGAAATAATACGTTCACTTCGATATAACTTTTCTACTACCTATCAAGATATCCGGAGGGCAAATTCCAGAGAGTTGAATTTAGAGAGTGCCCGTGAGCCTAACATACCCTATTTCTTCTCCAATTTAGGCTTGAGATATAATCATTCAAGAGAATTACTGCGTGGAAATTGGGATGCTTACCTCAATTACGGTTTTATAGAGAAGTATCTACTGACCACTCTACCTAAAGAACTGGAGCCTGCGCTTTTCGGGCCTGTTGACAAGGTAAGATCTACGACTATCATCGACACGCAGCATACGCTGGATCTGGGAGTGACATACAGTTATACCAAAATGCCCCTATGGGTAAGTTTTGAAGTAAATAATGTGCTCGATATACCCGTATTTGATGGGTTTAGGGTGCAACTACCCGGAAGAAATTTTAGACTAAAACTTAAATGCAGAATAAATGGAAAGTAAGACGATAATGAATAATAAAATAGCGAATGTGCGGAAACAATCAGTTAAAAATGTCTGGATGGGTCTGGCATTCTTCGGTGTACTCTTTTTGGTAAATTGTAGTGGTGCTGATGATCCAGCACCGGCTGTTGAAAGAGAACTGGGCTATGTACTATATACTTTTGGAGAAGGTAATTTCATTACCTCTAGTGACACTTTATTTACAGGAACTGTAAGTGTAACGGACTTAACAAATTCAATTCAGGTGGCCGGAAATGCAAGAGGCGGAGGAAAGGCTTTTAATGGTTCTTTCTATGCAGGTGTGAGCCCATCGGGTGATCCTGGGATTCAAAAATACACCAGAGATGAAACGGGTACCTTACAGGAAGATGGTTTTATATCGATAACTCAGGAAAGTCCTTTTGATTTTTCGGAAGCAACGAAAGGGTATTATGTGGATATTACTAGAAGTACTACAGCTTTACAGATTTTTGACCCGTCTACCATGCAAAGAACTGGCCAGATAGACTATCCCGAAGAAGTAACAAAATTCAATACTGGAGATGTTGCGAATATTAGCCTCTCATTAGTACAAGTTAGCGGAGATTATGTATTTACACAGATAGGATTTCGGGAGTCTAATGGTACAGTAGCTTATGACTCTACTTTCGTTGTAGCCATTAACACGAATACAGATACGTTCGAAGAATTAATGATTTACCCCAAAGCTTATGGCTTTAGTAGTGGTGCAAGAGATACGAATGGGGACCTTTATCTTAGGGGAGGTGTGAGCAACCCACCTCTTGGCGTTGCTTCTACAGAGCTTGCCCGCATAAAATCAGGAGCAACTGCTTTTGATCTGACCTTTGGAACAGAGGGTATATTTGGATTTAGAGACATAATTGAAAACCCAGGAACAGGGTCTGGAATCGTTTTAACGATGGGAGAACCTTTGGTACAAGATGGTAAATTATATATGAGAATTTTTTCCGATGAGGTAATTGGAACAGATGCATTTACCAGTGAAAATATAGATGGTTATGTGGTAGATATGAATGCTGAAACGGGCTCTAAGATTCAGGAAATTCCATCTAGTTCTTTTGCTACCAACAGCTTAGAAGGTCCTAAACTGGTTGATGACCTGGTTTACTTTCCGATTAGCAAGAATGATTTTCAAGGTTACTACACCTATGATCCAATTACTGGGGCGGTAAATAAAGCCATTACACTTGAGGGGATAAAACCAGCTGCATTTGCAAAATTAGAATTAACAGAATAGTCGTTTCAGTATTAGTCTCTTCAATATGATTCTGATAGCTATTTTCTTTACGTTTTTATCCATTATTTGCTTCTATGTGGTAGCGGGTAGGACTGAGTTTAACTCTAAAGTAATACCTGATTTTCCATCCAAGTATCCTCAATTGTTGAGGGTACTTGGCTGGTTTTTTACCATCGCAAGCCTATTGCTCTTTGTTCTCGCTTTGGGTATAGCAAAAGGAGTTTTCACAGTTTTAGTACTGTGGCCCACGCTTGCGTCTGTCATTATTCTAATGGTTCCTTTTTTTCATAAAGAGATATTAAAAAACTAATTCCAGTATGCCAGCAAACAGAAAGTATTTATTGAAAACCAAACTAGCCAGAACAAGTAAGGTGCTTGCGTCCATTATTGGGGGTTTAGCCGCGACCATCGGCATATTATCGCTTTTAGGACTGCTAGGGTTTGGTGAAATGGTTGTATTGACCATTTGGTTTGTCTTCCCTTCACTCTGGGTATTCTTCATTGCCATGGTGTATTGGATCAAAAAGCCAGCGAAAGCCTGGGCTCTTCTTGGTGCCGTGATATTGGTATCAGGACTTGGTATTTTCTTGTTAAAAACACTTTAATGATGGAAGAACATCAATCAGATAAAAGGGTTTACAATGCTTTTTTCAATACACATACCGTAGCTGGTATCATTATTAGTATTGGTATATTCGTTATTTTCCTGGCAGGAGCATTCGCGCTCTTCCAAAAGAACATCAATAACTGGGAAGTCAATAGTCAGAATAATGAGATCCAACTTACGGAAGTGGATTACGACCGGATACTTGCTGAGGTAGCCAAAAAAGGGTATCAAATGTATGGACGTGATTTCCGCATCCAGGTGCAAGAAAATCGCGGAACCTATTTGGCCATTTCAGCTGGTGCACCTTCTAACAAGATCTCAAAAGATTCATTGAGTCGATTAACACCTTCTGACAGCCTGGCATACGTCGAAGCAACAGCTCGAATTAATTATGCTGTTGACACCAAATCGTATGAATTAACACCTCCTGCTGAGTACGGCAAAGCTGGTCGAATTGGCTGGATCCTGACCCAATTACATTACTTCCGTCAAATCCCGGTTGTAGGAATTTATCTGGCGGGCTTTCTTTCGTTGTTATTGCTATTTGCCTTAGTGTCGGGTGTTGTGATACACTGGAAGAAAATGGTCTCTAATTTCTTCACCTTTAGGTTGAAGAGCTCCATAAAGAATCTCTGGACAGATGGACATACAGCACTGGGTATATTAGGGCTTCCATATCAGTTTATGTATGCGGTTACGGGTGCTATTTTCGGTTTGTCAATCTTAGTGTTACCGGTTGCTTATCTAGTTTTTGGAGATGTGAACAAAGCAACTGCCATTATTCTTCCCGAGAATAAAAGTTATGAGCTAAAAGGTGAAGCAGATCTAGCGCTTTCAATTAATCCATTCGTTCAAGCGTTTTTCAACGAACTTCCCGATGAGGACATCAAGAATTTTAATCTGACAGTGAAGAGTTATGGAGATAAAAACGCACATTTGGATATTGCCTCCAATATCAACACAAAATTGAATTTCGCGGGGTATGCGCGTTCGGTTTTTAGATTGGATGATGGTGAACCCGTGTATCAAAAACCACTGGATGAAAGTTCATTTCGTACCTCTTCATTGAGTTTCTTCGTTGGCTTACACTTCGGGAACTTTGGTGGTTTAATGATTCAAATTACCTACTTCATCATGGCCATACTGACCTCCTTTGTGATTATCACTGGAGTAATGATTTGGCTGGTGGCCAGAGAGAAAAAGACATATGCTCATAAGACTAAGTTCAATCGAAACGTGGGGGCTATCTACTTAGGTGCTTGTCTTGGACTATACCCTGCCATAGCGCTGTTGTTTGTTACTGCCAAGATTGTTCCTTTGGATTTAGACGGTCGCTACACAATTATCAATTCTGTTTTCTTCGGTTTTTGGTTAGCCTATTCCATTTATGCCTTCTTGAACAAAAGAAGCTATGAGATCAATAAATACGCTTTGATCATCGCAGGTGTTTTCGGACTATTCATTCCAGTTACAAATGGAATACAGACTGGCCTTTGGTTTTGGAAATCACTTGGTATGGGTTATGCAGATTCTTTCTTGGTAGATGTAGCCTGGCTCATAATGAGCGTAATCACTTTAATTGCAGCTTGGAAAGCTAAGCCGGTCGATAAAAAGCGTAAAGTGATAGATGAAGTGGAAGTGGAAGCTTTAGAAAACGTATCGGAAAAAGTGTTGGTTGGGAAGCAGCCGGTATTTAATCTAAATTCCACCTCTAGCAAATGATCTCTACTACTGACCATTTAGAAGTCCTTAGAGATCTTCAAAAAGAGATCCTTCATAATCCTGAAATGCGACATCGCATTATTCTCAAAGCAATTAAAACAGCCGAATCAAGGAAGGTACAGAAGGTAATCAGAGAGTTTTGTAGAAGCAGCTACGGAAAATAAGTTAACGTCAGTTTCTACGCATTAACTCGACGCATTAATTAGTGTCTCTAAGAAAACAGTATCTTTTGAAAGAAAACGGTGTTTTTAGCTCACAGAGCGTGTTTTTTTTGAAATTTCGATGCACAAATGATTATTGAATCTACTTTTGAAATTTTAGTAAAAACGCAATAAAATCAAAGGTTTACCTTCAATTCGTTTAAAAATCATCTGAATTTTTGAGAAATTGAGAAATTGATTCCAAAGTATAAAATAGATTCGATTCATTGTTTTGCTAAAAAACTACGCTGCAGGTGCTAGTAAGCATGTTTTTCGTCTTCTCTTAGAGACACTAATTAATGAATTTGCGGCATACTTCAGCGTGGCGGAAATGAAAGAAGCTAGACAGCTGTCCGATAAATCTATCGTTATTTCCACATACGCACTTTGTGGATTTGCGAATTTCAGTTCAATTAGTAGAATCCTTTGCAAAACTGGATTTTTGGTTCAAATCGAGGCTTTCGGAATTTCAAAAACGTAGTTTACCGATTGTAAACGAGGCTTTTGAAATGTTGAATAACGAAGCGTTGGGCCAAAAGGCGGGTTTTCAAAGGATGC
>JBCDKO010000275.1:0-5476 GCA_038746525.1 Bacteroidota bacterium
AAGTCATCGCCGTTTTGTGATCCTGATTTACAAGGATTTAATCCTCAGAAAACAACCCCTTGCCGGCTGGCGTAAAGCCAAGGACTGGCGTCGCTGCCTCAAAAGGCAGATGCGTACCGTGGGCCAGATCACCGCTAAAGGAGGCAGAAACAAAGAAGAGCGACTCCAACAGGCCACAGAAAAGTACCTCACTAAAGCCTGTGCCCTAGCCCGAAAGGTGAAAGCGATGATCGAAAATCCTGCTGCGGGTGAGCGGGATACGGTGGCGGCGTGGTTGGAGTTGTGGTATTATACCATAAGAGGTTGGTCAAGCATATTGATCTGGTAGATCGCCGAATCCTTCAGGGAAAAGTCATCCCGCATCAGGAGAAGCTGTTCTCCATCATCGTGCGGAAAACTTTAGTATCATAAGCAAAATGGTGCTCACATTGATCGAAAGAAACGCCGATAAAATACCCAAGTCACAGAAAATCCAGCGAGCAGCTTACAATAGTCAATGCAGAGAAAAACTACTTAATTTTTAAATGCGATTGCCCTGCCCTTACCTGGCGAGTAACTCTCCCTGAGAATACCTAACCCTGAGAATATACGGGGTGCCAAAAACTACAAATAACCATTACACTAAAAATCAGATAAACATGAATACACAAACACGAGAGAAAATGAACCAACTGCGCCTGCACGGAATGAGACAGGCTTTGGAGACCTTGTTGGAAACCCGACAGCAACTCACCACGGATCAGACTCTGGCCATGCTCACCGATGCAGAGTGGGAGTATCGCAAAAACAGCCGTACTGAACGTTACATTAAGCAGGCAGCCTTTCGATACCGGGCAGCTATCGAACAGGTCCGTTTTGATCCGGTCAGAAACCTGGACAAAAACCAACTCCTGCGCCTGGCGGAATGTCCCTTTCCGAACCACGCTGAAAACATACTCATCACCGGGCTCACCGGTGCAAGTAAAAGCTATCTGGCCTGGGCCCTGGGCTACCAGGCGTGTATAAAAGGATACCGAACGATCTACTTTAATACTCAAAAACTATTCGCTAAACTAAGGATGTCCAAGGCCGACCAGACCTACCTTAAGATCCTAAAGAATATGGAAAAAATGGACCTGCTCATCCTCGATGACTTTGGGCTGGAACCCCTGGATCAGGAAAACCGGTTGATGCTTTTGGAAATCCTCGAAGACAGGCACGGCAGAAAGTCGACCATCATCGCCTCGCAACTGCCTGTAAAAAACTGGTATGATATCATTGGAGATAACACCATTGCCGATGCCATCTTGGATCGGCTTGTACATCAGTCACATCGAATAGATCTAAAAGGAGAATCTATGAGAAAATTGAAAAACTACTAACTTTACTAACTGAAATTATGTCATAGTTCCTTAAATCACTGAAATCCTAAAGGCGGTCAACCAAACCGGATTAGGGGGTCTGACGCTCTGGAATGTACACTAACCCTATTTTTCATATTTACCAGGTGCCTACTTCAATTTATCGATAACCAAACAATTAGGATACTTAGTTCTAGTTAAAAAAAAGAATAGCACTTTTTGAATACATACCCTATAAAAGTTGAAATTCTTTGACTATCGTTTAGTCGCTAACAGATACCATGAAAAACTTTTTATTGTGACCTTTAACTTCAAGTTCTCTGAATACATCAAGAAAAACCTATCCTTTGGACACTAAAATGTAAGCTCCCCAATTGTAAGGGTTGGTATCTTTCTCTTTAAAGGTACGTCTGGCTTCAAAAAAAGCATCCTGAGGATCTTTCACTTCAAGTAAAAATTGATAAAATAGTCGCATAAAATTCATGGCTGCCTGATCATTGATCTTCACCAAACTCAAAATCACATTTTGAGAACCTGCCACAAGCAATGCTCTTTGCAATCCAAAAACGCCTTCACCATTCTGAACCGTACCAAGTCCTGTTTCACAAGCAGTTAACACCACAGCATTCGTCTCATCTAACTCAAGATTCATTGCCTCGTAGGCGGTCAACTTTCCATCTTCATTGCCAGAAACCTCTTTGCTTAGAAATATTCCGGAGCCGTTTAAAGGGTTTATATGATTGGGGTCATCATCAAAATAACCGTGTGTAGCAAGGTGCAATATCCCTGGATTGGCAAGTGATTTTAAACTTTCTTCTGTTGCATCTTTAAAATAATAAGTACTGGTTTGCCAACTCCTTGCATCTAAAATTTCCGTGATAGCGCTCGCTTCACGTTCTGCACCTGGAAGTTGATTGAGTGTGAATTCTAACTCCAAAGAAGAGAAATCAGGATTTCCAAAAATTTTGGCTTCTGTATTGAGGTCTTTTTCCTGGTGATATAGCAAATCTTTTGCACTTGTTATATTAATAATGTTGTAAAGATCTGCCATGTATTTATTTCTGGTTGAGTCAAAATAAACACTTGGATTCATTTTATGGTAGATCCCATCTGGAGCAAACTTGATATTAGTACAGTTGCTTATGACCTTGTCTATAGGTTTCCAGAAGAGCGAATAGCTCTTATTGTCATTTATAGCATATTTAAGAGCATTCCTATAACGTATAAATTCTTTTTCAAGATTAAGAGATGGAGAAAGTTTAACTGGATAAAGAATGGAATCTGGCTTAATAACTAAGGCGATATAGTTGTAATGGTTATCAAACCCTTGATTAAAAGTAGTATCTGTTAAATTGACATTGTAATTACGATAGGAAATGATATCAACCGTTGCGGTGTTTTCATCTAAGATGCTACTCACCTCTTGCCAGGTATAATAGTAGGTTCGATTTACTTCGGAAAAAACAGAGATTTTTTGCGCCAGGCTTTTTTCCAGGTTATTGCATTTCTCTTCCAACTCTTCCATCGATATTTTTCTAAAATTCCGTTCTTCTGTGGTGAGCAAGTAGGCTTGAGCCAATTGATACTTCTTATCTTTCCATAAGTCATATAGGTTTTTTACTTGCTTATCATCACTATTTTGTATGATTCTACGCATCTTTTCTGAAGCATAAAATAAAATACCCTTCGTATTAATAAAGTGATTAAAGGCTTGTTCCGCATAAGTAGTATTAATATAACCATCGCTAAACGCCAAAGAATTGAATCGCTCAACATTGAGCCTCACATTATTAAAATATAACTGTCTTTGTTTATCTGTAAGAACAGGAAAAATATCTTGCATATGTTGGATTTCGAGATGTAATGCTTTGTTGAAATGATCCATAGCTTTTACAGTATCTTCCTCTGATAAGGAATAAATTCCCAAATCATTGAGATTCTTAATATAAAGTGGATGATATTCACCCAATGCTTTCTTTCTTATTTCAATAGATTGTTGCAATAACTTACCCGCCAATGAAATATTTCCTAATTCCAAATAAATCAATGCAATATTATTAAGAGAGGTAGCATAACGTTGATGTTCTTTGCCAAAGATCACTTCATCAAGATCTAATACATGGGTATAGAGGTTAAGCGCTTTGCTTAACATGCCTTGTTGTTTGTACACAGTAGCCAAATTGCTAAGACCACTAGCATAATCTGAGTTTATCTTACCATATAGCTCTTTAAAGCGTTGAGTACTTTCTTTGAAGCACTCAAATGCTTTATCAAGATCGCCTTTTTTCATATAGATAGTACCAAGGTTATTGATCAAGAAGGGGCGAACTCCACGAACATTCTTTGCTATACTTAGTGCTTGGTTCATATAATTACCAGAAGCTTCCAGGTCGTTTAGCAGTCGATAAAGGATGCTCAGCCCATTTAGTGTTTCTAGAGCCAAAATAGGGTCATCTGAGTATTTTTCTTCTTTTCTTTTAAGATTGTAAAGTAGATAGTTTTCTGAGTCTGAATATTCGCCTTGCTCTATCTTTAAAGTAGACAGCCTATCAATAGCAATGAGGTATTGTAATTCACTGGTATTTTTCGCGAGCTCAATAGCTTTTAAAAGTTTATTTTCACTTTGCTCTAAATCTCCGAAATGTTTATAAGTAGTACCGATTTCGATATGCAATGCAATGCTGGTAGAGTCAGTGTTTCCTGCGCCATTGATGTTCATTGCCTGATTCAAAAAGTCAAGACTTTTATTGAAATCTCCAATTTCTCTATAATAAGAACCTTTTTTAGAAAGCAATCTAATCCGAGCTTCTTTGTTTTGTGGGTAGTTTTCGTTGATCACTTGTTCGGCTAGGTTAAGGTATTTCTCTGTCTCTTTGAACGAGCTTGTTTCCTGGTAGAGTGTTGCTAGATTATAATAAGGGCCTATTAAATCTTCGTGAGTAAAGTCTTTAGTTTGAAGTTCTCGACTAATGCCCTTTTTAAGCGCATATAACCCCCTGGGTTTCTCATTAATTTCCCATAAAAGCAATCCTAGATTGTTATAAGTAGCTGCTATTCCTATTTCCCCAGGACACCTCGCTGAGTCTAAGTCAACAAGTAAAGCGTTAGCATAAAATTTAGCTTTCTGTTGGTTGATGTATTTAAAGTAAATGGCACTATCTAAATTTTGAATACAGCTTTGGCTAGCAGAGAGATATACTACCAGGTAACATGTTAAATAAGCTAAGACCTTTATTCTGATTTGTTTTAAACCATTCATTATTTCAATAATTGCCTCGAAGTCTTTCAACAATTAAGGCTTTCTCGAAAACATTAAATATCCAAAATTAATGATATTTACTTATATACAAATGTGATAGTTGAACCCAATAATACAAGATGGCATTTTCTATTCTTACTTTTTAAAAAGAGTGATTGATAAATTTTTCTCGTTGTTCCGTCCTCAGATATTCACCTAAAATCAATAAATCACAATGAATATTTTCTGTCTCAATTTTCTAATTTATTAATAATGTTCTCAATTGTTGTTTTCAATTATTAAGAAATATTTTGACAGGAAGGAAGAAAAAACTATCAATACTGGCGGCTATACAATTGTTTTTGATAAGGTTGAATACTAAAGTGTTCGATTTGTTAATTCAGACACTACAGAGAGACAAATCCGCTTTGCGAATCTTATTGCTATTGGAATCCTTTGCAAAACTATGATGTTCGAGGGGTTAAAATATGGCATATAGCTCATAATTGCCTTATCTTTGGATAAAAGACCTATTAATGAAGCAATTATCTTTTTCAGACCTGGAATTGAACTTAAACCGATCCAAGAAAACACGTCGTGAAGTCCAATCAGATAAGATCAATCGGATCGTAGATTGGGTAAAGGTTGAGGCATTGCTTTCCAGGAGTGACCAGACCAGCAAGCAAGGGGGAAGAAAACCGATTCCGGTTTTGATCAAGGCTCAGATGTTGTTTGTTCAATATCTCTATAACTTATCGGATCCTGCTTTAGAGGATCAACTCTATGGACAGGAGATCTTTTCAGCGTTTTGTAGGGCTGGATTTCTCACAGCAAATTCCTGACTTCACCACACTTTGGAGATTTAAAGAGCGGTTGATCACCTTAAAGTTGATGGATG
>JBCDKO010000276.1:0-5418 GCA_038746525.1 Bacteroidota bacterium
AGCTTTTTCAGTGCACCGAAAATGGAAGCATCTGCTCGAAAACCTTGCACGTATTGAAAAAGAAATTTACTAAACAGTATCTTTTGACCACATAAACGTGTTTTTTGAATTGAAAAAACGTTTCTCAGCAGGCCCTAAATACAGAAAAAGGAGGAGTTAAATTCAGAATACCTTTACATATTGAAATCCGTTACAAAACTGGATTTTTGGTTCAAATCGAGGCTTTCGGAATTTCAAAAACGTAGTTTACTGGTCGTAAATGAGGCTTTTAAAATTTTGAGTAACGAAGAGTTGGGCCAAAAGGCAGATTTTTCAAAGGATTCTATCAATTAATCACAGATTGTCTCTCTTTGTTGAGGTGGAGTTTCAAAACATCGGGTCTGGAGTAATGTCCTGAAGGATCAAAGTTTTGCCTCTCCTCTCTTACCATTTGATGCGAAATCACGGCGGTGACCAAGCTCTCTTTGTTAATAAAGGGCGCTACTACCCAGTTGCCATTAGGTGCTGCCAGACAGGATCCTCCATCGGCTAGGTTAGTATCTGTTTTTTCTTTCATGATATCCACATGCGGAAAATCGTCTGGAATGTCTTCTCGCCTAAATATTCCTGACACTCCGATCACATAAGACCTTGATTCCAAAGCGATTACAGGAATGAGTTTTTCCGTATTTCTTCTGTTCCCCGGCCAAATGGACACATGTAAATCTTCACCTTGTGCGTACATAGCTGCCCGAGCCATAGGCATCCAATTTTCCCAACAGTTAAGTCCTCCAACTGTAAAAGGACTAAGGGAATGCGTAATTAACCCATGTCCATCTCCGGGACTCCATGAAAGACGCTCTTCAAAAGTTGGCATGAGCTTTCTGTGTATTGATTTAACCTCTCCGGCCTTATCGATGTAAACCATCGAACAATATAGGCTATGACCCCCTCTATCTGTCGGTCGCTCAATGGTTCCTAAATAAACAGCAATTGATTTCTCTCTCGCTAGTGTACAAATCGTATCTAAATGACCTGCTTCAATTACAATAGCTTGATTCATGTAGTGAGCATGTATCTGTTTTTGGATCGGAGAATTGAATTCAGCTCCGTTTGTCCTATCTATCCAGAAAGGGTAGCCGGGCAACAAAGCTTCGCCAAAAACCACCAAATCTACTTTTTGAGCTGCCGCATCGGATATATAGGATTTGATCTTTTCAGTCGTTTTTTCACGATTTAACCATACCGGTGCGATCTGTGCTAAACCTACGATCAGGTTCTCCTTCATCATGGCCTTTTAATCTCAAATGAATGTGTTTGCTCTGCGTTTATAGAACCTGCAACAGAACAATACTTCGTAGTTGCCAGATCTACAATTCTGGTGGCCTCCTCTTCTGTGAGGTCGGAAGAAGTGACAATGTATTTCAGATGGATTTTTGTAAAAGCTCTGGGATGTTCTTCCCTTCTTTCTCCTTCTACCTCTGCATGAAGATCTATCAATTCTTTTCTTCTTTTCTTAATCATCGAAACGATCTCAACAGCCGCACAGGCGGCTAACGCAGATAGTAGTAGTTCAGTGGGCGACGGATGCTCTTTTTCATCTGGAGATCGCATGTCTATTGGTACTTTATTCCCATTTTCATTGACAGCGGTGTATTCTTTATCTCCTGTATAAGCTAGTTTAATCATCATATTATCCTGGGGTTATTGTAGTAGATTATCCAATTTATGGCATTAACATATTTACCAAGTCCTATTTACGTTTGAAGATAACACTCCTTGTTTATAAATTTTTTAAGAGGATTATCTGGTAAATTCTTACTTCTATACATATTTAATGCAACTTTCAGTTTGGATTTATGCAAGCATGTCCAAACATTCAAAAACAGCAAAATAACAAAAATACAGTTCAAACCTTTCAAACCAAGCTACTGGAAATGCAGTGAAATAAGAAAAACTTCATGGCCAGGAAATCTTATAAATATGAATTCTGCGGTGAAAGATCAGAGTGAATACAAATCCAAACTCAACTTGCTGACAAAGGAATTCTATGGGCCAAGGAATAAAATTCATACGGTTGAGAAGGGGAAACAGAATACAATAAATATCATTTATATTAATGTTTAAGAAGGCTCTAGAAAAATTTCTTTCTAAGGAATGACCTACCTTCAATGGCGTAACAAATTTCAGCATAGAGCTACTGATTTCGGAGACGATCTAAATGCCATCATTAGTTACGATAGAAAAGCAACTGGACTAAATCAAGAAAATAGCGGACCAAAAAGAAGAACTTGATAAGTTTAAACCGAACAAAGAAAAGCTGAAGAAGACAATATCGCAAAAGATGACTTTTAGGAATAATGGAGCTAAATGAATCATGTTTATACTTGATTGTTGTATTCTTTGATCAGTACATTTAAACGTTTAAAGTCTAGCTCACCCTCAGACTCTTTTAGATGATGCATAATTGCAAGTCCCTTAGCTAATTGACTGTTTATGTTTTTTACTTTGTTCACTACATGGATTAGTGATCTTTGTTTACCCTTGGTGAGTTCATGAAAGTACATGCTTCCCTCAGTATCCTGATTAAGCAGTTCAAGAAAGGATTCTGGAACAGGCATTCCATAGTCGGAAGTGTCTTTTTCTAATGAAATCTGAACCTCGTCACCCACTTTCCATCCATGCTTTTTCATATGTTCTTTCTTTAAGTAAATACTGTACATATCACCTTTGGGCATAAGTGCAGAATATATGGCAACACAATTTTCTATTTTGCAAATCACTCTTCGGTCCTCGCCTTCAATGAGTGTACTAACAGCTTTTTTGGGAACTGCCAGATAGTAGCTCCAGAGATCATATTCAAACTTGAGTATAGGAACCTTTAAAATCATAAATAATCCAACTGCGCTTTTAGAATGGTGGGGTAAAAGTATTCCTAATTCTTCGTTATCGTGCATTAGATAAAAGCTAATGCGTCGATTAGATGTTGGAATAATCACTAGAAGATTTTCATAGAAAAGTTAGAGCGAATTTTAACCTAGCCTCTGTCTTTTAAGAAAGAAAATAGAGAGTTCGGTTTATCCAATCACTACGTGTACGCTATCTTTTAGTACTTGAAGATCCGACTATTACTCCACCAGAATCATCAACTTCTCTTTCGTCCGAATATGTAAATTCACCAGAATATGCAAAAGAAACCGTTTGCTCTGTATTAGCAATAAATTCACCTGTATTGTTATTGACTTCTTGAACCACTACATCATATACGAGTGTATAATTTAAGTCGGAATTTTCAGTGACAACTATGGTTCCCGATATGGCTTCATATACAATTTCATTCTCAGAACCTGGATTAATGTCTATAGAGAGATATTCAAAAAAGAAACTCCCTTCAATGTCATCTCTTGTTAAATCATTAAGATCTTTATAAGTAAACGTACCCACTTGAAATGAATTTGAGTTTGGAGCAAAAAGCTCAACATAGAGAATTATCGTAGCGTCTTGAGTGTAATAATAGTTATCGCTGATCCCGCTTGTTACAACTGTCCATTCATCATCCGCAATAGTAAAATCATAGTTATAATGAGATACAAGTTCTTCTTCGCTGTCGATAGGATTATAACCTCCATAATCCTCAACTAGACCATCTTTGAAAGTATACATTGTGTTGTTAAAACTCAGCTCATTATTAATTACAGCATCGTCATCATCCGAACAGGAGAAAAAAGAAATACTAAGAAAAAAAGTTGCGATAATTAAATTTAAATTAATTTTAATGATTGCATTTTGATTTAATGTTTAATAAAATGATAAAAATTGTTTGCAACTTGACAACAGTATAAATGAAATATTTATTTTAGCACTATTTCTTACCGCACGTCAAAATTGTTTGATTGGAAAACTAGCGAAATCCGTCAATAGCATTTTTTTATTTCGATGAAAGGAAACGGAATTAAGTTAGAATAAGACTTTGCTTCGTCCGGCCCATTAAACCTCGGTATTCTCATTTTCCACCAACATTTACCTTTACTAGCGTGAAGTTGTTAACAGATAGAAGCGAGTGATTCGTAGGTTCTCATACCAGGTACTTTAGCAAAAGAACATTCGTTACACTTTGTTATTTTCGTGATGATGCAATCGATGAAGTTTAAATGCCAGGTGACAAAACCAGCTAACTAACATGTAAATCAAGTCTTAGTAACGAACTAGATGGTTTATAGGGAGGTTAGACAAGTTAAATAATATTTGATAAACGAAGTTATTATCACAAAACAAGGTTGGATATATAAGATTAATAACCTGCTTTATCGAAAAATAGAATTTGATTACTATGATATCGTGTTACTTAGTGCACTAATTCAAAATACTGGTCTCGTCCTAATCTTTAAATTACACTGACCGCCTACAATAAAACTACTTTGTATAGTTTGTTTTACTTTCAATAATCATGTGAGACAAACATACAAGCCTGATTTTTACCAAGCTACGGATAGATTATTAGTTAAATATCTATTTAAGGTAATAAATATACCCTCATAAAAAACCATATATATGAAAACACTACTCGTCTTATTTTTTATGCTTGCGATGGCTATTCCACACGGAAGATGCCAGCAGGACGGAATCAGCATAGGAACACCTAAACCTGACCCTAGCGCTGTCTTGGATGTTCATTCACATACCGGTACAAAAGGAATATTGATACCCAGAATACCAGATAAATATAATGTAGTGAA
Source organism: Bacteroidota bacterium (assembly GCA_038746525.1). Taxonomy (GTDB): domain Bacteria; phylum Bacteroidota; class Bacteroidia; order Cytophagales; family Cyclobacteriaceae; genus Ekhidna. The sequence goes on from JBCDKO010000276.1 coordinate 4,716, forward strand.
TCCGGCTGACGGCTTAATGCTTATTGACTCTACCGATCATAATTTTTACCAATACAATGGTATAATTGGTTCCTGGCAGGCAGTCTTTCCGCGTGGAGGTATCATCATGTGGTCAGGAGACCCCAACAACGTACCAGATGGCTGGGTCCTATGCGATGGCAACATATATGGTGGCATTGAAACCCCTGACCTAAGCGGGAAGTTTATCGTAGCTTATGATGCTGCTTCATCTAGTACTCCTGTTAATCAAACAGGCCTTGATACTAACTATGGACAAGTGAATAATACAGGAGGAAAGGATAGTGTCATGCTTGAAACTGCACAACTTCCACCTCATTCTCATGGCCTCACAAATGACGGTAAACATAGACATACCGGATTAACACTCGATAATGGTTCGCATTATCACGGTGTAAAAGAAGGATCAGGGGGCAATTCCACAAACTCTATATTAGGACAAAATGGGAACAGCCCTAATTTTGCTGGTATGGACGGAGCAGCAGAAGGTTATATAAAAGATTCAAGACTTGTTCAATCGGATGGAGACCACCACCATTCTTTTACTACCGACGAAAACGGTGATAATACCCTTGTCGTTGAAAACACTGGTTTGGGAGACTTTCACGAGAATCGTCCGGCTTATTATGTTTTGGCTTTCATCATGAAGCTTTGATAAACAATTTTTTCGGAAAGGTTTGCAACA
>JBCDKO010000277.1:0-5393 GCA_038746525.1 Bacteroidota bacterium
AGCTACGCAAGAGGAGATAGCATAAAGGTCAACAAGATGTGCGGAGATTACCTAAAGATAAAAGGAGTGGGTGGAAATATCGCAGGGCATTGGGTCAGTAAAGAAGAAGTCATAGCCCCGGAGCCGGAGTTTCCAATAACTACAGATCAAATAGAGGAAATATTTCCTAATACTGATGAGGAAAGGGTAAAAGAAGTAGTAGAAACGATCAATGAACTAAGCAACGAGTTTGGGTTAACAAATAAAGATCGAATGGCACATTTTCTCGCGCAGATAGGGGCAGAAACAGACGGATTGGAAGACTTAGATGAGTCTAGTTATTACAGTCCGCGCAGGGTTGTTGAATTATTTGGTCTTTCTAAATATGCTGATTTGTTCCAAAATTACGATTCTAACCCTAATGAATGTGTAGGAGTGACCTATGAAGACGATGGAGGCACACTTGGAGAAGGGAGACCCGGTCAGGTTAGTCCTACATTTTCCTACAATACCAAGCTTGCAATTTACCAAGCCTATGGTCATCCAACCGAAGGCATTACAATAGTGAATTTTAAAGAAAAAGTGACGGATAAGAATTATAATGCTGGAACATTAAAAGTAAAGACTAAGTATTATGGAAGTGATGCTAAACTATTTGATGTGACTTATGCCTGTCGTATGGGCAATGCTGGTCCGAGTTCTGGTCATGGATCTACGTATAAAGGCAAAGGGTTTATTCATTTGACGGGACGTTATCAGTACAAGAAAGTAAGTGAGGCTTGGAACAAAAAATATCCTGATGATAAAAAATACTTTTATAAGAAAAAATCAGAAGGAGGGCATTTGGAAGAATTGACCAGCGATGTGGAGGTAGCTATGAAAGCTTCACTGATCTTTTGGGAGAAAGAAAAGCTGATAAAGGGATTTCTGCTGTAGAAGATGTATCAGAGACTATAAATGGAGATCCTCCTAATGATATTACAAAGAGAAAAGATTACACTACAAAAGCATATGAAAAACTCGGCAATTAAACCTTTATGCATTTTATTTCTTTTTACTTCCTACTATTTAGCTAATTCTCAAAATCAGAATGATTTTGAGATATTACAGGGCTTTTGGCAATGGAATGATGATGAAGATCATGATTTTTTTCTATATCATGAAGGACATAGTAAATACAATATTTATCGATATTCATCAGGGGAAATATCAGTTAGAAAACGACATTTGATACTTTCAAGAATGAGTAATGATGATAAAACCATACCAATTCAATTACTTGGCTTAGATGGAGATATGTACACTTCTATTTTTGAGGATGATATTGATTTTGATCTGTTAGAAAAGTATGGCCCTGATTCTGTAAAGATCAGTTTAAATAACGTACTTCAACAGTCGTATGATCTTGACGAAAGCACATTTGGGTTAATTAATAACAGTGGATATAATGTTTTCAATAAGATAGATCAACTCCCTACGACCATTTATCAGGAGTTTTTGAAACAGAAGAGAAAGCTAGATAAAGAAATTATTTTTGACTTTGTACCTCTTTATTTAAGAGAAGGTCCTAATCCATTGCCTTACAAAATAAAAGCTCTTAATGAAAAAGTGTATTTTCATACTCTACCTGACGAGTCGACGCGACAAAAAGCCTTTATTATCTCAGGAGATCAGGCAAAGGTACTCTACAGGAAAGAAGATTGGTACTATGTAGTATTTTATGGAGTTAAGGTTAAAACCTCAGGATGGGTTAGGGATGATGCAGTTGAAGCTATTTATGTAGAATAAATTTGCCCAAAGGTATCGACCTACATCATAGGTTGTAGCTATATCTTGTTTATCAAATTTGCTTTTGTAGCATCTAACATCTTCATCTCCCGAAGTACAGTTGCTAGCTCGAATCAATCAAAAGCCATTCACTCGGCTAATTGTTTTTGCATCCGTTCTGCATTGTTGATAATGAAGGAAGACCCAACATTATTTCCAGAAGAAGGCAGCGCCTTTTACGATCCCAAAGATGCTTTTCAGGAAAGTTATGTGAAAGGACATATTACCAATCCGGGAAGGGCAAAAAACATGAAATTAGATTTTGATGTGATCAGTACCAAACTTGAACTAGATGTTAGATTTAAGGAAATTAAGAAAAAAAATGACGAAGGTTGGGAAGTATATTTTAAGCGACTTCAGGACAAAGCGGACAACGGAGGCATTGTTTTTGGCGCTATGCTCAACTCAAATGGATCAAGCGGTCATGTAATGATGATTACTCCCGGTGGGTTGATAAATATTGGAAAGGAAGAAGGGGAGGATCCAGAGGAAAAATGGGGTCTTTCTTTTACCGATCAAAGCATAGACAAAGTGCCTAGAGTTTTAGAATGTGGAACAGGGGCTAGAGAAAATGAAGCTCCTTTATGCCGGAATGTAGATCGAAGAGGAGCACAGCAGAGACTTAAGTGGTTTGAATATACAAATTGATATTTCTTATGAAAATGATTCCTATAGTGTTTTACTTATCTTGTAGTTGTCTCTTTGGTCAAATGATTACAAGATCGACAGAAACAATTGTATCAATTAAATATCAGGCAGGAAGGCTTTTAGGAAAGACTAATTCGTACTATACCTACTATAAACCAAAGGATCGATTTACTCCTGAATTTGAAATTTATATTCTGAATGAAAAATTAAGACAAAGAGTAATTATTAATGAAGTTGAATTTAAGTCTCCTATAAAAAATTCAAACTGGTCTACTGGCTTCTTGAGATTGAAAAATGAGATTAACAATACATGGATGTATACCGTCGGTTATATGAATGATGATTATAAAATTTACTATCAAAACCTCTTTTTACAATATGAAGGGAAAGATTATTTTCTAGATAGCATCTACAATGCAGACAAAAAAATTCATTCCTCCTTTAGTGCTGACGGTAGATACCTTTTAGTAAATACGCTCAATACGTTGTCTGACTATTACAACCCCGAACAGGACAATCGCATCATGGTCTATGATCTAAGTGAAATAGAAAAAGGAAAGGTCGGTAAACAGTACATACCCTGTACCCACTGTTCGGACAGTTATCTAATTGGTGATCAGCTTTTTTTTACTATCGGTAGGAAAGACGGATATGATGGGTTTAGCAACAAGGACATTTATGTAGCTCCTTGGGGTAGCCTGAAAGATTCTGTCAAGATCGCCCGCAATACAGACATAAAGGCTATTTCACCTGACGGTCAATCTCTATTGGGAATACGTTTTTGGGATCGTCAACAAAATACAGCTGTCGTAGTAGACGTAAAGCAAAGGAAATATCAAATGCTTTTAGGTAGAGATTATGCAAAGCGCAAAGCCTTTTATTCTTATCATGAAAAGAAGTTTGCATTTGATTTTAAAGGCTATCTGATCTATGTGGCACTACCAGAAAGCTATCCTTTTGATGCTTTAGAATGGAGAAATGAGGAGATTCCGGATTGGACGAACAAGGAATTTTGGAAGCAGTTTGAGCATTCTCCACTTTCGGAAGATTAGCAGGCTACTCTGTCACCTGTTGGCGCAGAGTTTATTTCCTCTGCCGGTGCAAGCTTGTAGCTCGTACCTTCAAAGGAATAATTTGCAACAAGAATTCCATAACTTTGCAGACTTATATAGCAAATGCCTTTCTATCTTTAAACTCTCGGATAAAGGTGTCGATCACATCAAAAGGGTATGTTTTTTATCCATTTTATGTTTGTGAAAGAATGATTTACGAGTAGGCCAACACCCTATTCCAATAATTCAGCCACTGTTACGTGACAGCTAATAATAATCACCAAGCCTACCCAAGAAAACCAACCTGCGAAAAGGATAAAATTTTTGTTAAATCTCAATTTACTGAACATGAAGTTTATCTGTTTATCACTATTTATCGGGTTGTTTTTGACATTGAAGCCTGGTTTTTCACAAAGTGGGGTCGGTATAGGCATTACGAAGCCGGATCCAAGCACGGTTTTACACGTGCAGCCACCTGAAAACAATAAAGGAATGCTGATCCCCAGGCTGACAGAAGAGGAAAGAAATAATATAAAAAAAACCGATGTTTCTCCTGCCAACGGATTAATTATCTACAATTCTACACAGAAAGCCTTTGATTATTTTGACAGCACATCCACTGATTGTTGCTGGGTGCGACTGATCCCCACACCTGCTAAGTTCAATATAGATATGGCAACCAATAAAATCATCAACCTGGCAGACGGCACCGAAGCGAATGATGCGGTAAATAAGGGGCAGTTGGATGATGTAGATGAAGACAATTTAGATCGAGATGGCAATGAGGCAATGACAGGAGACTTGCCTATGGGAAATTATAGAATAACAAATATGGAAAATGGGTCTGCTTCCAAGGATGCAGTGAATAAAGAGCAACTGGATCAAGAAGTACAGAATTTGCAAACCCAGATAGATGATTTAGCTGCTCAGCTGGGTTTTCTTTACGTAGGATCATATTTTATAGGAGATATAGGAGAACTCTCCTCACCCAATACTTCTGGTGATGATGAATTCGTTACCGTATCATTCCCTTCAGTGGAGACCTCGTCTTACATTGTGCTTGGGTCACTCGAGGGAGAAAGTACAGACAAAAATGACGATAATGATATTACATATGTGGTTTACGATAAAACACCCACCTCCTTCAAAATGTATTTTAGAGAATACTCAAACAATGGTCAAAATCTTCGTTTCAGATACATGCTCATAAGATCTGACCATAGATAAACCAGGTTTTTGACTTGTTCCAGAATAAGAATCCAAGAATCAATCGCTTCCATCTGTTAACAACTTTCACGCAAGTAGAGGTAAATGCAGAAGGAAAATAAAAATACTGGGGTGTAATGGGCCGGACGAAGCAAAGTTTTATTTTGACTTGCTTCTGCTCTTTTCATCGAAATAAAAATACTATTGACGGATTTCCCTATGCTGTCTCGTGCTTGTAGCTTGTGACCATATTGTAAACAAAATCAATTCCTATCACTCCTTTTCCACCGGCATAAGCAATCGCACTACACTATTTACAATGTGCTAGTTCATTGACAAAGCCAGCCTCAATAGGATGCTGAGGGATGTATGCTACTTTTTGATCCATTACTTAAGCACTCCAACGTCCCATTGGTTTGTGATACTGCTGCCAAAATGGTCTACCCTGCACATTGCTGGTTTTCTTACCTGCAAGCTCCATCATCCCTCTCAGCCACTCTTTGCGACGTTCCCGAAGGTGGGTCTGGTATCAAAAGCTGCATCTCTTTTGATGTAGAAGTCTTCAAATCCCTGAGTAAATCATCAGGATTGTTTGGCTTGGTTCTGAAAATTCAATGAATAGGATCAGGCATGATACAAGTAAGCATAAATTTCCATCCTCTTCTCTTTTTTACAAAAGCT
>JBCDKO010000278.1:0-5339 GCA_038746525.1 Bacteroidota bacterium
CTTTTTTACTGCTGATGTAGTATCGGGTTGAGGTGGTGGTTTTGCCGGTTGGTTTCTCCATTCTCCGGGCTTCTATACGAATGAGGGTGGCTAAACCCGGCCATCCCTGGTCGTCATCCAGCAAGGTGAGGTCCTCGATAACCGTACAGGTTCTTTGTTCCACTCGCCCATGATCTAGTTCCTGGGTTTGATGGACCTCTGTTCCAGGGGTGAGGCTAAAAACCTTCTCTATTTGCGCTAAAAGACCTTTTTGATGGTTTTTTACCTGTAAGAGGTCATCGGCTCGTTTGGCGACTATTTTCTTGGAGATGCCTTTTTGACCACCCATGGCATCAATGGTAATGGTGGCTCCTTCCAGGGTCAAGGTATCCAACAGCTTGGGAATAGCGGTGATCTCATTACTTTTCTCTTCTGTGGCTAACTGTCCCAGGCATAGACGTTGTTCACTTGCATAAGCGAAGACCATGTGAATGGCTGATTTGCGGTCTTGAAGGTCATAGGAACCCCACATACGTTTACCATCAAAGGCGATGACTTCTCCGTGTGTGAGTGGGTGAAGTTCATTGATCCATTCTCGAAAACACTGCTCGAAGCGAGCGTGATCTAGGCGGGCAGAAAGCCTACCCAAGGTATCATGGGAAGGAATCCCATGAGAAAAGGGGAAGAATTTACGCAACCAGGTGAGCTGTCCTTTTCCAAAAATTTCAAACAAAAAAACGTTTACTGATAAATGCAGTATAGTTTTTTAGGAAAAGAATGAATTGAATCTATTTTATACTTTGGGATTGACTGATCAATTTTTAAAAAATTCAGATGAATTGAATGCGACTTTGTTGTTTTATTGCATTTTCATTAAAAGCTTTAAAATAGGTTCAATCCCTATTTGTGCATCGAAACCCTAAAAGTATGCTTTATAAGCTACAGACATCGTTTCTTTTAAAAAAATACTATTTTCTAAGAGACACTAACTGATAAATCACCGCACTAGATATTCTTAAAAGTTGATAATTTGTGTTAGCTCACACCACTTTTTAAGTATTCTCTATTCATCCTGGCAATGTTATCCAAGGAAATCCCTTTTGGGCATTCTACTTCGCAGGCCCCTGTGTTGGTACAATTACCAAACCCTTCTTCATCCATCTGCTTTACCATATTTTGAGCTCTTTGCTTTGCCTCAACTCTTCCTTGGGGAAGTAAGGCCAGTTGGGATATTTTAGCAGAGACAAAAAGCATAGCAGAAGCGTTCTTGCATGTTGCGGCGCAAGCTCCACAACCTATGCAGGAGGCAGCATCCATGGCCTTATCTGCATCATATTTATTAATTGGGATAGCATTAGCATCTTGGGTATTTCCAGAAGTATTTACGCTGATGAAACCACCAGTTGACATAATTCGATCAAATGCGCTTCTATCAACTATTAAGTCTTTTAGGACCGGAAATGCTTTTGCTCTCCATGGTTCTATTGTGATAGTGTCACCATCGTTAAATTTTCTCATGTGGAGCTGACATGTGGTTATTCGCCTACCAGGTCCATGAGCTTCACCATTAATGAACATTGAACAGGTACCACAAATACCTTCTCTGCAGTCATGATCAAATTCTACAGGTTCTTTTCTTTCATTTATCAGTTGTTCGTTCAAAATATCCATCATTTCTAAGAAAGAACTATCAGGTGATATATTTGAAACTTTGTATGTCTGCATTTTTCCTTTCGCATCTGGACCTTTCTGTCTCCAGATTTTCAATGTCAAATTCATTCCCTCTTTAGTCATTTCACTTTATTTGTATGATCTGGTTTTTAGCTCTATGTTCTCAAATACAAGTTTTTCTTTATGTAATTTGGCTTTTGATGGTTCTCCTGTATACTCCCAAGCGGCTACGTAAGCATGATTTTCATCATCTCTCATAGCCTCACCCTCTTCAGTTTGATATTCTTCCCTAAAATGGCCTCCGCAAGATTCATTTCTTTCTAGAGCATCACGAGCAAATAATTCACCTAACTCAAGAAAATCTGCAACACGACCTGCTTTTTCAAGCTCACTATTGATACAATCACTCTTACCTGGTACACTCACCTCTCTCCAAAATTGTTCTCTCAATTTTTTTATCTCAACTATGGCGGTAATTAAATCTTCTTCATTTCTAGACATACCTACGTTGTTCCACATAACTTTACCAAGTCTTCTGTGAAAATAATCAACAGAATGTTGACCTCTATTGTTAAGGAAAAAATCAATTCGTTCTCTTACGTTCTCTTCTGCTTCATCAAATTCTTTCGTATCAGTAGGTATTTCACCTGTCCTAATATCATCTGCTAAATAGTCACCGATTGTATAAGGAAGAACAAAATAGCCATCTGCCAATCCTTGCATTAAGGCCGAGGCACCTAATCTATTAGCTCCGTGATCAGAAAAGTTTGCTTCGCCAATCGCATAACATCCGTGGATAGACGTCATTAAATTGTAATCAACCCATACACCACCCATAGTGTAATGAACGGCAGGATAAATTTTCATTGGCGTCTTATATGGATCATCACCAGTGATGTTCTCGTACATCTCAAAAAGGTTTCCATATTTTGCTTCTACAATTTTTTCGCCAAGTTCGCGGATTTTCTCTTTGGTTGGGCGATGTATTCCTTTGATGTGAGTTTGTTCCTCACCATATCGCATGATTGCTGCTTCAAAGTCTAAAAATACTCCCTCATTCGTAGCATTATTAACGATACCATGCCCTTTATCGCACCTTTCTTTTGCTGCACGGGAAGCGACATCACGAGGTGTTAAGTTTCCAAAGGATGGATATCTTCTCTCCAGATAGTAATCTCTGTCCTCTTCTTTGATTTGTGTGGGCTTAAGTCTCCCCATACGAATTGCTTCAGCGTCTTCAGTGTTCTTAGGAACCCAAATTCTTCCGTCGTTCCTTAAGGATTCTGACATCAGAGTTAATTTGGATTGTTGCTCTCCATGTTGTGGGTTACAGGTTGGATGAATTTGTGTATAGCATGGATTGGCAAAGTAAGCTCCTTGTTTATGTATTTTCCAGGCGGCAGAAACATTGCACCCCATTGCATTTGTCGAAAGATAAAATACATTCCCATAGCCACCGGTTGCAATTACTACTGCATGCGCCGAGTGCCTTTCGATTTCTCCGGTAATCATATTTCTGGCAATGATTCCTCGAGCTTTTCCATTCACAATCACCAACTCCATCATTTCATGGCGATTGTACATTTTAATTTTACCTTTTCCAATTTGCCGGGACATTGCTGAATAGCAACCTAAAAGTAATTGTTGACCAGTTTGGCCCTTTGCATAAAAGGTTCTTGATACTTGTACACCACCAAAAGACCGATTATCTAAAAGACCACCATAATCTCGTGCAAAAGGAACACCTTGAGCGACACACTGGTCAATGATATTGGTTGATACTTCTGCTAAGCGATAAACATTAGCCTCTCTAGATCTATAATCGCCGCCCTTGATTGTATCGTAAAATAACCTGTACGTAGAGTCACCGTCTCCTTGGTAATTCTTAGCTGCATTAATACCTCCCTGCGCCGCAATGGAATGAGCTCTTCTTGGAGAATCCTGATAACAAAAAGCTTTTACGTTATACCCAAGTTCGGCCAAGGTTGCGCAAGCGGAACCACCAGCTAATCCAGTACCAACGACAATCACGTCAATTAATCTCTTATTGGCTGGGTTAACTAACCTAATATTATTCTTGTGATTAGTCCATTTATCTGATAAAGGCCCTCCCGGAATTTTTGAATCTAAGGCCTTTTTCTTTTTCTCTATTTCTAAATCTAAAATTGACATAACCTTACTATTTATTAATGAACTATAAAATGATATAAAGCAATATAAATGTACCCAACAGGAACCAAAATAGCGTAAAGCCTTCCTAACTGCTGAACTGCTGGTAAATATTTTGGATGTCTTGCTCCTATTGAGAGAAAGGCGGATTGAAATCCATGTAAAAGATGTAATGATAAAAATACAAAAGAAAGAGAGTAAATACCTACTCTTATCGGATTTTCAAATATATGTACTACTTCCTCATAATATCGATCAGGATCCTCAGGATTAAATTGAATATATTTATAATTCATTTCCGGAATCCAAAAATCATAAAAATGAAATCCTAGAAAAAAAAGAATAAATAAACCACTCCAAATCATATTTCTTGAAAACCAGGAAGCATTGGCATTACCTTTATATGCATAGTATTTAACTTCACCTCTTGCTGATTTGTTTTTAAATTCCAAAACGAAACCCATGACAAAATGAAAAGTAACACCAAACATCAATATTGGCTGTAGTACAAATTGAACTATTGGATTAGTACCCATGAAATGAGATAACTGGTTAAAAGTTTCTTCACTAATCGTAGAAGTAAAATTTATTATAAAATGCTGAAAAAGAAATACAATCAGGAAGAGCGCTGATAATGCCATCGCAAATTTTCTTCCTATACTACTTGTAAATAATTGTTTTACCCAACCCATCAACACTCAAAAATTATTTGTTATTGGCCAAAAGTAACTTTAGAACGATTGTCTAACAATCCAAAATCCTTGTTTCGAATTATTCTAAATAAGGTTTCTTAAAATCGTCCTGGTAAGATATTATATTCATTTTTGTTTACATTAAGCTATTTTTATTCTTCTTGAAAATACCTTTTTATTAAGAAAAGCATCTTAGATTTACTGTAATCGTAGATTTTTTTCATGGAATTTCTCAGGATATTAATAAGTATCTGTTTATTAATCAAGTTTCTATCATCTGATGCTTCACATATAAGGGCAGGAGAAATCATTGCGAGGCAAATTAGTGGGAATACTTACAGTTTCACTTTTATTGGTTATAGAGATTCAGAACCACCAAATGTTTTGTTTGGGAACGGAATTTTTGATTTCGGTGACGGAACAACTTTTGGAGGTGAAAATGAGGCTATTCCTTGGCAGGAACCTGAAATAATTGGAGAACCAGGCGATTTTATAGAAAGATGGGAGTTTACATTACCTCCAAAAACATATGCCGCTGGATCTGTTTATTTGGTAAGTTACACTGAAATTTACAGGAATAGAGACATTCAAAACATCTCAGAGTCTAGTGGCACTGCTTTCCAGGTAGAGACATTACTAAGAGTAGATCCACTTATTTCCAACAGTACCCCATTTTTCACTTCACCACCAATAGACCAAGGAGTGGTTGGAGTTATTTTTGAACATGATCCTGCGGCTTTCGATCCGGACGGCGATAGTCTGGTTTTTTATTTTGTTACTCCGAAGCAGGCCAGTAGTCTGGATGTAGGGGGATATCGTCAGTTAAAC
>JBCDKO010000279.1:0-5307 GCA_038746525.1 Bacteroidota bacterium
CAGTCAGTGCCGTTTTGTGATCTTGATTACAAGGATTAATCCTCAGAACGAGCGATCAAAAACTTCCTGATTAAGGATGGTTAAATATTAGAATCCTTTGCAAAACTGGATTTTTGGTTCAAATCGAGGCTTTTGAAATTTCAAAAACGTAGTTTACCAGGCGTAAATGAGGCTTTTGAAATTTTAAGTAACGAAAGCGTTAGGCCAAAAGGCGAATTTCAAAGAATCAAAGTTATATTATTTATAGCTTTTCGTTTTGTGATACTAATTCAGGTTTATAAACCTGTTTCACAATCCCATCAGGATTAAATTTCAATTTTGCCTGATATAGGTCATAGCTTTTCTGCATTCCTAACCATAGATCAGACGTTGTATCAAATGCTCTCGCTTAGCGTAATGCCATTTCCGGACTTACAGCAGGCCTTCCATTAATAACTTGCAGATAGTGTAGGCCTGGTTACACCTAAAGAGCCGGCTAAATCTCCAATAGTAAGGCCTAAAGGCTCCAGGTAATCATATCGTATAATCTCTCCCGGATGTACATGCTTCATTTTTCTTTCCATATTTAGTGATAATCTTCATAATCAACATCAAAAACTTTTCTATTCTCTATTTTGAAAATTACTCTCCGGTTCTTTTTCACGATAACTGCCCACTCTCCCTTTCTATCTCCTTTCAAAGGATGGAGTTTCAGACCAGGAGCATTCATATCTTTAAGCTCGACAGTAGCATCCAACCTTGATAATATTCTTCTTACAATTACTACATGATCCGGTTTAATTTTCGATGAATCATTTTTTCAAAGAATAACCTAAGAGGCTTACTTCGAAAACTTTCAATCATGGCCTAAACAACGTTATTGTTTAATGTAAAGCTGCGCATTACAATTAGATAAAAACAAAAACTTTATTTTATTATCAGGGCAATTGCATTTAATAACTCACAAATATCTAATATAGAAAGGTATCCCAGGTTTTTAGCCTCACCCTCTGGTACAGATGTCCATCAAATCAACCTTATTGGGAGGACTCATACTTGGGATTTACGATCACACTTTTCAGGCTAAGAAGGCGAGGGGACGTGTCCACGCTTGGATCATTACCTGAAATTTCGTCCTCAGAATCAGTGAACCGACTAGTACACGATCCATACGCTGGGTAGTTTAAGAGGTGCACCATGAGCTTATAGCAGACGTCTACTCGATTGGAGCTATTCATTAAGGTAAGGAGTTTCAAAAATAGATTGGAGCTCAGTTGGTTTACCTTCTCGAATAATTTCTCCATTTTCAAGAAAATACACATAATCAGATTCTTGAGCTACTTTCATTCGATGAGTTACCATTAGAATTGCTTTATCCTTCTTGATTCTCCGGATCATGTTCAGGATAAACTGTTCCGTTTTTCTGTCCATCGCGGAAGTTCCTTCATCAATTAATACTACGGAAGGGTTTCTATACAATGCTCTTGCTAGTCCGACTAATTGCTTTTGTCCTCCAGATATGTTAACACCTTCCTCACCAAGTAAAGTCATATATCCTTGTGGAAATTTAGAAAAGAATTGATCGAATCCATTTTCCCGACACCACTGAGGGACTTGTTTCAATTTTTTAGGGTCTTCTGACAGAGCAATATTGAAGAGTAGATAATTGTTAAAAACCTTGATGTCCTGTGGGACAACTCCGATTTCTTTTCGATAGGATCTTAGTTCAAGAGTCCGAATATTCAAATTATTCGCTAAAATATTTCCAGAGACTGGTTCATAAAAGCATTGAAGAAGTTGGAGAATAGTACTTTTACCAGTGCCGCTTTCTCCCAGTAAGGTTATGATTCTTCCCTGGTCAATTTTAAGATTGATGCGTTTAAGTAATGGTAGTGATCCGGGAAAGTTGAAAGATAGATTGGTAATTTCTAGAGATTCTATTTGGCTGATTGATTCACCTTCCATTTTTTCTGTTTCTAATGTGGTAAATTCTTCTATACGATTAAAAGCTACTTTAGCTTCTTGTAATTGAGTGTTAAATAGTGCTAAGCTAGTCAGTGATGGTCCGATTGTACCTCCTAGAGATAAAATAGCCATCATTACACCAAGTAAAAGTTGATCTGTGATAACTAGATATGAGGAAAATGAAATAACAGATAGGTTCAATAATATTCCTGCAAGGTCTGTTTGTAATCCAAATTTGATTTGAATCTTGCCAAGGTTGAAAATGCTGCTTTGATAAACTTGATAGAATAGGTTAGTTGTTTTTTTAAAAAGATCTGTTGTTCCAGTAGCCTTAATTTCTGAAACACCACTAATAACATCAATGTAGTTGCTTTCATTTAATGCATTTTTACTCATCACATCTTTTTGTGCAGTGATAATTGGTTGATTCAATCTATATAAAATGACTATGTATATTGGTATATACAATAAAACAATAATTCCTACCTGCCAAGAATAAATAAAGATTCCTACCAAGGATGCAATTAAAACCAAGCTTTCGATCAGCATATTTCCTGCGAGATTGCTTACTACCACTTGAATTCTGCTGGTATCATTCATTCGTGCGATCATCTCACCAATTTTCTTTGAGTTAAAAAATGGTTTTGGTAAGTGGAGCAATAAGTTGAGGTATGAGTTAATCATTCGGTTATTAAAATCCCTACTTTGTGTGATCAAAAATGTAGAGCGAACAAAGCCTAATCCTATTCTTACAAGAAGAACTATCCCTATCAAGATCAAACCAATAATAAGTTTGGTGATTTCTTTAGTCGGCAAAATCACATCAATGAGTTTTTGAGAGAAAATGGATGTGGCAAGAGAAAATGATGCAATCAAAATGCCTAAAAAAAGAGAAGCCAAAAGAATATTGAAGTCTTCTTTGATCCAATCGATAATTTGCGCGTATTTAACTGTTTTTTTTGGGAGCTTATTGAAATTTTGGTTGGGAGTAAGCGTAAGTAAAGATTTACTTTTCCAAATTTTAGATAGTTGCTCTTTGCTCCATAAACTAACTCCCTTTTCGGGATCACCTATTATGAGCAAATCATTTTCAAATCCATAGAATACTAAATAGTGTTGTAATCTATTTTCTAAAATAACATGAAGTACAGCCGGATGATTAAGTTCTTTAAGACTATCAATTCCTTCAGCCTCTAACCCAAATGCATCAAAACCTAATTGTTTTGCCCCTTGAAAGAGTCCTAATAGTTTCGTTCCAGTTTTAGTGGTTCCTGTAATACGTCTAATTTCATCTAAGGACAAGCTACCTCCATGAAAACGGATAACGGAAGCGAGACACGCTGGTCCACAATCAGATTGACCGTGCTGAAAGATGAATTTTTTATTAAGCTTAATGATATTCACTCTTTTCTCAGGGCTTCTAAAATGGCGTCTATTTGTACTCCACCTCTAAAATGGCGAGTCAATTTACCATTCCTATAGATTAGCGTCTGTGGCACACCACCAGTAAATGTAGACATTACTTTTTCTGGATTCGATATGATATAAAACTGTGAAAGGCTATATTTTTCTAAAAACGTAATTGCTTCATTTTCTGGTTCGAATGAACAAAATAATAATTGATCCTTATCAAACAAATCAATGTTCTCATGAATCTTATGAACCTCTAGCTCACAGTACTCACATTGACTGTTGAAAAAGATAAGTATTGTGAAAATTGTAGTATCAATTTTAGTCTGACCGAGTTGATTCAATATTTTTGAAAGATCGTCTTGGATATTCTGGATCCTCCTATTTTTATCAAGCTTTTTTATACCTGTATATCCCAGCCATGCAATGACTAATATCAGTAAAAATCCAAGAGTGACGAGTGTTTTTCTTTTCATCTAAGTGCTTAGATTAATACTCAAAAAAGTAATTAATGCTATCCATGTTATAAGAGCTGTTCCATAAACTGGTATTGTGAAATTCAAAGCAGTATTATAGTCCTTTTTCAAAATTCTCTTGATGCCAATAGCCAATATGAACATATAGACTACCTCAAATAGATTAAAAGCTTGCAATGGAAAAATCAACCAAGTCTCCACTTCTGAGAGGTCAAAAAGGTTAAGGAGAGATAAGGGTTTGAAATATTGTACATCAATTAGGTTGTAATTTGTGTCAATGAAACCAAACCAGATAAGGGTCACAAATGATGGAATCAGCCAAACAAACTCCGCAATTAATACAGCGCAAAATATTTCTTGAAAAGTGTTTTTATAACCCAAAAGTATTGTAGCACTGAGAATCCACACGCTAATAAGGTTTATCTTGATTATATAGAAAATAGGAATAATCACGAAACTTATCCATGAATACTCGTTTGTAACTTCTAGAATATCTTCTATTTTAGAGGTGCTTAATTGATTGTTCCAATGCCTCTTAAATAATTCATCTGTAATCAAGAAATATTTATGTAGAAATGCTGTCGATATTGATAATGATACTAAGACTGAAAATAATATGTAATAAGATTTTTTTTTCATAAAAAGAATCTAAGTTGATCTCAATTTTGTGAAAATGAGACCATACTTTAGAATGGCCTCAAATAATAATTAAAACGATTACTTAACTTGTTCTTTTCTCTTTTTTATTAACTCAATATAGAAAACAATACTGGTCATAAAAAAAGTACAACATGTAAGTAAGAGACCCAAAGAACTATTAATTAGTCCTACTTCGGGAAATTGATAATCATAGACAAGAACCGCAAGACTTGATCCTAGCATAATTATACAAGTTACAAATCCAATGCTTAAAAAGTCTTTTTTAATAAGTTTTTCCATATTCAAAATGAGATAGTATTGACCACATTCCGCAATACATATGATATAATTACTGAAGTCGCGGCTGTGCTATCACAGCATAGTTGTTATTTCTTGTGCTACTTCCAAAACAGGTCAACCCCCAACTAGTTGGTGCGATTATTGCTCCAGCCGCGGCAAAAGCTAATCCAAGTCCACCGGTTGCTACAAAAAGCCCACCATAAGCGATAACTAACCCAACCGTCGCTACCCCACATTCAAGCCTACTACTTCCACCTGTAATCCGTTCCATTTGCTCTAATTTCAATTCTTTCATTGTTCTAAAATTTAAATTATAAAATAATTGCACTTAACGACTTTAAATCTTATCCTCAGAACATTAATAAATATATTTTTTGAAGTAGGCACTTAGTAAATAGTCAAGTTTTTGCAGTAGACCGGGCTATGAGCCACCATTCTATCCATCAGACGGTCAAATATTTTACCCTTCATCAGATGGCGGTTAAATCGGTAACAATACTCGTCTAGATAGGCTTGCAGATGTTCCACGGCATGATGG